>NZ_JBYIRL010000050.1:0-56645 GCF_057708125.1 Actinacidiphila sp. bgisy145
ATGGCGGCGAGGTCGGCGGCACTGAGGCCGTCGTCGAAGGCCGAGGGCACCGGCGAGGCGCCGACGGCGACCGCGCCATTGTGCGTTGCATCACTCACAGTTGACACTTTCGTCCTCAATGTGCGCGCCCGGGTGCAGGGGGTTCCCGGACTGCGCCTGATGCTCTCAGATCCGAGCTTCTCATGTGATCGCGGGTCGGCCCAGCCGGATCAACCGCCACACCGTACGCCAGCGCATCGGGCGCCGCCGACAGCACGAAGTGACCCGACCCTCCCGGCAGCCGCCGGACCACGCGAGCAACGCGGTGCGCCGCCCCGGGTCAGGCGGCCGGCGGCCCGGCCGGCGCGGGTCCGGCGGGGACCAGCCGCAGGTCGGTGCCGGCGGCGCGGATGCCCTCGGCCGCCGGCGCGGCGAGCCCGTCGTCGGTGATCACCAGGTCGAAGGCGCTCAGCGGCGCCACCTTGTACATGCCGAACGTGCCGTACTTCGACGCCCCGGTGACCAGCACCGACTGGGCCGCGCCCGCCATCGCGGCACGCTTGACCTCGATCTTGCTCTCCGACGGCGTGGTCACCCCCCGCAGCAGGTCCCAGGAGCTGGCGCTGACGAACGCGATGTCGAAGGCGAGCTGGCGCACCGTGGCGGCGGCGAGCGGCCCGACGCTGGAGCGGTTGTCGGGCTCGACCCGGCCGCCGACGTGCACGGTGTCGATGTGCCGGGCCTGGCACAGCTGCTCGACGGCGTGGAAGTCGTTGGTCACCACGGTCAGCGCGCGGTGCTCGACCAGCGCGGGGATCATCGCGTGCATGGTGGTCCCCGCGTCGAGGTAGACGGTCATGCCCTCGGCGACCAGCGCGGCGGCCTCCTGGGCCATCGCGTGCTTCTGCGGCTGCTCGACCAGCGCCTTGGCGGTGAAGCCGGGTTCGGAGCGCACCCCGCTGGCGATCCGCACCCCGCCGGGCACGGAGTAGACCAGCCCCTGCTGCTCCAGCTCCGTGATGTCCCGGCGGACGGTCATGTGCGAGACCCCGAACAGCTGGGTGATCTGCTGGACGCTGAGCACGCCTTCCCGGCGCAGGTGCTTCAGCAGCGCCTCCCGGCGCTGGTCGGGGATGAGCGGCACGCCGTCCGTCGAGGGCTTCAACCCGGTTCCTCCGTCCCGTTGTCCGTTTCCCGCTTGCCGCTTCCGTGCTCCGTCTCCGTTGCCGGGGGGCTCGCGGTTCAGCTGACCACCGTACTGAGCAGCAGGATGCCACCCAGACTCAGCAGCGACTGCAACGACAGCATCAGCGTCCAGGTGCGGAAGGTCTGCCCCACGCTGAGCTGGTAGTACTCCTTGAACAGCCAGAACCCGGAGTCGTTGACGTGCGAGAGCATCACCGAGCCGGACGCGGTGGCCAGCACCAGCAGCTCCGGCGAGAGCCCTGGGTAGGCGCCCATCAGCGGGCCGACGATGCCGGCCGCGGTGACGGTGGCCACGGTGGCCGAGCCGAGGCAGATCCGCAGCAGCGCCGCGACGCCCCAGGCCAGGATGAGCGGGGAGATCGACCAGTGCACCGCGTGGGTGGAGATCACCTTGCCGACGCCGGTGGCGGTGAGCATCTCGCTCAGGGCGCCGCCCGCGCCCAGGATCAGGATGATCATGCCGGCCGGGCCCAGGCCCTTGGCGGCCATCTTCTGGATCTGCCCCAGGTCGAAGCCGGTGCGGGTGCCGAGCGCGAGGTAGGCGAAGACCACGGCCACGGCGAGCGAGAGCACCGGGTTGTCGCAGAACTCGAAGAAGGTGTGCTCCCAGGAGCCGTCCGCGGCCTGGCTCTTGCCCAGGGTGCCGATGAGCATCAGCACCGCGGGCAGCAGGACCGTGGCCATCGCCGCGGTGAGCGACACGGTGCGGCCCTGCCGGGCCGGCTCGATGCGCTCCTCCGGCGCCGGCCCCTTGTCGAGGTCGGGCGCGGGCCCGAACCAGCGGCTGGCCACCCGGGTGAGCAGCGGGCCGTTGATCACCGCGATCGGGATGCCGATGATCAGGCCGTAGAGCAGGGTGAGCCCGGTGTTGGCGTGGTAGGCGCCGATCGCCGCGGTCGGGGAGGGGTGCGGGGGCAGCAGGCCGTGCGAGATGTACAGGCCGGCGGCCATCGGCAGGCCGACGTAGAGCAGGTGGCTGCCGGTGCGCCGGGCGGTGGCGTACACCAGCGGCACCAGCATCACGAAGCTGACGTCGAAGATGTGCGGCATGCCGATGAGCAGCGCGGCGCCGGTCATCGCGAACGGCACCCACTTGATCGGGCGGGCGCCGATGAAGGCGGTGGCGATCCGGTCGGCGCCGCCGGAGCCGAGCAGGATGCCGCCGAGGACGGTGCCCAGGCCGATGATCGGGCCGACGTCGCTGAGCGCGTCGCCGAAGCCGCTCTCGAAGTGGTCCACGGTCGCGTTCGGGCCGATGCCGTTGGCGAAGCCCAGCCCGAGGGCGGCGGCGCTCAGCGCGAGGAACGGGTGCAGCTTGGCCTTGGTGATCAGCACCACCAGGACCACGACGGCGACCGCGGCGAGGACTATGTGCTGGACGTCGGAGCTCATGACCGCCCCCGCCCGCCGCTGCGGTGCGCTCCGGCGGTGGCCGGCAGGCTGTTCGCGGGGGCGGTCTCGGCGGCGGGGCCGGGGTCTGTGTCGGGGTCGGGGTCTGTGTCGGGGTCGGGGTCTGCGTCGGGGTCGGCGCCCGCCTGCCAGGCGCGGGCCAGCGCGTCGTCGTACCCGGTGAGGTCGGCCAGGCGCAGCAGTTCGCCCGCCGCGACCGGCCGGGCCAGCCGGGCGCCCGCGGCCAGGTAGAGGGGTGCGACGTCGGACGGGGTGTCCTCGTCGCGCAGCAGGACGGCGTGCACGCCTTCCACGTCGTGGTGGTGGCCGCCCATCCGCAGCCCGGTGCCGGCGGGCAGGTCGTGCCGGGCGCGGCCGGCCAGGACCGCGCTGCGCCCGGGGCGCGCGCTGCCGTGGGTACGGCCGGCCGCGGCGGCCCGCAGGGTGTTCGGTGCCTCGACGCCCATGAGGTGGTAGGGCAGGTAGATCGCCGCGTAGCGGCCGTCGCGGCTGACCACGTGGCCCTTGCCCGCCAGGAGCTGCCAGGTCACGGGGTCGTGGGTGCGCACCACGACGAACACGCCGCCGGCGAAGGACGCCTCGCCCGGCAGCCGCAGCGCGCTGAAGACGTCGACGGCGCCGGGCCGGCGCAGCACGCCGCCGTGCTCGCGCAGGGCGTAGACGTCGGCGAGTTCGGCGGGGCGGGCGACCGGGTAGTGCAGGCGCTCGGTGTCGGGGCGGAAGCCGGTGTGGGCGGCGACCACGGCCATCTCGCAGTAGTCGGCGGTGGCGCCGACGGGCAGCGCGGCGACCGCCGCGGCGCGCGCTTCGAGGGTGGCGCGCACGTCGTCGCCGAGGGTGAGCAGGCCGGTCAGCGCGGGGGCGGGCACGGTGGTGTCGAGTTGGGTGACGGTGCCGGTCGCCGGGTCGAGGACGAGGTCGTACTCGCTGGACTTGCCGATGGCGACGACGTCGAGCCCGAGGTCGCGCGCCCAGGCGGTCAGGCCGACGAGGTTCGCGGGCTGGTCGCCCTCGACGGGGGTGTAGACCAGCCCGCGGCGGGCCGCCTCGCGGGCGAGGTGCGGTCCGGCGACGGAGTCCACCTCCTTGCTGACCATCGCCACGTGGCGGCCGGCGGCCAGGGCCGCCTCCGCCATCGCCAGACCGTGCACCGGGCTGCCGGTCGCCTCGGCCAGGACGTCCCAGCCGGCGGCCTGGAGGGCGGTGGCGTCCGCGGTGACCGCGATCCGGCCGTCGGCCGCGGCCCGCGCGACGGACTCGGCGTCCGGGCAGGTCACGAGGTCGTCGGCGGCGTAGCCGAGCGCCACGCACACGGCGTGGACCTGCTCGACGTCCAGGTCGCACAGCACGACCGGCTGGAGCCACGGGATCAGCAGGCTCTGGGCGAGGAGGGTACGGGCGAAGCCGCCTCCCGCACCCGACAGCGCGTAGCGGACCGGGCCGCTGCCGTTGTCCGCGGACTCGTCGCGCATGTTCATGGCGGTCCTATCGGGATGAATGCCGGTCCGCAGGGACCGGGTGGGGCTGGTGTCGGGTTGCTCGTGAGGCGCGGGACGGCCCGGCGGTGTCGGCGCGGGAGCTGTCGGGCGCTCATGAATTAACACAAACTAAACACGGCTTCACGCCACGGTCAAGCATGTTAACATTTTTTCACAACAGACGGCCGGTGCCGTCACACGGCAGCACAGGAGGACCGATGCCATCTCTCGGGGCAATCGCCGACGACTTCACAGGGGCGACGGATCTCGCCACGATGCTGGTCACCCGCGGGTTCCGGACCGTGGTGGCGGTCGGCGTCCCCGGCATCCCCGGCATCCCCGATGTGCGTGACGGCGCGGCGGCCGGCGACGCGTCCTGGGCGGACGCCGACGCCGTCGTGGTCGCCCTGAAGTCCCGTACGGCGCCGGTGGCCGAGGCCGTCGGCGACTCGGTCGCGGCGCTGCGGGCGCTGCGCGCGGCGGGCTGCACCCGCTTCTACTTCAAGTACTGCTCCACCTTCGACTCCACGCCCCGCGGCAACATCGGCCCGGTCGCCGACGCCCTGCTCGACGAGCTCGGCCAGGACGCCACCGTCGTCGTGCCCTCCTTCCCGGCCACCGGCCGCACCGTCTACCGCTCCCGGCTCTTCGTCCACGACGACCTGCTCGACGAGAGCCCCATGCGCGACCACCCGCTGACCCCGATGCGCGACGCGCACCTGGGCCGGCTGCTGGCCCCGCAGACCCGCCGGACCGTCGGCCGCGTGCGCCACGAGGCCGTACGCGGCGGGGCCGACGCCGTACGGGCGGCGCTGCGGGACCCGGCCGCCGGCGACCTGGCGGTGGTGGACGCGACCACCGACGACGACCTGCGCGCCATCGCCGCCGCGACCGCGCACCTGCCGCTGGTCACCGGCGCGGCCGGGCTGGCGCTCGGCATGACCGGGCCGCGCGACGGCCTGGCCGCCGCCCGCGCGTCGAGCACGGGCCGCGGCCCCGCCGCGGTGCTGTCCGGCAGCGCCTCGGCGACGACCCGCGCCCAGGTCCGGCACGCCCGCGCGGTGCTGCCCTCCCGCGCCCTGGACATCACGGCTCTGCGGACGGACCTCGACGGCGCCGTGTCCGACCTGGTCGGCTTCGTCCGGGGTGCGTGGCGGGCGAACCCCGAACTGCCGCCGATGATCTACGCCACCGACGACCAGACCACCGTACCCGAGTCCGGCATGTCGGATTCGGGGCCTGTGGATACCGGCGGTAGGAGCCCCGGCGGTACGGTTCCCGGCGCTCCCGGGGTGAGCGGGCCCGGCTCCGGCGACGCGGTGCTGGTGGAGACCGCGCTGGCCCGGTGCGCCGCCGCCCTCGTCGCTGCCGGCGCCCGGCACCTGCTGGTGGCCGGCGGGGAGACCTCGGGCGCCGTGGTCACCGCGATCGGCGCGCGCACCCTGCGGGTCGGCGCGCCCATCGCGCCCGGCGTCGCCTGGACGCACACCGAGGCGCGGCTCGACGGCGGCCGGCACCCGGTCGACCTGGCACTGAAGTCCGGGAACTTCGGGGCCACCGACATGTTCACCACGGCGTGGGGAGAGCTGGCGTGAGGACGCCCGAGACCGATCTCGTCCAGGCGGGCGCGAAGCTCCAGTCGCTCGGGTTCAGCCCGGGCGCCAGCGGCAACATCAGCGTCCGCGACGGCGACCGGGTGCTGATCACGCCCACCGGGTACGGCCTGGGCGGCCTCGACCCGGACCGGCTGAGCGTGGTGGACCTGGCCGGCCGCCACGTCTCGGGGCCGCGGCCGTCCAAGGAGTTCCCGCTGCACACCGCGTTCTACCGGCGCGACCCCACCGCCGGGGCCGTGGTCCACCTGCACTCCCGGCACGCCGCCGCCGTCAGCTGCCGGCCCGGCTGGAGCGAGCACAGCGCGATACCCCCGCTCACGCCGTACTTCGTCATGCGCGTCGGCCAGACCCCGCTGATCCCCTACGCCGCCCCCGGCGACCCCGGGCAGGCCGCCGGCCTCGAAGCCCTCCCGTTCCCCTTCCGCGCGGCCCTCCTCGCCAACCACGGCCCCGTCGTCGCCGGCGCCGACCTGGCCGCCGCCGTCGACGCGGCCACCGAACTGGAAGAGGTCTGCGCCCTGCTGCTCCTCCTCGGCGAGAGCGGGCAGCGCCTGCTGACCGCCCCCGACATCGAGGAACTCACCACTCGCTACGGCTCGTTCTGGGACCTCGACACCTGACGACACGTCAGGAAACTGCTTTTCACCCGTGCGGGTTCTCGTGCGGTCGACGGCCCGTGCGCTCCTCCCGGGGTATTACTGACGCTGCGTCAGATCCGCGTCCGTGATGGGCCGGACGATGCGGCAGGGCGCGCCGAAGGCGACCACCATCGGCGGGATGTCATGGGTGACGACGCTGCCCGCGCCGATCACCGAGCCGTATCCGATCGTCACGCCCGGCAGCACCACCACATTGCTGCCGATCCACACCTTGTCCCCGATCGCCACCGGCTCGGAGAAGCGGTTGTAGTCCACGCGCAGCTCCGGGTGGACGGGGTGGCCGGTGGTGGTGATCGTGGTGTTCGGGGCGATCATCACGCCGTTGCCGATGCGGATCTCCACGTCGTCGATCAGGGAGAGGTTGAAGTTGCCGTAGAAGTCGTCCCCGATGTGCACGTTGCTGCCGTACGCGGCCTGGAAGACGGGCGCGATGAAGCTGCGCTTGCCGATCGAGCCGAGGATGCGGCCGAGCAGGTCGGCGCGGAGCTCCGCCTCGGCGGGGGCGGTCTGGTTGTACTCGTGCAGCAGGCCCGCGCGGCGGCCGCCCTGGAGGAAGCCGGCGTCGGACTCGTTGTAGAGCAGGCCGTGGGTGATCCGGTCTCTGGCCTCCGCGTGCGCGTCCGTGTCCGCGTCTGTCTGCGTGTCCGCGGTCGGGCCCGCGGGCGCGGCCCCCGGCACGTCGGGCTGTCCGACCGTACGGTCGCGCGCACGGTCGTCCTCGAGCTGTGCCATCCGTTCCTCCATCAGCGTCTCCTGGTCCTGGCCGCCGCGGCCGGGCGCCCGTACCAGGGTCGGCACCGGCCGGGTCCCGCACAACCACCTTCGGCCTGCGGACTTCCTTCGAGTGGCGGATGGGCCTGCCGGTGGCGCAACGGCGCGGTGATCGGCCTTGCCGCCGCCGCGCATCCTTCAGCGGCTGGTGGCCGTCAAGTTCGTCACCGGGGTCGCCGAGTACCCGAACGCGGCCCGGCGGTTCGCCCGCGCGGCCCGGACGCTCGCGGCGCTGAACCACGGCAGCATCCGGCAACGCCTTCGGCACCCTGGCCAACATGGCGCCCGAGCAGCGCGACGGCCGCGTCGAACGTCTACGCGCTCGGGCTGGTGCTGGTGCTGGTCGAGAAGCTCAGCGGTCGACGGGCACCGGCGGCCCAACTCACCGGCCCCGCACGGCAGTCGCTGCCCGCCCACCTGGTGCCGCTGCTCACCCGGATGACGTCGCTGCTCCCCCAGGACCGGACGTCGTCCGCCGAGTGCGCACGGGAGTTGCGGGCGCCCGCGCCGAAGCCGACGCTCGTGGTGGCGGAAGGACCCGGGGTGGACCAGTCGCACGCCCCTACGATCCCGGCGCTTGGGCCGAGGCCGGGGCCGGGCACCGGCAGCGCGCCGCAGCCGCGTCGTACGGGGCTCGGCGCCGCGGGGGCGCTGCTGGCGCTGTACGCCGTCTCCTGCTTCCTGCGGGCGTACTCCGCTGGGGGCGACGGCCAGTCCGTGTGGAGCGTGCGGTGGGGCACCCTCGTCTGCTTCGCGCAGCCGCTGGTCAAGGCCACCGGCCACGACTTCGCCACCTGGGACGCGCTCGCCCGCGGCTCCGTAGCCTCTCTGCTCGCCCTCTTCGGCCTGCTGGCCACACTGCTGTCCCTGGCGGGCCTCCTACCCGGCGCGGGGCCTTTGCCGCGCCGGACCGGCTACGCGGGCGCGGCCGTCGCCGTCATCGCGCCGGCCTGGCAGGCGACGCTCGACCCGCCCTGGTACACCCCCCGCTTCGCCATGCCCACGTCCACCGGCATGTGGTTCTTCTACGCCGTCACGGCCCTGCCCATCGCGGAGTTCGTCCGCCGCGACCTCCTGGCCCGGTGGGCGGCCGCCCGCCCGTAGCGCAGCGGCGCCCTTACGGGCGCTGCTCGATCGCCTCGAAGATGTCAGCGTTGGTTTCCCGCTGCCAGGCGGGTTGGTCGTCCCAGTCGGCCACGTAGGAGGGCTTCGGGTCGGGGAAGTGCTTGTGGATCTGGGCGATCCAGCACAGGGAGACGAAGCGCCCCTTCTGCTCCCGGCTGAGCTTGGCGGCGCTGCCGGCGCTGACAGTGAGGAAGTCCTCCACCTGGCCGTAGACCGCGGAGGCCGCGTCGCGCTCCCACTCGGGGGTCTCCTCCCAGGGCGCGACGTATCCGGGCTTCGGCTCACCTGGATAGTGCGTGTTCACACCCTTGATCCAGGCTTCTCGGAAGGCCCGGCCCTGATCGGTCATCGTGATTCCTCCAGTGCGCTCATACGGCGGTCAGTGACGAGATGCGTTCGCTGAAGTCCGAGACCCGCTTGTCGGCCCGAAAAGGCGCGAGGTATCCGCGCAGCCCTTCGAGTTTCTTGCCGATGTAACCGGACGAGGTGCGTTCGGCCAACTCGACGGCCGCTGTTCCGTAGGACAGCAGGCGGTCGACGTCATGGCGCCGGGCACCGATCATCGCGAGATCGGTAAGTACGCTTCCCTGGCGCCGCAGCGTGAGCTTGCTGGCGAGGGCATCGGTGAGTGCCGTCTCGGCAAGGTCCAGGCGGCCCAGCCGCACATAGCAACTGCCCCGCTCCTCGTCGAGGCGCGAGCCGTCGAACCGTAGCCAACCGCCAGGGCAGGGATGGTCGAGGCGGTGCACTTCCTGCGCGGTGTCCAGCGCGCGATTGCAGGCGTTCAGGTCGCCCAGGCCGGCGTGGACCTGGGCCTGGACCGCGGCCACCCAGTGGCGGGTGGACAGTTGGCTGTCGCCGTTCCTGGCGAGCACCTCGGCTGCCTGGAGCAGGGGGGCGGTCTGCTGGAAGCGCTTCTCGTAGACGCCGATGAAGGCGTGCCGGGTGAGCGCGGCTGCCCACAGGTCGGCGTTTCCCGCTTCCTTGCTCGCGCTTGCGGCCAGCGCGTAGCACTCCGCGGCCTGGGTGTAACGATTCCCGTCGAAGGAGATTTCGCCGGCGAGCTGGTAAAGGTCGGCGGCTTCGGCGCACAACTCCTGGTGGCGGGCCGAAGAGTGCGGGCGGCCGAGCGTGTACGCCAGGTCCGACAACTGGTCACGCACCAACGGGTACACGCTGCGTTTCGCCTTGGCGAGGCCGTAGACCTGCCACAGATGCGTAGTTGCGGCCTGAGCCGTCTCCGTGCCGACGGCAGTCTCCGCGGCACGGTTCGCACCGCCGGTGGGAAGCGAGATGAGCGCTCCGGTCTGGCTCATGAGCCTGAGGAACTCGCGTCTGATCATCTCGTCGATGTCCCCCTCCGCCGAGCGCGTTCCACGGGCTTCCAGCAGGCCGTCATGCGTCGCGGTGCTTCCTGCCCCCGACATGGCCTCCGTTGTCAGCAGCGAGTCCAGTTCGGTGGCACTGATCCGGAGCGCCTTGGCCAGGCGAGGACGCAGGTAGGGATGAGGATCGGTTTCACCGCGCTCCCATCGCCCGACCGTCGCCCGATCCGCGCGGAGGGCCTCCGCAAGACTTTCCTGACTGTAGCCGAGAGCCTTGCGGCGCGCCGCCAACCGCCTTCGCGCTCCCATGCCTTCCCCCGTTCATTGCCCCGCGACATCCCAGTTCAGCAGGGCCGATGCGCCAGGTGTGCGCCAGAGCTGCGCCACATCTGCCCTGTTCGCACAGCGCCGGAGCGGGTTGTCTTTTCGGTATCGCAGCGGCCGAGCAAGACCTTCCCGTTCAGCCGATGAACCACCGTACCGCCGCTGTGCGCCGACGTGGGTGGATCGCATCGCACGACCCTGACCACGAACAGCACCGGATAGGGAGAAGAGGTATCCGTATGGGCAACGACGATGGCGCGAGCAGCGGCGACAGCAGCCACGGCGGGTGGAGGGGCGGAATTCCTCCGGAGTGGTTCTCGGCACGCAGGATGTTTGCGCACCAACTTGCGATTCTGCGCCAGAAGTCGGGGATGAGCTTGATGGCACTCGGGGAGGTGTGCAACTACGAGCAGTCGTACCTGCACCGGTTGGAGAAAGGGGAGCGCCTGGGGCACGTGCTGGTGGCGCGCACTCTGGACACCGTGTACGGGACCGGGGACCTCCTGGAACGGCTGTGGTACCTGGCGAAACACGAGTTCCACGACCGGCAGCTGACCGGGGACATGGGGCCGTTCGAGGCCAAGGCGGCCAACATCCTGGAGTACGCCCCCGGCGCCCTCCCGGATCTGCTCCAGACCGGCGCCTACACGAGGGAACTGCTGCACCTGGCGCAGCTCAGCGACGAGCAGGTGGACCAGCAGATCGCGGCCCTGGCCGACCGGCAGTTGCGTCTGATCGGCGCGCAGGTGCGCTACCGGGTGTTGATCGACGAGGCGGTGCTGCGCCGTAAGGCGCGGGATGAGAAGACGTGGACCGCGCAGGCGGAGCACCTGATCGAGGCGGCGCAGTGGCCGGGCGTGGTGGTGCATGTGGTGCCGTCGGACGCCGGCCCGCATCACGTGCGCTGCCCGGTGGAGTTGGCCTACCTCCACGACGGGGGCGCGGTGGCTTTCATGCAGGGCGGCTGGCGCGGCTACCTGACCTCCGACCCGGAGGACGTCGAGTCGCTGCGGGGCACATTGGACGCACTGCGGGACATCGCGTTGTCCCCGGCGGCGTCGCTGGTGTTCCTGCGCACTCTGCTGGAGGAGCACACCGAGGGCGGCGGGTCGGCGAAGGACGTGGAAGCGTGAGCGCTGACGAAGAAGCCACCGCCGTCGCCGCGTTACGCACGACCGGTGAGCCTCGTACGTGGAGGTTGACCGCGACGAACGGTGTGACGGTATCGGGGTATCTGCCGCCGTGGGCGTACGAGGACCCGAGCGCGTCCGACGTGCACCCGGTCGCTCTGCCGGTCGACCTGGTCCGTCTGGAGTTGTTCCGCTACTTCGACGGCGTGCCGGGCTCCCTGGTCGGCCCGGGCGACGGCGTGGACGAGGACGGGTACATGACGCCCTTCGGCGCGGTCACCTGCCACCCCTGCGCCGACCGTGAGGCCCCCGACCGGCCCGTCCACCCGGTCCTGACCGTCCAGGTCAGCGACACCGAGGAGACCATCTGCCACGACCCGGACGAACTCGCCGCACTCATCGCCCGGCTGCGGACCCGTGTCGACTACCTCGACCAGCACGTGCGACCCGCGTTCACCGCCATCCACCAGGACTGGCAGACCCACCACCACACGGCAGCGGACCCGGTCCGGCCAGACCGGTGAAGATGGCCCGGCGTTGAACTGCCCTGTGGCGGCTCTGGGGCGGCTCCTGCCAAGGGGGGTGCGGCCCCGGCCCTGCCCATCGCGGAGTTCGTCCGCCGCGACCTCCTGCCCCGGTGGGCGGCCGCCCGCCCGTAGCGCAGCGGCGCCCTCAGCGGGGCGGGATCAGTTGTCGGAGGGGGGATCGCCGGAGAGGACGTCCTGGGTGCGGGCGGCCTGGAGGTTCGCGAAGGTGAGGAGGCTCTCGGCAGCCGTGCTGCCCTGTTCGAGGGAGACCTCGGCGACGACCGTGCCGACCCGGAAGATGACGACCTCGTCGGTGCCGCCGTCCGCGGTGCGGGTCAGGTACTGGGAGGCGTTCCCGACCGGGGACCCGCCGTGCTTGGCCTCGCCCGCACCGCCCGCGGCGGCCTCGGCGTACGCGGCGAGGGCGTGCTGCTTGCTGTCGTACGTCTGGACCTCGGAGTAGGCGTGCGCGCCGCCGGCGTCCTCGTACGCGCCGGACGCGCGGAACTTCGCGCCGTCGCAGGGCTCGAAGCTGCAGTCGTCGTCGCCGGCGACCGCCGTGGACACGAAGTCGCCGCGGTCCGCGGACCAGCCGTCGGGGAGCCTCGCGGTGAGCGGGACGATCGACTTGGCCTGGGCGAGGGTGCGCACCACGGTGTCCGGGTCGGCCTTCCGGATCGGGGCGGACGTGGTCAGGCTCGGCACCGGCACGGCCGAGGAGGAGGGCGACGACGCGGAGGGCGTCGTCCCCGAACTCGTCTGCTGCGCGGTCGACTTCGACTGGTCCTTCGAGTGCGGGTGGCCTCCGCACCCGGTCAGCGCGGCCATTGCGAGCAGCGCGGCCAGCGCGGCTCCTGCGACGCGTACGTCCTTCACCGTGGCATCCCCGTTCCATAGGCGGCAGCACTCGTTCTGACGTCCCTGGCCGGTACGGCGGTTGCGCGGGCCCGGCGCCGCGTTCGGGTGCGGTGCCGGGGCCGTGTTCCGGTGCGGGGCTTCGACGGCGGAAGGTTTGCCTGGTCAGCGGGCGCCCGGCGGGACACAATGGGCCGCTGACGCAGGCGGGTGCACGGGGGTCGGTGAGGGGAGGCGGGGCCGTGGCAGCGCAACCGGCGGTCCAGGACGGTACGCCCGCGGTGCGCGGGCCCCGGCTGGTCGGGCGGGCGGCGGAGCTGGAGCGGGCCGTGCGCGGCCTCACCGCCGGGCCCGCGGCCGTCTTCGTCGAGGGCGAGGCGGGCATCGGCAAGACCCGGCTGCTCCAGGAGGTGCTGGAGGCCCTGGAGGCGGCCGGCCCCGGCGCCGCGCCCCGCCCCGGCCGCCCCGGCCGGGTGCTGGTCGCGGGCTGCCCGCCCTTCCGGGAGACCCTCACCCTCGCCCCGGTCGTGGACGCGGTCCGCCAGACCGGCGTCGACGTGGCCGCGCTGGGCCTGTCCCCGCTGGCCGGGGCGCTGCGCCCGCTCTTCCCCGAGTGGGCCGGCGACCTGCCGCCCGCGCCCGAGCGGCTCGACGACGCCGGGGCCGCCCGGCACCGCCTCTTCCGCGCGCTGCGCGAACTCCTCGCCGGGTGCGGCACCGCGGTACTGGCCGTGGAGGACGCGCACTGGGCGGACGCGGCCACCCTCGACTTCCTGCTCTTCCTCGCCACCCGCCCGGCGGCGGAACGCGTCAGCCTGGTGCTGACCTACCGCCCCGAGGACGTGCCGATCGGCTCCCACCTCCTGCGCCTGGCCGCCAGACCCGCGCCCGGCAGCGTGCACACCCGGATCGTGCTCGCCCCGCTGAGCGTGGCCGAGACCGCGCAGTTCATCTCCTCGATGCTCCACGACGAGCATGTCTCCGACGCGTTCGCCGCCTTCCTGCACCAGCACACCTCGGGTCTGCCGCTCGCCCTGGAGGAGTCCGTACGGCTGCTGGGCGACCGGGCGGACCTGGTGCGCCACGGCGGCGAGTGGCGGCGCCGGACCCTGACCCGGATCGAGGTGCCGCCGACGATCCGCGACGCGGTGCTGGAGCGCGCCGCCCGTCTCGCGCCCGACGACCGCGAGGTGCTGCGCGCCGCCGCCGTCCTCGCGGAGCCGGTGGGGCCCGCGGTGCTGGTGGCCGTGTCGGGGCTGCCGGCCGAGCGGGCCGAAGCCGCGCTGGCCGCGGCCGTACGGGCCAGGGCGCTGGTCGAGGACCCCACCGGGCGGGTGCACTTCCGCCACCTGCTGGCCGGCCGCGCCGTCTACGACGACATCCCCGGCGGGGAGCGGCGCGTGCTGCACCTGCGGGCCGGGCGGGCGCTGGAGAAGCTGTCGCCGGTCCCGATCGCCCAGTTGCCGCGGCACTTCGCGGCGGGCGGCGACACCGGCGCGTGGCGGCGCTACACCGAGCGGGCCGCGGACCTGTCGCTCGCCTCGGGGGACCAGCCGGCGGCGGTGTCGGCGATGCACGCGCTGCTGTCGGCGCCGGGCCTGCCGGCCGGGGACGCCGCCCGGCTGTGCCGGAAGTTCCCCGTCTACGCCTTCTCCGGGTACCTCGCCAGCACCGAACTCCTCGGGGTGCTGCGGTCCCTGCTCGACGGCGACGCCCTGTCGCGGCCCGAACGCGGCGAGATCCGCGCCCAGTTGGGCCGGATGCTGCTCCAGACCGGCCAGTACGCCGCCGGCGCCGCGGAGTTGGAGCGCGCGATCGGCGACCTGGACGACCGGCCGCAGGAGGCCGCCGCGGCGATGAGCGCGCTCAGCCGGCCCGGCGGCGCGGACTGGCCGGTCTCCGCGCACCGGCGGTGGCTGGACAAGTCGGTGGAGCTGGTGGAGGTCAGGGTCCCCGCGCAGGGGCGGTTGACGTTCCGGGTGGACCGGGTGACCGCGCTGCTGGAGATGGGCGACCCCGCCGGGTGGGACGTCGCCGCGGGCGTCCCGGCGGCCGCCGAGCGCCCGGAGGACCTGCTCAGCACCATCCGTGCCGACCTCAACATCGGTGATGCCGACCTGCGTTGGGGGTTCTACGCGCGGGCGCGGCCGCGGCTGGAGCGGGCCGCGGAGGTCAGCGCGGCGCACGGGTACCTGCGGATGCGGGACATGGCGCTGGTGACGCTGGTCCACCTCGACTGGTACGAGGGCCGCTGGGCGGGGCTGGCCGAGCGGGCGGCGGCGTTCACCCGCATCGAGCAGGAGCCGCTGATGATCCTCGACGGGCTGCTGGTGCTCGCGCTGCTGGGTGCGGCCGGTGCCACCGGGGAGGCGGAACTCGCCGCGGCAGGCGGGCGGTTCGAGCACGTCTCGGCCGAAGCGGCGCGGCGCGGCATGGTGGAGGTGCCGCTGAAGCCGACGGCCGCGCTGGCGGCGATGCGGCTGGCCGAGGGGCGGGTCGAGGAGTGCCTCGCGCTCACCGAGGAGGGGATGCGGGTCGTCACCCGCAAGGGGATCTGGCTGTGGGCCACGGAGATCGCGCCCGTCCGGGTGCGGGCGTTCGTCGCCGCCGGGCGGATCGACGCGGCCGAGGACCTCCTCGCCCGCTACGCGCGGGGCCTGCGCGGGGTGCCCTCCCCCGCGGCCGCCGCCGCGCTGGCCACGTGCGAGGCGTGGGTGGCGGAGGCGCGCGAGCCGGGCGCGCAGGTGGCGGAGCGGTGGGAGGCGGCGGCCGTCGCCTGGGAGCGGCTGCCGCGGCCCTACGAGGCGCTGCTCGCCCGCGAGCGGCGGGCCCTGGCCCTCGGGGCGGCCGACCTGCTCACCGCGGTCGAGGGCGGGTTCCGGGAGCTGGGGGCCCACGAGGACGCGCGGCGGGTGGCCGCGGTGGAGCGGGCCGCTCCGCGCGGGCCGCGGCGCGGCTACGGCGACCGGCTCTCCCCGCGCGAACTGGAGGTCGTACGGCTGATGCTGACCGGGCTGTCCACCCCCGACATCGCCCGCGCCCTGTCCCGTTCCCCCCGCACGGTGGCCGCCCAGCTCAACTCCGCGATGCGCAAGCACCACGTCAGGTCCCGCACCGCCCTGGCCGTGGCGGCCCTCAACGCGGGCATCGCCCGGCGGAATCCTGACGTAGCGGGCCGGGCGGCCTCCCCGGTTTCCCGGCCCACCCGCCCCGAGGGGCCCGGGGAACTTTAGGTCAGTTGACGGATCGCGAGGGGGGCGCGGGGGTGGTGATACTCGCGTTCGCCCGCTGTGCGGGCGGTATCCGGTTCCGCGACACGTGATGGAGAGCAAAAGGGTGAGCCGTTTCGGTGAGGGCGTCCCGAGGGAGGAGGGGCACCCGGCCGGACCATGCTCCGCGGACGGCGAAGGGCCGGCCGAGGAGGCGCCGCACGTTCCCGAGGAACCGCCCGGGTCGTCCGAGGAGATGGACGACGACCCGTTCACGGGCTACGAGCCCCTCTGACCGGGCGGGTTTCCTGACCCCCAACACCGAAAGGTGAACGTCGAGTTGAAACGACCCATACCCCTGATGGGGCACCGTGGCGGCCGGTTGGCGGCACTCGGGCTGGCCGCCGCGTGCGGGCTGTTCGTGGTGCCCGCGTCGCACGCGGAGGGCACACCGCCGTCCGCTTTCGTCAGGACGGCCGCGGCGCAACAGGCCGCGGCGGGCTGCCGGGTGACCCTGCCGGGCGGGATCGGCGCGACCGTCACCGCGGACGGTGCCCGCCTCACCGACCCGGCCGCGGGCGAGAACCGCACGCTGCTCTCCTTCCGCAGCGGGGGCCACCAGTACCTGGTGCCCGCGAACGCCGCCACCGCGAAGACGGGCCTGGCCCCGTACGACACCACGGCACTGGCCGAACGCACCTGCGGCACCGGCGCGTTCACCCCGAAGGCCGCGACGCCCGCGACGGCGTCCCGGAAGAGCGACGCGTACCGCGTCGGCCGCCTCACGGTGCACCTGGTCGACACGTCCGGGCAGCCCACCACCACGGGCGAGCTGTACCTGATCGACGTGGACCACACCGCGTACGACAACACGGTGTTCAACGTGCCCCGGGGCAGCATGAAGCTCAGCGTGCCCACCGGGCACTACGAGTTGATGTACATCGAGGGCACGCACATCACCATCGCGCCGGACGTCGCGGTGGGCGACGGGACGAGCGTCACCCTGGACGCGCGCACCTCCACGCACACGATCCCGGTGCCGGCCACCCCGCGCCCGGCGACGGTCGCCGGCACCGAGTTCACCCTCTACCGCAGCGACGGCTCGCCCGGCAGCGACACCGGCAGCGTGGCCCTCCAGGTCCTGCACCAGGGCAGCGACCTGTCCGACCTGACGTTCAACACGACCTCGCCGGTCACGCACGGCCGCTTCCAGGCGGTGGTCTCCACGACCCTGACCTCGCCCGCGGACGCCGCGCGGCCGTACACGTACCACCTCGCCGACTCCTATGACCACCTGCCGAGTTCGTATCCGGCGTCGGTCGACGCGAAGTCGCTGGCCACGGTCGAGCACACCTTCTCGGCGCCGACCGGTCCGAGCGGCTGGGACCTGCTCGTCCAGAACGTGACGCCGGTGTGGGCCGCGCGCGCCGGGGTCCAGACAGCCGTCGGGTTCAACTTCCCCACCCCGGGCAGCACGTTGACCGACTACGTGAGTGCGACGCCGGGTCTGACCTGGCGGACGCAACTGGAGGACGAGCAGACCGAGGTCCTGCTCAGCGGCGCGGACACCGCCTACCGCGCCGGCGAGCACCGCTCGGTGCTGTGGGAGGGCGACGCGCCGCAGCCCGGCGTGCAGGTGGACACCGGCCTCGGCGCGGTCAACTGCGGCGCGTGCGCGACGGCGGACACGCTGGTGTTCGGCATCGGCGAGGACGGCGACAGCACACCCGGCACCGTCGGCGTCGGGTACGACGACTCCGGCACGACGACGCTGACCCGCGACGGCACGCTCCAGGCCAGTGGCGACGGCAACCTGTTCGGGGCGAGCGTCGCGGTGCCCGCGGGCAAGGCCACCTACCGGCTGCGCCAGCAGATCACGCGCAGCCACGGCACCCCGACCGCCGGCACCGACACGACCTGGACGTTCACCGCCGACCCGGGCAAGGGCCAAAAGCCGCCGTCCGACGTGGCGACCTGCGACGGCCTGACCACCTCCTGCGCCGCGCTGCCGCTGCTGTTCGCGTCCACCAGCACGGACGCCGACCTCCAGCACCGCCTGACCACGGGCCGGCACACCCTGGACCTGGACGTGGCACGCGAGCAGTACACGACCGGGGGGCAGATCTCCGGCGCGACCGCCCAGGTGTCCTACGACGGCGGCAAGAGCTGGCAGGACCTGCGGGTGACCGGCGGCAAGGGCGCCTACCGGGCCGCGTACACCGTGCCCGCCTCCGCGTCCGGCGGCACCGTGTCGTTCCGGGTCGCGGCGTGGGACCAGCAGGGCGGCCGGATCGACCAGACCCTGTCGAGCGCCTACCAGGTGCGGTGACCGTGACCACCCCGACCTCCCAGGAGTCCTCAGTGATGTCCTCCCGCTTCTTCCGGCCGGTGGCCGGTTCGGTGGCGGTCGCGGCGACCGTCCTCGGCCTGCTCGCGGTCGTCTCCCCGTCCTCCTTCGGCGACGACGCCTCCGGTACGGCGGCCGCCACCGCCCCGGTGTCGGTCTGTTCCGCCCCGCCGCCCGGCCAACTGGCCTGTCAGGCCGAGGTGATGCCGGACACGTCGGTGCCCGGCGCCCGCTCCTTCTCGCCCAAGGCCGACGCCACGCTGCCCGACGGCTACGGCCCGTCCGACCTCCAGTCCGCCTACCACATCGCCTCCGACGTGGCCGCGCACGCGGGCAAGGGCCGCACCGTCGCGATCGTCGACGCCTACGACGCGCCGACCGTCGAGGCCGACCTCGCCGTCTACCGCGCGACGTACGGCCTGCCGGCCTGCACCACCGCCAACGGCTGCTTCCGCAAGGTCAACCAGAACGGCGACGCTGCGCCGCTGCCCCCGGTCGACGTGAGCTGGGCGGTGGAGATCAGCCTCGACGTGGAGGCCGTCTCGGCGGCCTGCCCCGACTGCAACATCCTGCTGGTCGAGGGCGACGCGGCCGGTGCGATCCAGCTGGCGACCGCCGAGGACACCGCGGTACGGCTCGGCGCGAGCGCCGTCTCCAACAGCTACAGCGCGCCGGAGAGCACCCAGTGGGACGGCGCCGTCATCGGGGCGGACGGGCGGCCCACGACCGTCGGCTCCTACGCGCACCCGGGCGTGCCCATCCTGGCCGCGTCGGGTGACAACGGCTACCAGCTCGACGCGCCCTACCCGGCCGACCTCACCTCGGTCATCGCGGTCGGCGGCACCTCGCTGACCCGCAGCGACACCTCCCGGGGCTGGACGGAGACCGCGTGGGGGCCGACCCAGCGGCCCTCGGGCGCCGGCGCGTCCTGCTCCGCCCACGTCGACAAGCCGTCCTGGCAGCACGACACCGCCTGCCCCGGCCGGACCGTCTCGGACGTCTCCGCGGTCGCCGACCCGTACACCGGGCTGGCGATCTACGACAGCACGCCCGACCTGGCTGACGGCCTGCCCGGCGGCTGGCTGCACGCCGGCGGCACCAGCGCGGCCACCCCGCTGGTGGCGGCGATGTACGTGATGGCCGGCCCCGCCGCGGGCATCAAGGACGCCTCGGGCCTGTACGCGCACCGCGACCTGCTCAACGACGCGGCGGGCGGGGCGAGCGCCAGCATCCCCGGCAACGGCCAGGAGTGCCCCACCACCAGCTACCTGTGCACCTCGCTGCCGGGCTACGACGGCCCGACGGGGCTCGGTACGCCGAACGGCCTGGCGGCGCTGAAGTTCTGACCCAGGCGCTGAGCACCGCACATACGACTGCCCCGGCCGCGATGCACGTGGCCGGGGCAGTTCGCAAGAACTGACGATTCGTCAGCTGCGGGCGGCGGCCGCCCGCAGCTCGCGCTTGAGGATCTTGCCGGCCCCCGACATCGGGAACTGCGCCACGACCTCCAGGCTGCGCGGGCACTTGTACCCGGCGATCTCCTGCCGGCAGAACGCCTGCAACTCCTCCACGGTGAGGGTGGCGCCCGGCGCGAGGGTGACCACCGCGTGCACCCGCTCGCCCCACCGGTCGTCGGGCAGGCCGATCACCGCGACCTGCGCGACCGCGGGGTGCTTGGCGACGACGTTCTCCACCTCGGTCGAGTACACGTTCTCGCCGCCGCTGACGATCATGTCCTTGAGCCGGTCCACGACGTAGACGTAGCCGCGTTCGTCCATGGTGCCGACGTCGCCGGTGTGCATCCAGCCGTCCCGGACCGCCGCCGCGGTCTCCTCCGGCTTGTTCCAGTAGCCGAGCATCACGTGGTCGCCCTTGGCGACGATCTCGCCGACGGTGCCGGGCGGCACCTCGTTGCCCTTCTCGTCCACGATCCGCACCAGCGCGTAGGGCGCGGCCTGGCCGACCGAGCGGCGCAGCACGGGGTCGTCGTGGTCGGCGTCGAGCAGCAGCGTCGTGGACGGCGACAGCTCCGTCATGCCGTACACCTGGAGGAACTTCGCGGACGGGAAGGCGGCACGGGCGCGGGTGAGCAGCGTCTCGGAGATCGGGGACGCCCCGTAGGCGAGGAGTTCCAGGCTGCTGAGGTCGTAGTTGCCCGCTTCGGGGTGGCTGACGACGGCCTGGATCATCGCCGGTACCAGCAGGGTCTGCTTGGCGCGGTGCTCCTGGACGGTGCGCAGTATCCCCACCGGGTCGAAGAGGGCGACCGGCACCGTGGTCATGTCGGCCAGCATGCCGACGATCCAGAACGCGAACCCGGCCAGGTGGAAGGCGGGCGCGGCCAGCACGGAGGTGCCGCCGCGCGGGAGCTTGGTGTGCAGCAGCGTGCCCAGGGCGGTGATGTGCAGCTGGCGGTGGCTGAGCATGACGCCCTTGGGTACGCCGGTGGTGCCGCCGGTGTAGAAGATGCCCGCCATCTCGTCGCCCTGCCGGTGTACGTCGTCCACCGGTTCGGCGGCCAGCAGGTCGGCGAGCGGCACCAGCCCGTCGGGGGTGGGGGCCTCGCCGCAGTGCACGACCGTCCGCAGGCCCGGCACCTTCGCGCGCAGCTCGGGCACCATCGGCAGGAACGGGTCGTCGACGAACAGGACGGCGGTACCGGCGTCCGTGAGGGCGTAGGCGTGCTCGGCGGCGCTCCAGCGGGTGTTGAGCGGCACGATGGCCGCGTCCGCCCAGGCGGTCGCGAGGGTGACCTGGCAGAACCGGTCGGTGTTCAGCGACAGCAGGCCCACCCGGTCGTCCTTGCGCACGCCGAGCCCGAGCAGGCCGCCCGCCAGGCGCGCCACCGCGTCGTACGTCTGGCGGGAGGTGAGGGTGCGCGCGCCGAACACGGTGAACGGCACGTCGGGCGACTGCCGTACGGCGCGGTGCAGCGATTGGGTGAGGTACATGGGCCGCCCTTCGTGGCGTCGTTCTCGGTATCTCGTGCGGACCGTCCGCCGGTCCGGCGGGCACCCGCGCCGCGCGTCAGGTGCCCGCCATGGGGGCTGCTACTTGCGCTTGCCGGAGAAGTTGAACGTCATGAAGGCCGCTTTCACCTTGCCGCTCATCGTGTCCCCGTCGACGGTGCCGGTCGTCTTGACCTTGATCTTGGCCGGGGAGGTCAGCTTGGCGGTGTAGCTGAAATCCGCGCCGTCGACCTTGCCGTCGTCGATCGGCGTGCCGTCGAAGGTCCCGGTGAGGGTGGTGCCGTCGGTGCTGAGGACCAGGTCGGCCTGCTTGTCACCGGTCGGACCCTGGTACGTGATCGCCCACGTGCCGTCGAGTGCCATGTTCGTTCCTCCTGTTGTCGTCACTTTTCTTCGGAACCGGTCTTCTTCGCCGAACCCGTCCGCTTCGCAGCAGCGGTCTTCTTCGCAGAAGCGGTCTTCTTCGCCGCGGCGGCCTTCTTGGCGGCAGCACCCTTCTTCGCGGCAGCGGCCTTCTTCGGGGTGTCGGTCTTCTTCGGGGTGTCGGCCTTCGCGGGGGTGCCGCTCTTCGCGGGGGCACCGGCCTTCGCGGGGGCGCCGGCCTTCTTCTTCGCGCCGGTCCCTTCGGGTGTCCGCCCCGCCGTGAGCCACCGCTCGGTCGCCTCGGCCGTCAGCGCGGACTCCGTCTCGATGAGCGAGAAGTGGTCGGCGGCGATCTCCACCTGGCCGTCGCAGACGTTCCACGCCGGCCAGTCGGAGCCGTCATCGGCCAGGTTCCCGCTCCCGTCGCCGAAGCCGGCGGCGGCCGCGGCCAGCGGTCGGCCGGCGCGGATCAGCAGGCTGGGCGCGGTGATCTGGTCGGGGCGGCGTTCGGCGAGCAGGCGCACATAGGTGCCCATCGCCAGCCAGCTGCCGTCGTCGATCACGGTGGCGCCGTGGCCGCGGTCGAGGATCTCCGCCATCACCTGGGAGAAGACCCCCAGGATCTGCTTCTCGTCGGTCGGCGTGGGCGTGTCGAGCATCACCACCCCGGCCGGTCCCGACCCGTCGCCGGCCGCTTCGAGCCGGGCGGCGACGGAGTGCGCCAGGACACCGCCGATCGAGTAGCCGACCAGGACGAAGGGCGCGTCGCCCACCGCCCGCCGGATCGCCTGGACCATCACGTCGATCGCGGCGCTCCAGGACCCCGGTCCGGCGTCCGTGCCGTGGAACCCGGGCAGCGTGCAGGCGAAGACGTCCCGCTTGCCCTCGAAGGCGTCGGCGAACCGCATGAACTGGTGCGGGCCGGAGCCGGGCATGAAGGACGGCACGCAGACCAGCGCGGGCTGTCCGTCGCCCGAGGCGAGCTTGACCACGTATCCGGCGCTGTCCGGCAGTTCGGACGGGCCGAACGCGGGCTTGAACCGCGACGCCTCGGTGAGCATCGGCAGCGCCTCGACCAGCGACTGCGTCGCGTGGGCGTGGTGGATCAGCGCGCTGAAGGTGCCGTTGCCGTCATGGTGACCGGTGCCGGTGGCGCCGGCGGCCGCCGGGTGTGCCCCGCCGGTGGCGGACCCGGCCGCCTCCGCCTGCGCCGCGGTCAGGCTGAGCAGCAGCTCGGCGACGGCCGTGGGGTCCGGGTGGTCGAAGACCAGCGTCGTGGGCAACCGCAGCCCGGTCGCCTGGGTGAGCCGGTTGCGCAGCTCGACGGCGGCCAGCGAGTCGAAGCCGAGCTCGCGGAACCCGCGGCCGGGGTCGACCGCTTCGGGCGACGGGTGGCCGAGCACCGCCGCGACGTGCGAGCGGACCAACTCCAGTGCGGCGCCCGCGCGTTCGCCCTCGGCAACCGCGGCCAGCCGCCGCACCGGGGTCCCGGCGGCCGCCGGGGTGCGGCGGGCCGGGGCGCCGGCCAGCCCCGCCAGCAGCGGCGGCAGCAGCCCGCCGCCGGCCTGGACCCGCAGCGCGGCCAGGTCGAACCGGGCCGGCACCATCAGCGGCCGGCCGTGCCGCCTGCCCTGCTCGAACAGGTCCAGGGCCAGCGGCGCGGGCATCGGCCGCACCCCCTGCCGGGCGAGCCGGGCCAGCGCCGCCTCGTCCAGGCCCCCGGCCATCCCGGTCTCCTCGGCCCACAGGCCCCACGCCAGCGACACCGCCGGGCGCCCTTCGGCCCGCCGCCGCGCGGCAAGGGCGTCCAGGACGGCGTTGGCCGCCGCGTAGTTGCCCTGGCCCGAACTGCCGATCAGGCCCGCGGCGGAGGAGAACAGGACGAACGAGCCCACGTCCGTGCCCGCCGTCAACTCGTCCAGCAGCAGGGCCGCGTCGACCTTCGGCCGCAGCACCCGGTCCAGCTGCTCCGGGGTCAGCGAGGTCACCACCCCGTCGTCGAGCACACCGGCCGCGTGCACGACCCCGGCCAGCGGGGCGTCCAACGAGCCGAGCAGCGCCGTCAGTTGCTCCCGGTCCGCCACGTCGCAGGCCGCGACCCGCACCCGGGCGCCGGCGGCTTCCAGCTCCGCCGCCAACTCGGCCGCGCCCGGCGCCTCCAGGCCCCGGCGCGAGGCCAGCACCAGGTGGCGGACACCGCCCTCGGTCGCCAAGTGGCGTGCCACCAGGGCCCCCAGGCCACCGGTACCGCCGGTCACCAGCACCGCGCCGTCCGCGTCGAACGGCCCCGGCACGGTGAGCACCACCTTGCCGGTGTTGCGGCCCTCGCGCAGGAACCGGAACGCCTCCTGGCCGTCGCGTACGTCCCAGGTGCGGACCGGCGCGTGCGACAGGACGCCGCGCGCGAACAAGTCCAGCACCTCGACCAGCATCTCCTGGATGTGCTCGGGACCGGCCTCGAAGGCGTCGAACGCCCGGTACACCACGCCCGGCCGGGCATCGGCCACCGCCTGCGGGTCGCGGACGTCGGCCTTGCCCATCTCCAGGAACCGGCCGCCGCGCGGCATCAGGCCGAGCGACGCGTCGATGTACTCCCCGGCCAGCGCGTTGAGGACCACGTCCACGCCCTCACCGCCGGTCGCCCGGGCGAAGGTCTCGGCGAAGGCCAGGTCCCGGGAGGACGCGATCCGTTCGGCCGGCACCCCCAGCGCTTGTACGGCCGCCCACTTGGCGGGGCTCGCGGTCGCGTAGACCTCCGCGCCCAGCCGCCTGGCCAGCTGCACCGCGGCCATGCCGACGCCGCCGGCCGCCGCGTGGATCAGCACCCGCTCACCGGCAGTGAGCCGGCCGAGCTCCACCAGGCCGTAGTAGGCGGTCAGATACACCACCGGTACAGCGGCGGCCTGTTCGAACGTCCAGCCCGCGGGCATCGGCGCGACCATCCGCCGGTCGGTGACCGCCGTCGTGCCGAACGACTCGGGGATCAGGCCGAGCACCCGGTCGCCGGGGGCCAGGTCGGTGACATCCGAACCGGTCTCCAGGACGACGCCCGCCGCCTCGCTGCCCAGCGGGGCGTCGCCCGGGTAGAGGCCGAGCGCGATGAGCACGTCGCGGAAGTTCAGGCCCGCGGCGCGTACCGCGACCCGCACCTCGCGGGCGCCCAGCGGCCGGTCGGCGCCGGACGGCACCAGGGACAGGCCCTCCAGCGAGCCCTTGGCGACCGAGGCCAGCGTCCACGGGCCCTGTTGGGGCGCCGCCGGTGCGGCCGCGCGGGCCAGCCTGGGGGCGAGCACCTGCCCGCCGCGCAGGGCGACCTGCGGCTCGCTGCCGCCGGCGAGCGCGGCCCAGTCCGGTGCGGAGGCGCCGTCGTCCGCGGCCGTGTCCGGGTCGAGGTCGACCAGGGCGAACCGTCCGGGGTGCTCCGACTGCGCGCTGCGCAGCAGGCCCCACACCGGCGCCTGACGGAGGTCGGGCGCCTCGTCGCCGACGGCGACGCCGCCACGGGTGGCGACCACGAGCCTGGCCGCGGCCAGTTGCCCGCTCAGCTCCCCGCCGAGCCAGCGCTGCACCAGGGCCAGGGTGTCCGCCGTGGCGGCCCGTACCGCGTCGGCGTCCACGCCGGCCGTGCTTCCGGCCAGGCTTCCGGCGGTGCTTCCCGCGGTGCTTTCGGACGGCGCCACGACCGCGGTCACGACCGCCTCGGGCACCGGCGCTCCGGCGGCCAGGGCCGCTTCGAGGGCGGCGAGGTCGGCGTAGCGCTCCCCGCTGCCCGGCAGGTCGCCGAGGACCGCCACCCGGGCCGCCGGGGCCGCAGCGGCGACCGCGGTCCAGTCGACGGTGAACAGCGAGCCGTCACCCGGCCGCCGGGCCCCCGCGAGCTGCGCCGGGTCCACCGGGCGGGCGGTGAACTCCCGCACCGTGGCGACGGGCCGGCCGTCCTCGTCGGCGATGTCGATCCGGGTCGCGGCCGGCCCCTCCGCCCCGGCCGGGGTGATCCTGACCCGTATCCGCGCCGCGCCGCGCTGCTCCAGCCGGACGCCGGACCAGGAGAACGGCAGCTCGACGGCCGCGTCCTCGGCACGGTCGAGCAGTCCGCCGTGCAGGGCCGCGTCGAGCAGCGCCGGGTGTATCCCGAACTGCTGGGCGGCACCGGCCTCTTCGTCGGGCAGGACCACATCGGCGTAGACCTGGCCGCCCGCGCGCCATGCCGCCCGCAGCCCCTGGAAGACCGGCCCGTAGGCGTAACCGGCCGCCTCCAGCCGCTCGTAGAGGCCATCGACCGGCACCGCGACGGCGCCCGGCGGCGGCCACTCGGCCGGGAACGGCGCCGCGGCCGTGTCCTCGGCCGCCGCCGCCAGCTTGCCGCGGGCGTGGCAGGTCGCCTCGGGGCGCTCGGTGCCCTCCGCGGCCTGCGGGCGGGTGTAGATCGCCAGCGCCCGTTGGCCGTTCTCGTCCGGCTCGGCCACGGTGACCTGCAACTGGACGGCCTCCCCGGCCGGCAGGGCCAGCGGCGCCTGGAGGATCAGCTCCTCCACCACCGGCGCGTCGACCTGCTGCCCGGCGGCCAGGGCCAGTTCGGTCAGGGCCGCACCGGGCACCAGCACCGTGCCGAGCACCGTGTGGTCGGCCAGCCACGGCTGCGCCGCGAGGGACAGCCGGCCGGTGAGCAGCCACTCGTCCCGGTCGCCGACCTGGACCGCCGCGACCACCAGCGGGTGGTCGAGCCCGGCCTGCCCGGCCGCGGCCGCGTCACCGGCCACCGCACGCGGCAGCAGCCAGTAGCGCTCGTGCTGGAAGGCGTACGTCGGCAGGGACACGGTCTTCGCGCCGGTCCCGGCGAAGAACGCCGCCCAGTCCACGGTGATCCCGGCGGTGTGGGCCTGGCCGAGGAACGCGGCGAACGCGTCCGGCTCGCCCTGCTTGGCGCGCAGCGCCGGCACCACCAGTGCCTCGGTCTCCGCCTCGTCCAGCACCTGACGGGCCAGCGCCGTCAGCGAACCGTCCGGACCCAACTCCAGGAAACGGGTGACGCCGAGGTCGGCGAGCGCGGTGATGCCGTCCGCGAACCGGACCGCCTCCCGCGCGTGCCGCACCCAGTAGCCGGGGTCGGCGAGCTCAGTGGAAGCCGTCACCGCGCCGGTGACGTTGGAGACCACCGGGATGGACGGCTCCGCGAAACTCAACCCGCCAGCGATGTCTGCGAACTCATCGAGCATCGGCTCCATCAACGCCGAGTGGAACGCGTGCGACACCCGCAGCCTCGTCGTCTTACGGTCGTGCCACTGCGGGAGTTGGAGCCACTCGTCCAGGGCGTCCAGTTCACCCGAGACGACCACCGCCCGAGGGCCGTTCACGGCCGCAATGGACAGCCGGTCGGTGAACCCGTCCAGCGCGTCCAGGACCTCCTGCTCGCTGGCCTGAACCGCCGCCATCCCGCCACCCGCAGGCAGCGCACTCATCAACCGACCCCGAGCCGCCACCAGAGCAGCCGCGTCCTTGAGTGAAAGCACCCCGGACACGTGAGCCGCGGCGATCTCACCCACCGAGTGCCCGACCAGGAAGTCCGGCCGCACACCCAACGATTCGACCAGCCGGAACAACGCGACCTCGACCGCGAACAACCCCGCCTGCGTGAACTGCGTGTCATCCAGCAGCGCCGCCTCCGCCGAACCCGCCTCCGCGGCAAGGACGTCCGTCAACGGCCGCTCCAGCAACGGATCAAGCTCCGCCCGCACCTCCGCCAACGCCCGCGCGAACACCGGGAACACCTCGGCGAGTTCCGCCCCCATCCGGGACCGCTGCGCACCCTGACCCGAGAACACGAACGCCGTCTTCCCCGAGTCCGCCCGCCCCTGCACCACACCCGCACCCGGCTGCCCCGACGCCAGCGCCACCAACCCCGCCAGCAGACCGTCCCGATCAGCCGCCGACACCGCCGCCCGGTGCTCCAGGTGCGCCCGGGTCGTCGCCGCGGACAACCCGAGGTCCAGCAGCCCGACTTCCGGCCGCGCGAGCAGGAACTCCCGCAGCCGGGCCGCCTGGGCCCGCAGCGCCGCCTCGTCCTTCGCCGACACCACCACCGGCACCGCCGGCCGGGACTCCTGGACCGCCGGAGCGGCCTCCTTCGGAGCGGGTGCCTCCTCGATGATCATGTGGGCGTTGGTGCCAGAGACGCCGAAGGAGGACACGGCCGCGCGGCGCGGGCGCCCCGGGTCGGTCCACGGCCGGGCCTCCGTGAGCAGCTTGACCGCGCCCGACGTCCAGTCCACGTGCGGGCTGGGCCGGTCGGCGTGCAGGGTGGCCGGGAGCTGCTGGTGCCGCAGCGCCTGCACCATCTTGATCACCCCGGCCACGCCCGAAGCCGCGGACGAGTGGCCGATGTTGGACTTGATCGACCCGAGCCACAGCGGCCGATCCTCCGCGCGCCCCTGGCCGTAGGTCGCCAGCAGCGCCTGCGCCTCGATCGGGTCGCCGAGCTTGGTGCCGGTGCCGTGGCCCTCGACCGCGTCGACCTGGTCCGGCCGCAGCCCCGCCGAGGCCAGCGCCGCCCGGATCACCCGCTCCTGGGCCGGGCCGCTGGGTGCGGTCAGGCCGTTGGAGGCGCCGTCCTGGTTGACGGCGCTGCCGCGGATCACCGCCAGCACCTTGTGCCCGAGCCGCTTCGCGTCCGACAGCCGCTCCATCACCACCAGGCCGGCGCCGTCGGAGAAGCCGGTGCCGTCGGCGCCGTCGGCGTAGGACTTGCAGCGGCCGTCGGGCGACAGGCCGCGCTGCCGGGAGAACTCCACCAGCAGGAACGGCCCGGACATCACCGTCACGCCGCCGGCCAGGGCGAGCGAGCACTCGCCGTTGCGCAGCGCCTGCGCCGCCAGGTGCATCGCCACCAGGGACGAGGAGCACGCGGTGTCCACGGAGACCGCGGGGCCCTGGAAGCCGAAGGTGTAGCTCAGCCGGCCGGCGATGACACTCGTGGTGGTGCCGGTCAGCCGGAACCCTTCGAGGTCGGGGGTCGCCCCGCCGGCGTACTCGGACGCGACCGCGCCGGTGAACACGCCGGTGTCGCTGCCGCGCAGGGAGCCGGGGTCGATCCCGGCGTCCTCCAGCGCCTCCCACGCGCCTTCGAGCAGCAGCCGCTGCTGCGGGTCCATCGCCAGCGCCTCACGCGGGCTGATCCCGAAGAACCCCGCGTCGAAGTCACCCGCGCCGTCCAGGTAGCCGCCCCCGCGCGTGTACACGGTGCCGGTCCGGTCGGGGTCCGGGTCGTACAGCCGCTCCAGGTCCCAGCCGCGGTCCCCGGGCAGCTCCGATATCGCGTCGCGGCCCGAAGCGACCAGGTCCCACAGCTGCTCGGGCGACGACGCGCCGCCCGGGTAGCGGCAGGCCATGCCGACGATCGCCAGCGGCTCGTCGAGGTCGGCCCTGCGCCGGGCGGGCACCCGGGGGGCAGGGGCGGTGGCGGCCGCGGGTTCGACGTCCGCGACCTGGGTCACCAGGAAGCGCGCCGCCGCGAGGGAGGTCGGGTGGTCGAAGACGAGGGTCGCGGGCAGCTTGAGGCCCGTGGCCTGGGCGAGCCGGTTGCGCAGCTCGACGGCGGCCAGGGAGTCGAAGCCGAGGTCCTTGAACGCCCGGCCCGGGTCCACCGCGGCGGCCGACGCGTGCCCGAGCACCGCCGCCACCTGCGCGGTCACCAGGTCCAGTGCGATCTGCTCCCACTGCTCGCGGTCCACCCCGGCCAGCCGTGCGGCGAGCGAACCGCCCCCGCCGGCCTTGGCCGTACGCCCAGGGGTGCGGACGAGTCCGGCCAGCAGCGGCACCGCGGTGCCCGCCCGCGCCTGCTCGCGCAGCGCCGCCAGGTCCAGCAGCACCGGAGCGACCAGCGCCGCGTCCACCTTCTGGGCCGCGTCCAGCAGTTCGAGCCCCAACTCCGACGGCAGCGGCTGCACACCCATCCGGTTCAGCCGCGTCAGCTGCCCGGCGTCCAGTTCCCCGGTCATCCCGGTCTCGGCCGCCCACAGGCCCCACGCCAGCGACACCGCCGGCCGCCCCGCGGCCCGCCGCCGCGCCGCCAGCGCGTCCAACCCGGCATTCGCCGCAGCGTAGTTGCCCTGACCGGCGCTCCCGATCAACGCCGCCACCGAGGAGAACAACACGAACGACTGCACATCCATGCCGGTGGTCAACTCATCAAGCAGCAGCGCCGATTCGAGCTTCGGCCGGACCACCCGCTCAAGCTGCTCCGACGTCATCGACGCCAGCAGACCGTCGTCCAGCACGCCCGCCGCGTGGATCACCCCGCTGAGCGGGGCGTCCAACGAGCCGAGCAGCGCCGTCAGTTGCTCCCGGTCCGCCACGTCGCAGGCCGCCACCCGCACCCGGGCGCCGGCGGCTTCCAGCTCCGCGGCCAACTCGGCCGCGCCCGGCGCCTCCAGGCCCCGGCGCGAGGCCAGCACCAGGTGCCGGACACCGCCCTCCGTCGCCAAGTGCCGTGCCACCAAAGCACCCAGACCGCCGGTGCCGCCGGTGACCAGCACCGCGTGCTCGGGGTTCGGGGGCTGCGGGACGGTGAGCACGATCTTGCCGGTGTTGCGGCCCTCGCGCAGGAAGCGGAACGCCTCCGCGTACCGCCGGATGTCCCACGTGCGGACCGGCGCGTGCGACAGGACGCCGCGCGCGAACAGGTCCACGATCTCGCCGAGCATCTCCCCCAGCCGCTCGGGGCTGACCTCGAACAGGTCGAACGGCCGGTACGCGACCCCCGGGTGGGCCGCCGCCACCTCCTGCGGGTCGCGGATGTCCGCCTTGCCCATCTCCAGGAACCGCCCGCCGCGCGGCAGCAGCCCCAGCGAGGCGTCCACGAACTCGCCGGCCAGGGCGTCCAGGACGACGTCCACGCCTTCGCCGCCGGTCGCCCGGGCGAAGGTCTCGGCGAACACCAGGTCGCGGGAGGACGCGATCTGCTCGGGCGGCACCCCGAGGGCCCGCACGGCGGGCCACTTCGCGGGGCTGGCGGTCGCGTAGACCTCCGCGCCCAGGTGCGTGGCGACTTGGACCGCGGCCATGCCGACCCCGCCCGCCGCGGAGTGGATCAGCACCTTCTCCCCGGCCCTCAGCCCGGCCAGGTGCACCAGGCCGTAGTACGCGGTCAGGTACACCACCGGTACGGCGGCGGCCTGTTCGTACGTCCACGCGTCGGGGATCGGCGCGACCAGCCGCCGGTCCACGATCACGACGGGGCCGAAGGTGTCGGCGGTCAGGCCCATCACCCGGTCGCCGGGCGCCAGGTCGGTGACGCCCGGGCCGGTCTCCAGCACGGTGCCGGCGGCCTCGCTGCCGAGCGTGGCGTCACCGGGGTAGAGGCCGAGCGTGATCAGCACGTCGCGGAAGTTCAGGCCCGCGGCGCGCACCGCCATCCGGATCTCGCCCGCCGCCAGCGGGCGGTCGGTGTCGGCCGGCACCAGCGCCAGGCCCTCCAGCGAGCCCTTCGTGACCGCCTGGAGCAGCCACGGCCCCTCGGCGGGTGCCGCCGAGGCGGTCGCCCGGGCCAGCTTGGGCGCCAGCGCCCGCCCGCCGCGCACCGCGACCTGCGCCTCGCCCAGGCCGGCGAGCGCCGCCCAGTCCGGCGCGGAGCTGCCGTCGTCCGCGGCCGTGTCCGGGTCGAGGTCCACCAGCGCGAACCGGTCCAGGTGCTCGGACTGCGCACTGCGGACCAGGCCCCACGCGGCAGCCGCCGCCACGTCCGGCGCCTCACCGGCCGTCGAGACCGCGCCGCGGGTCACCAGCACCAACCGCGCCTCGGTCAGCGCGTCGGCGGCCAGCCACTCCTGCACCAGCTCCAGCGTCCGCGCCGTCGCCGTACGGACCGACGCGACGGTGTCCGCCGTGTCGCCGTCGGGGCCGCCCGTGGACGGCACCGCCGTCACCACCGCGTCCGGCACCGGCGCGCCCGCGGCCACCGCCGCGACCAGCGCGGCCAGGTCCGCGTACGGCCCGTCCGCGCCGAGCACCGCGACGTTCGCCGCGGCCGTGCCGCCCGCCGCCGCGACCTCGGTCCAGTCGACCGTGAACAGCGACCCGTCGGCGGGCTGCCCGGCGCCAGCCAACTGCGCCTGGTCCACCGGCCGGGACGCGAGTTCCCGGACGGACGCGATCGGCTCGCCGCTCTCGTCGGTGATGTCGATCCGGGTCGTGGACGGCCCGGCCGGGGTGATGCGGACCCGGGCCCGCGCCGTGCCGGTCCGGTCCAGCCGCACCCCGGACCAGGAGAACGGCAGCTCGACCGCCGACGTCACGTCCCGGTCCAGCAGCCCGCCGTGCAGGGCCGCGTCCAGCAGCGCCGGGTGTATCCCGAACTGCTGGGCGGCACCGGCCTCTTCGGGCAGCACCAGCTCGGCGTAGACGTCCTCGCCGTCCCGCCAGGCCGCCTGGAGCGCCTGGAAGGACGGGCCGTACTCGTAGCCCGCGTCGGCCAGCCGGTCGTACAGGCCCTCGACCTCGACCGGCTCCGCGCCCGCCGGCGGCCACTCGGCCGGGAACGCCGGCGCGAGCAGCCCGGCCTCCTCGGCGAGCACACCGCGCGCGTGGCAGGTCATCACGTCCGCCGCGTTCGGGTCGTCCTGCGCCGCACGGGTGCGGGTGTAGACCGCGACGTCCCGGCGGCCGTCGTGGCCCGGTTCGCCGACCATGACCTGCAACGGCACCGCCTCGTGGGCCGGCACCGGCAGCGGGACCTGGAGCACCAGCTCGTCCACCACCGGGCAGCCCACCTGCCGGCCGGCCGCCAGGGCCAGTTCCACCAGGGCCGCCCCGGGCGCGATCACCGCGCCGACGACGACATGGTCCCCGCTCCAGGGCTGCACGTCCTGCGACAGCCGCCCGGTGAACAGCCACTGGCCCTGGTCGCCGACCGGGACCGCAGCGGTGAGCAGCGGGTGGTCCAGCCGGCCCAGCCCGGCAGCCGCGGGGTCGCCCGCGCCCACCAGCGAGGTCAGCCAGTAGCGCTCGTGCTGGAAGGCGTATGTGGGCAGGGGCACCGTGCGTGCGCCGGTCCCGGCGTAGAACGCCGCCCAATCGACAGCGATCCCGGCCGTGTGGGCCTGGCCGAGGAACGCGGCGAACGCGTCCGGCTCACCCTGCTTCGCCCGCAGCGCCGGCACCACCAGCGCCTCGGTCTCCGCCTCGTCCAGCACCTGACGGGCCAGCGCCGTCAGCGAACCGTCCGGACCCAACTCCAGGAAACGGGTGACGCCGAGGTCGGCCAGCGCGGTGATGCCGTCCGCGAACCGGACCGCCTCCCGCGCGTGCCGCACCCAGTAGCCGGGGTCGGCGAGCTCACCGGAAGCCGTCACCGCACCCGTCAGGTTCGAGACCACCGGGATGGACGGCTCCGCGAAACTCAACCCCCCCGCGACCGACGCGAACTCATCGAGCATCGGCTCCATCAACGCCGAGTGGAACGCGTGCGACACCCGCAGCCGGGTCGTCTTACGGTCCTGCCACCGCGGCAACTGCAACCACTCGTCCAGGGCGTCCAGTTCACCCGAGACCACCACCGCCCGAGGGCCGTTCACCGCCGCAATGGACAGCCGGTCGGTGAACCCCTCCAGCGCGTCCAGGACTTCCTGCTCGCTGGCCTGAACCGCCGCCATCCCGCCACCCGCAGGCAGCGCACTCATCAACCGACCCCGAGCCGCCACCAAAGCAGCCGCATCCTTCAACGACAGCACCCCGGACACGTGAGCCGCCGCGATCTCACCCACCGAGTGCCCGACCAGGAAGTCCGGCCGCACACCCAACGACTCCACCAACCGGAACAACGCCACCTCGACCGCGAACAACCCCGCCTGCGTGAACTGCGTATCGTCCAGCAGCGCCGCCTCCGCCGAACCCCCCTCAGCCGCCAGCACCTCCGTCAACGGCCGCGCCAGCAACGGATCGAGCTCCGCCCGCACCTCCGCCAACGCCCGCGCGAACACCGGGAACACCTCGGCGAGTTCCGCACCCATCCGGGCCCGCTGCGCACCCTGCCCCGAGAACACGAACGCCGTCTTCCCGGAGTCCGCCCGGCCCTGCACCACACCCGCACCCGGCTGACCCGACGCCAGCGCCACCAACCCCGCCAGCAGACCGTCCCGGTCGGCGGCGGAGAAGACGGCGCGGTGTTCGAGGTGCGCCCGGGTCGTCGCGGCCGAGTAGCCGGTGTCCAGCAGCCCGATCTCCGGCCGCGCGACGAGGAATTCGCGCAGCCGGCCCGCCTGGGCCCGCAGCGCCGCCTCGTCCTTCGCGGACACCACCACCGGCACCGTGGGCAGGACCTTCTCGACCTGCGGGGCGGGCTCCTCGGCGACGGCCGGGGCCTCTTCGATGATGACGTGGGCGTTGGTGCCGCTGACGCCGAAGGACGAGACGCCCGCGCGGCGGACCCGTTCGCCCGCCGGCCAGGGCTGCGCGTCGGTCAGCAGCTTGACCGAGCCGGCGTCCCAGTCGATGTTCGAGGACGGGGCGTCGACGTGCAGGGTGGCCGGGAGCTGCTGGTGCCGCAGCGCCTGGACCATCTTGATGACGCCCGCGACACCGGCCGCCGTCGAGGAGTGGCCGATGTTGGACTTGATCGACCCGAGCCACAGCGGCTGGTCGTCGGCGCGGCGCTGCCCGTAGGTCGCGAGCAGGGCGTGCGCCTCGATCGGGTCGCCGAGCTTGGTGCCGGTGCCGTGGCCCTCGACCGCGTCGACCTGGTCCGGCCGCAGTCCGGCCGAGGCCAGCGCCGCCCGGATCACCCGCTCCTGAGCCGGGCCGCTGGGCGCGGTCAGGCCGTTGGACGCGCCGTCCTGGTTGATCGCGGAGCCGCGCAGCACCGCGAGCACGTTGTGCCCCAGGCGGCGGGCGTCGGAGAGCCGTTCCAGGACGATGAGGCCGAGGCCGTCCGAGAAGCCGGTGCCGTCGGCGCCTTCCGCGTAGGACTTGCAGCGGCCGTCGGCGGCCAGCCCGCGCTGCCGGGAGAACTCCACCAGCAGGAAGGGGCCCGCCATGACGGTGACGCCGCCGGCCAGGGCGAGCGAGCACTCGCCGGAGCGCAGCGCCTGGGCCGCGAGGTGCATCGCCACCAGGGACGAGGAGCACGCGGTGTCCACGGAGACCGCGGGGCCCTCCAGGCCGAGGCTGTAGGCGACACGGCCGGAGACGACGCTCGTGGTGCCGCCGGTCATCCGGAAGCCCTCCAGCTCCGGGCCGCCGCCTCCGGCCATGAGCCCGGAGACGTAGTCGGAGGGGCCGACGCCGCAGAACACGCCGGTGTCGCTGCCACGCAGCGAGCCGGGGTCGATCCCGGCGTCCTCCAGCGCCTCCCACGCGCCTTCGAGCAGCAGCCGCTGCTGCGGGTCCATCGCGACGGCTTCGCGGGGGCTGATCCCGAAGAACCCGGCGTCGAAGTCACCCGCGCCGTCGAGGAACCCGCCGCCGCGCGTGTACACGGTGCCGGCCTGCTCCGGGTCGGGGTCGTAGAGCCGCTCCAGGTCCCAGCCGCGGTCGCCCGGCAGCTCGGAGATCACGTCCCGGCCGGCGGCGACCAGGTCCCACAGGCCCTCGGGGGAGTTCGCGCCGCCCGGGTAGCGGCAGCTCATGCCGACGATCGCCAGCGGCTCGTCCGCCTCCACCCGCCGCCTGACCGGTGTCCGGGTGGCCGGCGCCTTTCCGGTGCCCGCGCCCTGGACCTGCGTCACCAGGAACCTGGCGACCGCGATCGGCCTCGGGTGGTCGAAGATCAGGGTGGCCGGCAACTTGAGGCCGGTCGCCTGGGCGAGCCGGTTGCGCAGCTCGACGGCGGACAGCGAGTCGAAGCCGAGTTCCTTGAACGCCCGGCCCGGGTCCACCGCGGCGGCCGACGCGTGCCCGAGCACGGTGGCGACCTGCGCGGTCACCAGGTCCAGGGCGACGCGCTCCCACTGCTCGCGGTCCACGCCGGCGAGCCGTGTCGCGAGTGAACCGCCCGCCCCCGTCCGGTCCTTGCGGCCCGGGGCGCGGACCAGTCCGGCCAGCAGCGGCACCGCGGTGCCCGCCCGCGCCTGCTCCCGCAGCGCCACCAGGTCCAGCAGCACCGGCGCGACCAGCGCCGCGTCCACCTTCTGGGCCGCGTCGAGGAGTTCGAGCCCCAACTCCGACGGCAGCGGCTGCACACCCATCCGGTTCAGCCGCGTCAACTGAGCGGCGTCCAGTTCCCCGGTCATACCGGTGCCGGTCGCCCACAGGCCCCACGCCAACGACACCGCCGGCCGCCCTTCGGCCCGCCGCCGCGCCGCCAGCGCGTCCAACCCGGCGTTCGCCGCCGCGTAGTTGCCCTGACCGGCACTCCCGATCAACGCCGCCACCGAGGAGAACAACACGAACGACCGCAGATCGGCGTCCGCCGTCAACTCGTCGAGCAGCAGGGCCGATTCGAGCTTCGGCCGGACCACTCGCTCAAGCTGCTCCGGCGTCATCGACGCCAGCAGACCGTCGTCCAAAACGCCAGCCGCGTGTACGACGCCGACGAGCGGGGCGTCCAACGAGCCGATCAGCTCGGCCAGTTGCTCCCGGTCGGCCACGTCGCAGGCCATCACCTCCACCCGGCAGCCGACGTCCGCCAGCTCCGCCGCCAGGTCGGCCGCACCCGGCGCCCCCAGACCGCTGCGGGAGACCAGCACCAGGTGGCGGGCGCCGCCCTCGGTCGCCAAGTGGCGTGCCACCAGGGCGCCCAGGCCACCGGTGCCGCCGGTGACCAGTACCGCGCCGTCCGCGGCCGTCGGCGCCGGGGCGCCCAGCGCGGTGGACGCGGTGGCCTTCGCCAGGCGCGGCGCCAGCACCTGCCCGCCGCGCACCGCCACCTGCGGCTCGTCGGCATGCAGGGTCAGCGCGGCCCAGTCCGGTGCCGCGCCGGCGATCTCGCCCGCCGGGTCGAGGTCCAGCAGGCCGAAGCGCCCGGGGTGCTCCGACTGCGCGCTGCGGACGAGGCCCCAGGCGGCGGCCGCCGCCACGTCCGGCGCCTCACCGGCCGTCGAGACCGCGCCCCGGCTGACCAGCACCAGGCGGGACTCGGCCAGCGCGTCGGCGGCCAGCCACTCCTGCACCAGCTCCAGTGTCCGCGCGGCCACCGTCTGCACGGACCCTGCCGCGTCGTCCGGGACCGCGGCGACCACCGTGCCCGGCACGGCGGTTCCCGCGGCCACCGCCGCGGTCAGTGCGGCCAGGTCGGTGAACTGCTCGCCTGCTCCGGTCAGTTCGCCGAGTGCGGCCACCTGCGGCCGGACGGCGTCCGCGGCCGGTGCGACGGGGCTCCAGTCGACGGTGTAGAGCGCTCCGGTGTCCGGCCGCCGCGCGCCTTCCAACTGGTTGCGGTCCACCGGCCGGAACGCCAACTGGTCGGCGCTGATGACGAGTTCGCCCTGCTCGTCGGTGATGTCGACGCGCAGCGTGGAGTCGGCGGTGGAGGTGATGCGGACCCGCACCCGGGAGCTGCCGGGTATGCCCAGCCGAACGCCCGACCAGGAGAAGGGCAGTTGGGCGGCGTGGTCCCCGCCCTTGTCGAGCCAGGAGAGCCCGCTGTGGAGCGAGGAGTCCAGCAGCCCCGGGTGGATGCCGTACTGGCGGGCGGAGGAGACGTGCTCGTCGGGGAGGGCGGCTTCGGCGTAGACGTACTCGTCCTGCTCCCAGGCGGTGTGCAGGGCCTTGAAGGAGGGGCCGTAGTCGTAGCCGAGGCCGGCGAGGCGCTCGTAGAGGGCGTCCACCGCGACGGGTTCCGCGTCCTGCGGCGGCCAGGCGCGTGCCCAGTCCGTGTCGGCGGGCAGGCCGGCGTCGGGGGTCAGGGTGCCGCGCGCGTGGCAGATGGGCTGGGCCTGCTCCCGGCCCTCCTTCTCGCTCGGCGCGGTGTAGATCGCGAGGTCGCGGCGCCCGTCGTCGTCGGGAGCGCCGACGGTGACCTGGAGGTCGCGTGCCTCGTCCTCGGCGAGCAGCAGCGGGACCTGGAGGACGAGTTCCTCGACCACCGGGCAGTCCACCTTGCGGCCGGCGGCCAGCGCCAGTTCGGCCAGGGCCACGCCGGGGACGATGACCATGCCGAACACGGCGTGGTCCTGTGTCCAGGGCTGGGCCTCCGGCGAGACGCGGCCGGTGAGGACCCACTCGTCGCGGTCGCCGACCCGTACGGCCGCCGACAGCATCGGGTGCCCGAAGGCCGCGAGCCCGGCCCCGGTCAGGTCGCCGCCGCCCCCGGCGGCCACCGGCAGCCAGTACCGCGACCGCTGGAAGGCGTAGCCGGGCAGGTCCACCCGCTGGGCACCGGTCCCGGCGTAGAAGCCCGCCCAGTCCACGGTCGCGCCGGCCACGTGGGCCTCGGCCAGCGACATCGCGAACCGGCCGAGCCCGCCCTCGCCGCGGCGCAACGAGCCGACGACACGCACCAGTTCGCTGCCTTCGACCTCCTGCACCGTCTCGGTCACGGCCGAGACCAGCACGGGGTGCGGGGACATCTCCAGGAAGCGGCCGGCGCCCTGTCCGGCCAGGGCGCGGACGGCGGCCTCGAATCCGACCTGCCCGCGCAGGTTCGCGTACCAGTAGGCCCCGTCCAGGCCCTCGGTCCCGATGAAGTCACCGGTCGCCGTGGAGTAGAAGGGAACGCGGCCCGGGTGGGGCGCCAACGGCGCCAGGACGTCGAGGAGTTCGTCCTCCATGATGCCGACCTGCGCCGAGTGCGACGCGTAGTCCACCGGCACCCGGCGGGCCCGTACCCCGGCGTGCTGCCACTGCTCGACCAGTTCCCCGAGCAGCTCGGCCTCACCGGAGACGACCACCGAGCGCGGGCTGTTGACCGCCGCGATGGACACCCGGCCCTCGTGCGGCGCGATCAGCGCGGCGACCTCCTCGGCGGGCAGGCCCACCGACACCATCCCGCCCAACCCGGCCAGCCGCTCCAGCACCAGCTTCGACCGCAGCGCCACCACCCGCGCCGCGTCCTCCAACGACAACCCACCCGCCACGTACGCGGCCGCGATCTCGCCCTGCGAGTGGCCGACCACCACATCCGGCTCCACCCCGAACGACCGCCACAGCGCCGCCAGCGCCACCATCACGGTGAACAGCACCGGCTGCACCACATCCACCCGCTCGAACGGCGGCGCCCCCGCCGCCTCCCGCAGCACGTCCTCCACCCGCCAGTCCACGAACCGGGCGAGTGCCGCGTCGCATGCGGCCACCTCCGCGGCGAACACCTCGGAGGCATCCAGCAGTTCCACCGCCATGCCGACCCACTGCGCACCTTGCCCCGGGAAGACGAACACCGTCTTCCCCGACCCGGCGCGGCCCTCCACCACACCGCCGCCGAGCTCACCGACCGCCAGCCCGGACAGCCCCGCCAGCAGGGAGTCGCGGTCGGTGGCGGTGACGGCGGCCCGGTGCTCCAGTTGTGCCCGGGTAGTCGCCGAGGACAGCCCGAGGTCCAGCAGCCCCGTCTCCGGCCGCGCGAGCAGGAACTCCCGCAGCCTGGCCGCCTGGGCCCGCAGCCCGGTCTCGTCCTTCGCCGACACCAGCACCGGGACGGTGGGGAGGGTCCTCGCGGCCTGCGGTGCGGGCTCCTCCTCCGCCGCCGGGGCCTCCTCGATGATCATGTGCGCGTTGGTGCCGGAGACCCCGAAGGACGACACGGCCGCGCGGCGCGGGCGCCCGGGGTCGGTCCACGGCTGCGCTTCCGTCAGCAGCTTGACCGCGCCCGACGTCCAGTCCACGTGCGGGCTGGGCTGGTCGACGTGCAGGGTGGCCGGCAGCTGCCGGTGCCGCAGTGCCTGGACCATCTTGATGACGCCCGCGACACCCGCGGCGGCCGAGGAGTGGCCGATGTTGGACTTGATCGACCCGAGCCACAGCGGCCGGTCCTCCGCGCGCCCCTGGCCGTAGGTCGCCAGCAGCGCCTGGGCTTCGATCGGGTCGCCGAGCTTGGTGCCGGTGCCGTGGCCCTCAACCGCGTCCACCTGGTCCGGCCGCAGCCCCGCCGAAGCCAGCGCCGCCCGGATCACCCGCTCCTGAGCCGGGCCGCTCGGCGCGGTCAGGCCGTTGGACGCGCCGTCCTGGTTGACGGCGCTGCCGCGGATCACCGCCAGTACCTTGTGCCCGAGCCGCTTCGCGTCCGACAGCCGTTCCATCACGACGATGCCGGCACCGTCGGAGAAGCCGGTGCCGTCGGCGCCTTCCGCGTACGAGCGGCAGCGGCCGTCGGGCGACAGGCCGCGCTGCCGGGAGAACTCCACCAGCAGGAACGGCCCGGACATCACCGTCGCCCCGCCGGCCAGCGCGAGCGAGCACTCGCCGTTGCGCAGCGCCTGCGCCGCCAGGTGCATCGCCACCAGGGACGAGGAGCACGCGGTGTCCACGGACACCGCCGGGCCCTCCAGGCCGAAGGTGTAGCTCAGCCGGCCCGACACGACGCTGGTGGTGCGGCCGGTGAGCTTGAAGCCCTCCAGCTCCGGCGTCGCCCCGCCGCCGTACTCCGAGGTGACCGCGCCGGTGAACACGCCGGTGTCGCTGCCGCGCAGGGAGCCGGGGTCGATCCCGGCGTCCTCCAGCGCCTCCCACGCGCCTTCGAGCAGCAGCCGCTGCTGCGGGTCCATCGCCAACGCCTCACGCGGGCTGATCCCGAAGAACCCCGCGTCGAAGTCACCCGCGCCGTCCAGGTAGCCGCCCCCGCGGGCGTAGACGGTGCCGACGCGCTCCGGGTCCGGGTCGTACAGCCGCTCCAGGTCCCAGCCGCGGTCCCCGGGCAGCCCCGATATCGCGTCCCGGCCGGAAGCGACCAGGTCCCACAGGCCCTCGGGCGAGTTCGCGCCGCCCGGGTAGCGGCAGGCCATGCCGACGATCGCCAGCGGCTCGTCCGCGTCGGCCCGCCGCCGGGCAGGGGTGCGGGTGGCCGGTGTCTTCGCGGCACCCTCGTCCGTGCCCGACACCTGCGTCACCAGGAAGCGCGCCACCGCCAGGGAGGTCGGGTGGTCGAAGACCAGGGTCGCGGGCAGCTTGAGGCCCGTGGCCTGGGCGAGCCGGTTGCGCAACTCGACCGAGGAGAGCGAGTCGAAGCCCTGCTCCTTGAACGCCCGCCCCGCGTCGACCGCCGAGGCCGACGCGTGCCCGAGCACCGCCGCCACCTGCGCGGTCACCAGGTCCAGCGTCACGCGCTCCCACTGCTCGCGGTCCACGCCGGACAGCCGCGTGGCGAGCGAACCGCCCGCCCCCGTACGGCTCTTGCGGCCCGGTGCACGGACCAGTCCGGCCAGCAGCGGCACCGCGGTGCCTGCCCGCGCCTGCTCCCGCAGCGCCGCCAGGTCCAGCCGCACCGGCGCGACCAGCGCGGCATCCACCTTCTGGGCCGCGTCCAGCAGTTCGAGCCCCAGCTCCGAGGAGAGCGGCAGGACGCCCATGCGCTCCAGCCGGGCGAGCTGCCCGGCGTCCAGCTCGCCGGTCATGCCGGTCTCGGCCGCCCACAGGCCCCACGCCAGCGACACCGCCGGCCGGCCCGCGGCCCGCCGCCGCGCCGCCAGCGCGTCCAACCCGGCATTCGCCGCCGCGTAGTTGCCCTGACCGGCACTCCCGATCAACGCCGCCACCGAGGAGAAGAGCACGAACGACCGCAGCTCCGCGTCCGCCGTCAACTCGTCCAGCAGCACCGCCGCGTCCAGCTTCGGCCGCATCACACGGTCCACCTGCTCGGCCGTCATCGACGCCACCAGGCCGTCGTCGATCACACCCGCCGCGTGCACGACGCCGACGAGTGGGACCTCCAACGAGCCGAGCAGCGCCGCTAGTTGCTCTCGGTCTGCCACGTCGCAGGCCGCCACCCGCACCCGGGCGCCGGCGGCTTCCAGCTCCGCCGCCAACTCGGCCGCGCCCGGCGCCTCCAGGCCCCGGCGCGAGGCCAGCACCAGGTGGCGGACGCCGCCCTCGGTCGCCAAGTGGCGTGCCACCAGGGCCCCCAGGCCGCCGGTACCGCCGGTCACCAGCACCGCGCCATCCGCACCGGCGCCGTCCGCGCCCGACAGCGCCGACAGGCCGCCCGGCTCCGCGGACACCACCGCCCGCGCCAGCCGCGGCGCCAGCACCAGCCCGCTGCGCACCGCCACCTGCGGCTCATCGAACGCGGCGAGCGCGGCCGGCCCGAAGCCCGCCCCGTCGCCGTCGCCGCCGGCCGCCGGGTCCGCCGCCGGGTCGAGGTCCACCAGGGCGAAACGCCCGGGGTGCTCCGACTGCGCGCTGCGGACCAGGCCCCACGCGGCGGACGCCGCCACGTCCGGCGCCTCACCGCCCGTGGCGACCGCGCCCCGCGTGACCAGCACCAGCCGCGAGTCCGCCAGCGCCTCGGCGGCCAGCCACTCCTGCACCAGGCCCAGCGTGCGCGCCACCGCCGTGTGCGCGGCGCCCGCCACGTCCACCGCGGCGCCGTCGGGCCCGCCCGCGGACGGCACCGCCGTCACCACCGAGTCCGGCACCGGCGCGCCCGCGGCCACCGCCGCGACCAGCGCGGCCAGGTCCGCGTACGCCCCGTCCGCGCCGAGCACCGCGACCTCGGCCGGGCCGGTGCCGCTCGCGGCCGCCGCCTCGGCCCACTCCACCGTGAACAGCGACCTGTCGGCCGCCCCGGACCGCCCGGAACTCGCCAACTGCGCCTGGTCCACCGGCCGCAGGACGAGGGAGCGGACCGACACCACCAGGGCGCCGGTGTCGTCGACCGCGTCGAACCGCACCGTGGAGTCGCCGAGCGCCCCGGCCCGCACCCGCAGCTGCGAGGTGCCGCGGCGGCCGATCCGGACCCCGGTCCAGCTGAAGGGCATCTTGTGCTCGCTGCCACCCGCGAAGAAGGGCACGCCGCCCTGCACCACCGCGTCGAACAGCGCCGGGTGGACGCCGAACCCGCCCGCGGCGTCCACGTACTCGTCCGGCAGGGCGACCTCGACGTAGATCTCGTCGCCGTCGCGCCAGGCGGCCCGCATGCCCTGGAACACCGGACCGTAGTCGTAACCCAGCTCGGTCAGCTGGTCGTAGAGCCGCTCGGCCGGGACCGGTTCGGCGTCCGCCGGCGGCCACTGCTCCGCCCAGTCCGCGACCGGCTCGACGTCGAGACCGGGCTCCTCCTCGGTCCCGGGGACCAGGACACCGCGCGCGTGGCAGATCGACTCGCCGCGCCGCGTGCCCTCGGGGACGGTGTAGATCGCGACGGCCCGGTGGCCGTTGTCGTCCGGCTCGGCCACGGTGACCTGCACCTGGACGGCGGTGCCCGCGGGCAGCAGGAACGGCGTCCCGAGGACCAACTCCTCCACCACCGGGCAGCCCACCTGCCGGCCGGCCGTCAGCGCCAGTTCCACCAGCGTGACACCGGGCACGACGACCGTCCCGAACAGCAGGTGCTCGGTGACCCAGGCGTCCGTGTCCGTGCTCACCCGCCCGGTGAACAGCCACTGGTCCTGGTCGCCGATCCGCACCCCCGCGGTCAGCAGCGGGTGCTCGACGCGCTCGGACCCGGCGGCGACCGCCCCGGGCACCGCCTCGCCCGGCGCCAGCCAGTAGCGCTCGTGCTGGAAGGCGTACGTCGGCAGGGACACGGTCTTCGCGCCGGTCCCGGCGTAGAACGCCGCCCAGTCCACGGTGATCCCGGCGGTGTGCGCCTGCCCGAGGAACGCGGCGAACGCGTCCGGCTCACCCTGCTTCGCCCGCAGCGCGGGCACCACCAGCGCCTCGGTCTCCGTCTCGTCCAGCACCTGACGGGCCAGGGCGGTCAGTGAACCGTCCGGGCCCAGCTCCAGGAAGCGGGTGACGCCGAGGTCGGCGAGCGCGGTGATGCCGTCCGCGAACCGGACCGCCTCCCGCGCGTGCCGCACCCAGTAGCCGGGGTCGGCGAGCTCACCGGAAGTCGTCACCGCACCCGTCAGGTTCGAGACCACCGGGAGGGACGGCTCCGCGAAACTCAACCCCGCCGCGACCGAGGCGAACTCGTCGAGCATCGGCTCCATGAGCGCCGAGTGGAACGCGTGCGACACCCGCAGCCTCGTCGTCTTACGGTCCTGCCACTGCGGGAGTTGGAGCCACTCGTCCAGGGCGTCCAGTTCACCCGAGACGACCACCGCCCGAGGGCCGTTCACGGCCGCGATCGACAGCCGGTCGGTGAACCCCTCCAGCGCGTCCAGGACTTCCTGCTCGCTGGCCTGCACCGCCGCCATCCCGCCACCCGCAGGCAGCGCACTCATCAACCGACCCCGAGCCGCCACCAAAGCGGAAGCGTCCTTGAGCGACAGCACCCCGGACACGTGAGCCGCCGCGATCTCACCCACCGAGTGGCCGACCAGGAAGTCCGGCCGCACACCCAGCGACTCCACCAGCCGGAACAACGCGACCTCGATCGCGAACAACCCCGCCTGCGTGAACTGCGTATCGTCCAGCAGCGCCGCCTCCGCCGAACCCGCCTCCGCGGCAAGGACGTCCGTCAACGGCCGTTCCAGCAACGGATCGAGTTCCGCCCGCACCTCCGCCAACGCCCGCGCGAACACCGGGAACGCCTCGGCGAGTTCCGCACCCATCCGGGCCCGCTGCGCACCCTGCCCCGAGAACACGAACGCCGTCTTCCCGGCGTCCGCCCGGCCCTGCACCACACCCGCACCCGGCTCCGCGCCGGCCAGCGCCGCCAGCCCCGTCAGCAGACCGTCCCGATCAGCCGCCGACACCGCCGCCCGGTGCTCCAGGTGCGCCCGGGTCGTCGCCGCGGACAACCCGAGGTCCAGCAGCCCGACTTCCGGCCGCGCGAGCAGGAACTCCCGCAGCCGGCCCGCCTGGGCCCGCAGCGCCGCCTCGTCCTTCGCCGACACCACCACCGGCACCGCGGGAAGGCCGCGGGCCGGCTGCGGCGCGGGCTCGTCGGCGGACGCCGGGGCCTCGGCCGGTGCCTCCTCCAGAATCAGGTGGGCGTTCGTCCCGGAGATGCCGAAGGACGAGACGCCCGCGCGGCGGACGCGCTCCCCGGCCGGCCAGGGCTGCGCGCCGGTCAGCAGCCTGACCGCGCCGGACTCCCAGTCCACGTGCGAGGACGGCGTGTCCACGTGCAGCGTCGCGGGCAGCACCTCGTGCCGCAGCGCCTGCACCATCTTGATGACGCCCGCGACACCGGCCGCCATCGAGGAGTGGCCGATGTTCGACTTGATCGACCCGAGCCACAGCGGGTCCGCGTCCTGCCGCTGCTGCCCGTAGGTGGCCAGCAGCGCCTGCGCCTCGATCGGGTCGCCCAGCTTGGTGCCGGTGCCGTGGCCCTCGACCGCGTCGACCTCGTCGGGCCGCAGTCCGGCGGCCGACAGCGCGGCCCGGATCACCCGCTCCTGAGCCGGGCCGCTGGGCGCGGTCAGGCCGTTGGAGGCACCGTCCTGGTTGACGGCGCTGCCGCGGATCACCGCCAGCACCCGGTGGCCGCGGCGCCGCGCGTCGGACAGGCGCTCCATCACGACCAGGCCGACACCGTCGGAGAAGCCGGTGCCGTCGGCGCCCTCGGCGTAGGACTTGCAGCGGCCATCGGCGGCCAGCCCGCGCTGCCGGGAGAACTCCACCAGCAGGAACGGCCCGGACAGCACCGTGACGCCGCCGGCCAGGGCGAGCGAGCACTCGCCGGAGCGCAGCGCCTGGGCCGCCAGGTGCATCGCCACCAGGGACGAGGAGCACGCGGTGTCCACGGACACCGCCGGGCCCTCCAGGCCGAGGCTGTAGGCGACACGGCCGGAGACGACGCTCGAGGTGCCGCCGGTCAGCCGGAAGCCCTCCAGGTCGGAGCGGCCGCCGAGGCCGGTCCCGGAGCCCGGGTAGTCGGTGAGGCCGACGCCGCAGAACACGCCGGTGTCGCTGCCGCGCAGCGAGCCGGGGTCGATCCCGGCGTCCTCCAGTGCCTCCCACGAGCCCTCCAGCAGCAGCCGCTGCTGCGGGTCCATCGCCAGCGCCTCACGCGGGCTGATCCCGAAGAACCCCGCGTCGAAGTCGCCGACGCCCTCGGCGAAGCCGCCGCGCTGCGCGTAGAAGGTGCCGGACTTCTCGGGGTCCGGGTCGTAGAGCTTCTCCAGGTCCCAGCCGCGGTCCTCGGGCAGTCCCGACATCGCGTCCCGGCCGGAGGCGACCAGATCCCACAGGCCCTCGGGCGAGTTCGCGCCGCCCGGGTAGCGGCAGCTCATCCCCACGATCGCCAGCGGTTCGGTGGACTGCGCCATGAGCCGCCGGTTCTGCTGCCGGAGCCGTTCGGCCTCCTTGACCGACCGCCTCAGGGCCTCGACGAGCTCGTTCTGGTCGCCAGCCATGCTTGTTCCTCCAGGTTCGGGCGCCTAGCGGTGATCAGCGAATCCGGTGATCGGGAGCATCAGGGGGATACGGGGAGTGCGGGAGGTGCTGACAGTGCGGGGGATGTGGAGGGAATGGAGGGAGGGATGCGGGGGCTCTGGGGCGTCCGGGATCGGGTGGCGGCACAGGCGGTCAGACCGCCGTCTCTTCGGTCATCTCGGTCATCCGGATCAGGGCCGCGGCGTCCATGTCGTCGATCGACTCGGTGGTGTCCGCGGCCGGAGAGCCGTTCTCCGCGGGGTCGTTCACCAGGTCGCGGAGGGCGTCGAGCAGGCCGGAGGCCCGCAGCCGGCCGATCGGGATCGAGGTCAGCAGGTCCCTGATCTCGTCCTCCTCCGAGGAGCGGCCGCCGGTGGCCGGCGCGGTGCCGGGCATGGCGACGGGGATCAGGTAGCGGGTGACGGCGAGCGCGGTGGGGTGGTCGAAGACGAGGGTGGTCGGCAGTTTGAGGCCGGTGGCCTGGGTGAGCCGGTTGCGCAGTTCGACGGCGGACAGCGAGTCGAAGCCGAGTTCCTTGAACGCCCGGCCCGGGTCGACCGCCGACCCGGAGGCGTGTCCGAGCACCGCCGCGACCTGCGCGGTCACCAGATCCAGCGTGACCTGCTCCCAGTCCTCCGGGCCCGTGCCGGCCAGCCGGGAGGCGAGCGACCCGCCCCCGCCGCCGGCCGCGGCCCGGGGCTGCCGCACCTGGACCCGGACGAGTCCGGCCAGCAGGGGCGGTGCCATGCCCTGCCGGGCCTGGGTGCGGATCGACGCGAGGTCGAGTCGCACCGGGGCGACCAGCGCGGCGTCCACCTGCTGGGCGGCGTCGAGCAGTTCGAGGCCGAGGTCGGTGGGCAGCGGTTGCAGGCCGAGCCGGTTGAGGCGGGTCAGGTCGGCGTCGCCGAGCTCGCCGGTCATGCCGGTGCGGGTCTCCCACAGGCCCCAGGCGAGCGAGACCGCCGGGCGCCCTTCGGCCCGGCGCCGTGCGGCGAGCGCGTCCAGGACGGCATTGGCGGCCGCGTAGTTGCCCTGCCCGGGGTTCCCGATGAGGGCAGCGACGGAGGAGAACAGGACGAAGAACCGGAGGTCCGCGTCGGACGTCAACTCGTCCAGCAGCAGGGCCGCGTCGACCTTGGGCCGCATCACCCGGTCCATCTGCTCCGGGGTCAGCGACGCCACCACACCGTCGTCCAGCACACCGGCGGCGTGGATGACACCGGCCAGCGGGGTGTCCAACGCGCCGAGCAGCGAGGCGAGTTGGTCCCGGCTCGTCACGTCGCAGGCGGCGACCCGTACGCGGCAGCCGGCCGCTTCCAGTTCGGCGGTCAACTCGGCCGCGCCGGGCGCCTCCAGGCCGCGCCGGGAGACCAGCACCAGGTGGCGGGCGCCGCGGACGGTCACCAGGTGGCGTGCCACCAGGGCACCCAGACCGCCGGTGCCGCCGGTGACGAGGATCGCGTGCTCGGGGTCGGCCGGCTGCGGGACGGTGAAGACGACCTTGCCGGTGTTGCGGCCCTCGCGCAGGAAGCGGAACGCCTCGGCGTAGCGGCGTACGTCCCAGGTGCGGACGGGTGCGTGGGTGAGCACGCCCCGCGCGAAGAGGTCCAGGACCTCGGCGAGGATCTCGCCCAGCCGTTCGGGGCTGACGTCGAACAGGTCGAACGCCTGGTAGTCGACGCCCGGGTGGGCCGCCGCAACTTCCTGCGGGTCGCGGATGTCCGCCTTGCCCATCTCCAGGAACCGGCCGCCGCGCGGCAGCAGTTCCAGCGAGGCGTCGACGAAGTCGCCGGCCAGGGCGTCCAGGACGACGTCCACGCCCTTGCCGCCGGTGGCCCGGGCGAAGGTCTCGGCGAAGGCCAGGTCCCGGGAGGACGCGATGCGTTCGGCCGGGATGCCCATCGCCTGGACGGCCGCCCACTTGGCGGGGCTGGCGGTCGCGTAGACCTCCGCGCCCAGGTGCGTGGCGAGTTGGACCGCGGCCATGCCGACACCGCCCGCCGCGGCGTGGATCAGCACCCGTTCGCCGGCGCCGAGCCGGCCGAGGTCGACCAGGCCGTAGTAGGCGGTGAGGTACACCACCGGTACGGCGGCGGCCTGTTCGAACGTCCAGCCCGCGGGCATCGGCGCGACCATCCGCCGGTCCGCGACGGCGGTGGTGCCGAACGACTCCAGGACCAGGCCCGTCACGCGGTCGCCGGGCGCCAGGTCGGTGACGCCCGGGCCGGTCTCCAGCACGACGCCCGCCGCCTCGCTGCCGAGCGGTGCCTCGCCCGGGTAGACGCCGAGCGCGATCAGCACGTCGCGGAAGTTCAGGCCCGCGGCCCGCACCGAGATCCGCACCTCACCCGCGCCCAGCGGGCGGTCGGCGTCGGAGGGGACCAGCCGCAGGCCCTCCAGCGAGCCCTTCGCCACGGGCGACAGCCGCCACGGTCCCTGCTCGGGCACCGCGGGCCCGGCCGCCCGCGCCAGCCGCGGCGCCAGGGGGCGCCCGTCGCGCACCGCGAGCTGCGACTCACCCAGCGCGGCGAGCGCCGGCCAGTCCGGCGCGGGGGCATCGGCGTCCGGGTCCAGGTCCACCAGCACGAAACGGTCCAGGTGCTCGGTCTGCGCGCTGCGGACCAGGCCCCAGGCGGCAGCGGCCGCCACGTCGGGCGCCTCACCACCGGTCGAGAGCGCGCCCCGCGTGGCCAGCACCAGCCGGGCCTGCGCCAACTGCTCGGCGCCCAGCCAGGCTTGGACCAGTTCCAGGGTCCGCGCCGCGACGCCGTGCGCCGAGCCGTCGGGGTCGGCCGGCACCGCCGCGACCACTACGTCCGGCACCGCGGTGCCCGCGGCCACCGCCGCGGTCAACGCGGCCAGGTCGGTGAACGGCTCGCCCGCACCGGCGAGTCCGCCGAGCAGCGCCACCGCCGGCGGCGCGCCGTCCGCCGGCCGGACCGGCACCCACTCCACCGTGAACAGGCTGTCCGGCCCGTTGCCCTGGCTGCGCTCCAACTGCGCCTGGTCGACGGGGCGGAAGGCGACGGCGTCGACCGCCGCGATGACGGCGCCCTGGTCGTCGGTGATGTCGATGCGGAACGCGGAGTCGCCCGCCGGGGTGATCATCACCCGGGCCCGCGGGCCCGACGCCGTCCCGGTCCTGATCCCCGACCAGGAGAAGGGCAGGCCGACCTGCGAACCGGCCTTCGCCTCCAGCAGGCTGCCGTGCAGCGCAGCGTCCAGCAGCGCCGGGTGCACCCCGAAGCCCTGGGAGGAGCCGGCGTCGTCGTCGGGCAGGACCACGTCGGCGTAGACCTGCTCGCCGTCGCGCCAGGCGGCCCGCAGCCCCTGGAAGAGCGGCCCGTACTCGTAGCCGGCCTCGGCCAGTTGCTCGTACAGCCCCTCGACCGGCACCGCGGCGGCGCCCGACGGCGGCCACACCGCGGGGAAGGGCACCGTGGGCGCCTCGACCTCGGAGCCGAGCTTGCCGCGCGCGTGGCAGGTGGGCGCGGCGCTCTCCGCGCCGTCCTTGCCGCCCGGCGCGGAGTAGATCGCGAGGTCGCGGCGCCCGTCGTCGTCGGGTGCGCCGACGGTGACCTGGAGGTCGCGCGCCTCGCCCTCCGGCAGCAGCAGCGGGACCTGGAGGACCAGTTCCTCCACGACCGGGCAGTCCACCTGGCCGCCCACCGCGAGCGAAAGCTCCACCAGGGCGGCCCCCGGCACGATCACCATGCCGAACACCGCGTGGTCCACCGTCCACGGCTGGGCCTCCTGCGAGACCCGCCCGGTGAAGACCCACTCGTCGCGGTCGCCGACCCGCACCGCGGCCGACAGCACCGGGTGCGCGAACCGCGCCAGCCCGGCCCCGGTCAGGTCGCCGCCGCCCCCGGCACCGGCCGGCAGCCAGTACCGCGACCGCTGGAAGGCGTACGTCGGCAGGGGCACGGCCCGCGCGCCGGTCCCGGCGTAGAAGGCGGCCCAGTCCACGGTCGCTCCGGCCACGTGGGCCTCGGCCAGCGACGTCGCGAACCGGCCGAGCCCGCCCTCGCCGCGGCGCAGCGACCCGACCACCCGGACCCGGTCACCGCCCTCGGCCTCGCCCGCGGTCTCGGTCACCGCGGAGACCAGCACCGGGTGCGGCGACATCTCCACGAAGCAGCTCGCGCCCTCGGTCACCAACTGCCGTACGGCGGACTCGAATCCGACCTGGCCGCGCAGGTTCGCGTACCAGTAGGCCCCGTCCAGGCCCTCGGTCCCGACGAAGTCACCGGTCGCCGTGGAGTAGAAGGGAACGCGGCCCGGGCGGGGCGCCAACGGCGTCAGGACGTCGAGGAGTTCGTCCTCCATGATGCCGACCTGCGCCGAGTGCGACGCGTAGTCCACCGGCACCCGGCGGGCCCGTACCCCGTCCTGGTGCCACTGCTCGACGAGCTTGTCCAGCCGCGCGGCCTCGCCCGACACCACCACGGACCGCGGGCTGTTGACCGCCGCGATGGACACCCGGCCCTCGTGCGGCGCGATCTGCACGGCGACCTCCTCGGCGGGCAGACCCACCGACACCATCCCGCCCAACCCCGCCAGCCGCTCCAGCACCAGCTTCGACCGCAGCGCCACCACCCGCGCCGCGTCCTCCAACGACAACCCACCCGCCACATACGCCGCCGCGATCTCACCCTGCGAGTGGCCGACCACCACATCCGGCTCCACCCCGAACGACCGCCACAGCGCCGCCAGCGCCACCATCACCGTGAACAGCACCGGCTGCACCACATCCACCCGCTCGAACGGCGGCGCCCCCGCCGCCTCCCTCAGCACGTCCTCCACCCGCCAGTCCACGAACCGGGCGAGTGCCGCGTCACACGCCGCCACCTCCGCGGCGAACACCTCGGAGGAATCCAGCAGTTCCACCGCCATCCCCACCCACTGCGCACCCTGCCCCGGGAAGACGAACACCGTCTTCCCCGACCCCGCCCGGCCCTCCACCACACCACCGCCGAGCTCACCGACCGCCAACCCCGACAACCCCGCCAGCAGGGAGTCCCGGTCGGTGGCCGACACCGCAGCGCGGTACTCCAACTGCGCCCGCGTCGTGGCCGCCGAGAAGCCGGTGTCCAGCAGCCCCGTCTCCGGCCGCGCGAGCACGAACTCCCGCAGCCTGGCCGCCTGCGCCCGCAGCCCCGCCTCGTCCTTCGCCGACACCAGCACCGGAACCGTCGGAAGGACCTTCGCGGCCTGCGGCGCGGGCTCCTCCTCCGCCGCCGGAGCCTCCTCCAGGATCACGTGCGCGTTCGTCCCGGAGATTCCGAAGGACGACACGGCGCCGCGCCGCACCCGCTCCCCCGCCGGCCACGGCCGCGGCTCGGTCAGCAGCCGGACCGCACCGGACTTCCAGTTGACGTGCCCGGACGGTGCGTCCACGTGCAGCGTGGCGGGCAGCACCTCGTGCCGCAGCGCCTGCACCATCTTGATGACGCCCGCGACACCCGCGGCCGCCTGCGTGTGGCCGATGTTCGACTTCATGGAGCCCAGCCACAGCGGCCGGTCCTCCGCGCGCCCCTGCCCGTAGGTCGCCAGCAGCGCCTCGGCCTCGATCGGGTCGCCCAGCTTCGTGCCCGTGCCGTGGCCCTCGACCGCGTCGACCTCGTCGGGCCGCAGCCCGGCCGAGGCGAGCGCCTGGCCGATCACGCGCTGCTGCGCGGAACCGTTGGGCGCGGTCAGTCCGTTGGACGCGCCGTCCTGGTTGATCGCGCTGCCGCGCAGCACCGCGAGCACGCGGTGGCCGTTGCGCCGCGCGTCGCTCAGCCGCTCGATCGCGACGACCCCGGCGCCCTCGGCCCAGCCGGTGCCGTCGGCCGCCGCGGAGTACGCCTTGCAGCGGCCGTCGGGCGACAGGCCGCCCTGCCGGGAGAACTCGGCGAAGATGCCGGGGCTGGACATCACGGTGGCGCCGCCGGCCAGCGCGAGCGCACACTCGCCCTGCCGCAGGGCCTGGGCGGCCAGGTGCAGGGCGACCAGCGACGACGAGCAGGCGGTGTCCACGGTGACGGCGGGCCCCTGAAGGCCGAGCGCGTAGGCGACGCGGCCGGACGCGACGCTGGGGCTGTTGCCGGTCAGCAGGTACCCGTCGTACCCGTCGGCCTGTTCGTGCAGCCGCGGGCCGTAGTCCTGGGCCATCACCCCGGTGAACACGCCGACCTGGCCGCCGCGCAGGGCGCCCGGGTCGATCCCGGCGTCCTCCAGCGCCTGCCAGGACGTCTCCAGCAGCAGCCGCTGCTGGGGGTCCATGGCGGTCGCCTCGCGCGGGCTGATGCCGAAGAAGTCCGGGTCGAACTCGTCGGCGTCGTGCAGGAACCCGCCGTTCTTGGTGTACGAGGTGCCCGACCGGCCGCGGCTGGGGTCGTAGAGCGCGGCCAGGTCCCAGCCGCGGTTGCCGGGGAACTCGCCGATCGCGTCGGTGCCGCGCGCGACCAGGTCCCACAGCAGCTCGGGCGAGTTCGCGTCGCCGGGGTAGCGGCAGGCCATGCCGACGATCGCCAGGGGTTCGCTGCTGGCGACCGCGGGCGCGGCTGCCGCGCCCGCGGCGGTGTCCCCGGCGAGTTCCGCGCGCAGGTGGCGGGCGAGGGCTTCCGGTGTGGGGTGGGCGAAGACCAGCGTATCGGGCAGTTCGAGGCCGGTGGCGGTGGTGAGCCGGCCGCGCAGTTCGAGGGCGGCGCCGGAGTCGAGCCCGAGGTCCTTGAACGTCCGGGTGACGTCGACGGCGTCCGCGCTCGCGTGGCCGAGGGTGACGGCGGTGGCCTTCTGGACCAGGCCGACCAGGTCCTCGGCGCGGGCGGCGGGGTCCCCGGCGGCGTCGACGGCGGACTGCGGTGCGGGCCGGGCCGGTTCGGGGCGGTGCGGCGCGGGCGCGCTCGCGGGGCCCGCGGTGCTCGCGCCGTCGGGGGCGGCGAACCAGTAGCTCTCCCGCTGGAAGGCGTACGTCGGCAGGTCCACGCGGTGCGCGGGGCGCGGCGCCGGTGCCCAGTCGAGGGTGCCGCCCTGGACGTGGTACTGGCCGACGGCGGTGAGGAACTGCCGCAGGCTGCCGTGGCCGCGGCGCAGGGTGCCGGTCACGAGGGCGTCGGTGACGGCGGCGTCGCGCAGGGTCTCGCCGATGCTGCCGACCAGTCCGGGGTGCGGGCTGGTCTCGACGAAGGCGCGGTGCCCGTCGGCGAGGGCGGCGCGGACGGCCGGTTCGAACTCGACGGTCTGGCGGAGGTTGCGGAACCAGTAGGCGGCGGTCAGTTCGGCGGTGTCCAGCAGGCCGCCGGTGACGGTGGAGTAGAAGGCCAGGTCGGCGCGGCGGGGCCGGATCGAGGCGAGCAGCCGCAGCAGGTCGGCCTCGATGGCGTCGACCTGCGGGGAGTGCGAGGCGTAGTCGATGGGGACCTCGCGGACGCGGACGCCGTCGGCGCGGCAGGCGGCCATCAGCTCGGCGAGGGCGGCGGGGTCGCCGGAGACGACGGTGCTGCCGGGGCCGTTGACGGCGCCGATGCCGAGCCGGCCGGGGTAGGCCGCGATCCGGTCGCGGACCGCGGCGAGCGGCTCGGCCACCGACACCATGCCGCCCAGCCCGGCGACGGCGTTGAGGGCCTGGCCGCGCAGCGAGACGACGGCGGCGGCGTCGGCGAGGGTGAGCGCCCCGGCGATGTGCGCGGCGGCGATCTCGCCCTGGGAGTGGCCGATGACGGCGTCGGGGGTGACGCCCTGGGCCTGCCAGAGCCGGGCGAGGGCGATCATCACGGCGAACAGCACCGGCTGCACCACGTCGCCGCGCTCCAGGGACGGCGCGCCGGGCACGTCGCGTACGACGTCGAGCACGGACCAGTCCTGGTGGGCGGCGAGGGCCTGTGCGCACGCGGTCAGGTGCTCGGCGAACACCGGTGAGGTCTCCAGCAGTTCGCGGGCCATGCCCTGCCACTGCGAGCCCTGTCCGGGGAAGACGAAGACGGTGCCGCCGACGGCGCGGGCGGTGCCTGCCACGACGTTGGCCGCCGGGTCGCCGGCGGCCAGGGCGGTCAGGCCGGCGTGGAACTCCGCGGCGCTGTCGCCGAGGACGACGGCGCGCTGCTCGAACGCCTGCCGGGTGGTTGCCAGGGCCCGGCCGGTGTCGGCAGTGGGTATGCCGGGGCGCGCGGAGACGTGGGCGTGCAGGCGCTCGGCCTGGGCGCGCAGCGCGGGCGCGGTACGGCCGGACAGCGGCCAGGCGTGGGCGGCGATGTGGTCGGCGGGTACGGTCGCGGCCTGCGCGTCGGCTTCGGGTGCGGCGGCGTCGGGCGCGGCGGCCTCGGCTGCGGTGTCCTCGGCCACGACGACGTGGCAGTTGGTGCCGCCCATGCCGAACGAGCTGACGCCCGCGACGAGGCGCTGCCGCTCGTCGGGCCACGGCCCCGGCTCCGCCTGCACGCTCAGGCCGAGGTCGGCGAGCGGGATGGCGGGGTGGGGGCGTTCGTAGTTGAGGCTGGCCGGCACCTGGCGGCGCTCGATGCTCAGCAGCACCTTCAGCAGCCCGGCGATGCCCGAGGCGCCTTCCAGGTGGCCGATGTTGGTCTTCACCGAGCCGACGTGCAGCGGCCGGTCGGCGGGCCGGTCCGTGCCGAGCGCGGCGCCCAGCGCGGCGGCCTCGATGGGGTCGCCGACCTTGGTGCCGGTGCCGTGCAGTTCGACGTACTGGACGTCGGCGGGGCGGACGCCGGCGGCCTGGACGGCCTGCCGGACGACCTCGCGCTGGGCCTGCTCGCCGGGCACGGTCAGGCCGGAGGTGCGGCCGTCGTTGTTGACGGCGCTGCCCAGGATCAGGCCGTAGATCCGGTCGCCGTCGGCGCGGGCCCGTTCGGCGGCCTTGAGGACGACGACGGCGCCGCCCTCGCCGCGGACGAAGCCGTTGGCGCGGGCGTCGAAGGTGTAGCAGCGGCCGTCGGGGGACAGCGCGTTGAACTGCTCGGTCATCGCGGTGCTGCCCGGGTCGAGCATCAGGTTGACGCCGCCGGCCAGGGCGAGGTCGGCCTCGCCGCGCCGGATGCTCTCGGCGGCCAGGTGCACCGAGACGAGTGAGGAGGACTGTGCGGAGTCCACGGTCAGGCTCGGGCCGCGCAGGCCCAGGCTGTAGGAGACCCGGTTGGCGATGATCCCGCGGTTCAGGCCGGTCAGCGTGTAGCGGGACAGCTCGCCCTGCTGCCGGGCGAGGAGGGTGGTGTAGTCGCTGGTGATGCTGGCGGCGAAGACGCCGGCGCGGCCGCCGTCGAGGTCGGCGGGCACGATGCCCGCGTCCTCCAGGGCCTCCCAGCACAGCTCCAGCATGATGCGCTGCTGGGGGTCCATCGCGGCGGCCTCGTTGGGCGAGACGCCGAAGAACGCGGCGTCGAACGCGTCGATGCCGTCGATGAAGCCGCCCGGCCAGTCGGCCCCGTCGGGCCCGGCGGTGCGCTGCTTGTCGGACGCCTTGCCGATGGCGTGGCGGCCCTGGCTCAGCAGGTCCCACAGCTCCTGCGGGGTGGAGGCTCCCGGCAGCCGGCAGGAGATGCCGACAATCGCGATTTCCGCTCCGCTACCAATGGGGGAATCAGTCATCACTATCTCCACAGAGGTCCGACGAGTGCAGGGAGCAGGAGGCAGGGAGCAGGAGGCAGGCCGGGGCCGGGAACGGTGCTCGGAAGCCCGCCGCGGGCCGCCGGGCCCGGTGTTGGCACCGGGCCCGGCGGCCGCGGCAGGCGGGTGCTGCCGCCGTCGCGGGGTCAGCCGAGGGTGACGGGCAGGTTCTCGTACCCGCGGATCGTCAGCCGGTCCCGGCGGGTCGGCTCACCGGCCGGCGCCACGTTCGGGAACCGGTCGAGGAGCTCGGTGAACGCCACCGTGCCCTCCAGCCGGGCGAGCGGCGCGCCGAGGCAGTGGTGGATGCCCGCGCCCATGGACACCGGCTGGATGGCGGTGCGGGTGGGGTCGAAGCGGTCGGGGTCGGTGTAGCGCTTCGGGTCACGGTTGCCGGCGCCGAGCGCGAGCAGCGCCCACTCGCCCATCGGGATGCGGGTGCCGGCGATCTCCGCGTCCTCACGGGCGACGCGGGCGATCAGCTGGACCGGCGAGTCGAAGCGCAGCACCTCCTCGACGAAGTTGTCCGCGGCGATCTGCTTGTTGTGCAGCCCGGCGGCGACGTCGGGGTGCTTGAAGAGCAGGTTGAGGCCGTTGCCGAAGATGTGGGTGGTGGTCTCGATGCCCGCGGCCAGCACCACGCCGAGGTTGCAGACCAGCTCCTCCGCGGTCAGCGGCGCGTTCTCCTGGTCGGTGATCTGCACCACCGCGCTGACCAGGTCGTCGCCCGGGTGCGTGCGGCGCCGGGCGACCAGCTCCTGGAAGTACTTCTCGAACTCCGCGTAGGCGGTGTCCGCGATGAGGGTGTCCTCCTCGGTGGGGGTCACCTCGAAGACCAGGGTCCAGTCGTTGGCCAGCTGCTTGAACCGCGGCCAGTCCTCCTTCGGCATGCCGAAGAGCTCGCCGACCACGCCGACGGACAGGTTGAAGGCGAAGCGGTCCATGAAGTCGACCGACGAGCCGTCCGACGTGGCGTCGGCCATCTCGTCGAGCAGGTCCCGGGCGATCTGCCGGATCATCGGCTCGAGCGCGGCGACCCGGCGGGCGCTGAACGCCCGGGCCATCACGTCCCGCATCCGGGTGTGGTCCGGGGGGTTGGTGTCCAGGATGCTGTTGGTCAGGGCGACGACCGAGGGGTGGAGCTTCCACTCGGCGGCGGTGAACAGCCGGTTGTACCGGTCATCCCACGGGCCGAACTCGCTGGCCCGCAGCGTCTCGTTGATCGCGTCGTAGCCGGGCACCATCCACAGCTTGTCGCCGAGCGGCGCGACCGGGCCGAGGCCGTGCGCGGCGGCGTAGTGCGGGTACGGGTCGTCGCGGCCCTCGGGGGTGAGCAGCTCACCCAGGATCTCGTTTGCATCCATGCGCTGACTCCTCAAATCGGCTGAGGCCGGCCGGCCTCAG
>NZ_JBYIRL010000051.1:0-56154 GCF_057708125.1 Actinacidiphila sp. bgisy145
GACGGCGGTGAGGACCGCCTGCCGGGTCGCGTCGGACACCCCGGGTTTGCCGTTGAGGACGCGGCTGACCGTCGCCTGACTGACGCCCACCCGACGGGCCACCTCGGAAAGTCTACGAGCCATGGGGCATCACTCCGTGCGTGTCGGTCGTGGGTCGTGGGCCGGGACGAAGGGGCCGCCCGGTGCGGGGCGTTCGGGGCCGGGCGGCCGCTTCGCGGGGAATGCGCGGCGGAAATGGCGGAAATGCGGTCAGGGCCGGCGCAGCCAGACGGTCGTGTCGGGCGGCAGGTGGCCGGTCGCCGGGTCGAAGTCCACGTCGCTGGCCAGGAGCAGGTGGGTGTCCGGCGGCAGCGGCGCGGGGGCGGGGGAGAGGTTGGCGAGGCAGACGAAGCCGTCGGCGCGGGTGAAGGCGAGGACGGCGGGATCGTCGACGGGGAGCCACCGGAAGTCGAGGGCGCGCAGGCCGGGTTCGCCGCGGCGCAGTGCGAGGGCGGTGCGGTAGAAGGTGAGCATGGACCCGGGCCGGCCGTCCTGGGCCTCGGCGGTGCAGGAGGCCCACTGCGCGGGCTGGGGCAGCCAGGGTGCGGCCTGGGCGGTGTCGGGGCTGAAGCCGAAGGGGGGCCGGTCGCCGGACCACGGCAGCGGGACGCGGCAGCCGTCACGGCCGACGTCGGTGCCGCCGGTGCGGTGGAAGATCGGGTCCTGCCGCAGGTCGTCGGGGATGTCCTCGACCTCCCACAGGCCGAGTTCCTCGCCCTGGTAGATGTAGTGGCCGCCGGGCAGCGCGAGCGCGAGCAGGAGGGCAGCGCGGGCGCGCCGGGTGCCGAGCGCGAGGTTGGTGGGGGTGCGGTGCTGGCGCAGGGCGTGGCCGAAGGAGGAGTCGGCCCGGCCGTAGCGGGTGACGTGCCGGGTGACGTCGTGGTTGGACAGCACCCAGGTGGGACTGGCGCCGACCGAGGCGTGGGAGCTCAGTGTGGCGTCGATGACGGTGCGCAGGGCGGCCGGGTCCCAGGGGCTGTTGAGGTAGTCGAAGTTGAACGCGGTGTGCATCTCGTCGGGCCGCAGGTAGTGGGCGAAGCGGACCGGGTCGGCGAGCCAGACCTCGCCGATCAGCGCGCGCGGCGGGGAGTAGGCCTCGGCCAGGGCGCGCCAGGAGCGGTAGATGCCGTGGACGTCGTCCCGGTCGATGTAGGGGTGCGGCAGCGGCGGGGCGGCCGGGTCGAAGTCGGGCAGGGCCGGGTCCTTGGCGGGCATGGTGGCGGAGTCGATGCGCACGCCGTCGGCGCCGCGGTCGAACCAGAACCGCAGGACGCTCTCGTGCTCCTCGCGCACCTTGGTGTTGTTCCAGTTCAGGTCCGGCTGCTCGGGGGCGAACAGGTGCAGGTACCACTCGCCGGGGGTGCCGTCGGGGTTGGTGGTGCGGGTCCAGGCCGGGCCGCCGAAGACCGACTGCCAGTCGTTGGGCGGCAGTTCGCCCGCCGGGCCGCGGCCGGGCCGGAACCAGAACAGGTCGCGGGCCTCGGCGCCGGGACCGCAGGCCAGCGCCTCGCGGAACCAGGGGTGCCGGTCGGAGACGTGGTTGGGCACGATGTCCACGACGATCTTCAGGCCGAGGGCGTGGGCCTCGGCGATCAGGGCCTCGGCGTCGGCCAGGGTGCCGAACGCGGGGTCGATCCGGCGGTAGTCGGCGACGTCGTAGCCGGCGTCCGCCTGCGGGGAGGCGTACCAGGGGCTGAACCACAGGGCGTCCACACCCAGGCCGGCCAGGTAGGGCAGGCGCTCGCGCACACCGGTCAGGTCGCCGACGCCGTCCCCGTCGGAGTCGGCGAAGGAGCGGGGGTAGACCTGGTAGATGACGGCGTCCCGCCACCACGGGGACTGCTGGGCGGCGGTGTCGTTCGCTGTGGCCACGGGGGCTGGCTCCTTGGTTGAGAGGACGTGCGCCGTTCGCGGGCGCGGCGGGGCGGGCCCGGCCGCGGCGGCCGGGCCGGCGGGGTCGGCTGGGCGCCGGGCGTGTCGGTTCGGCTGGGGGCCGGTACGTCGGCGGCGGGTCGTACCGTCCGGCGGGTCTCAGCCCTTGAGGGCGCCGGCGGACAGGCCGCCGAGGATGTGCCGTTGGAAGAAGAGGAAGAGCACGATCATGGGGACGGCCGCGATGGCCAGCCCGGCGATCATCTCGGTCGGCGGGACCTGCGTGGTGGAGGTCGACAGCCGGTGCAGGGCGACGGAGAGCGTCTGCTTGTCCGGGTCCTGGAGCACCAGCAGCGGCCACAGGAAGTCCTTCCACATCCCGACGACCGAGAAGATGGAGATCACCGCGAGGACCGGGCGGGACAGCGGCAGCACCACGCGCAGCAGCACCTGGAGCCGGCCGGCGCCGTCGATGGCGGCGGCGTCGAGGATGTCGCCGGGGATCTGGTCGAAGAAGCGCCGCAGCACGTAGATGTTGAAGGCGTTGGCCGCGCCCGGCAGCCACAGCCCCCAGGGCGAGTTGAGGAGGCTGACGTGCAGGATCGGCAGGTCGGTCACCGTCAGGTACGCGGGCACCAGGAGCGCGGCGGCCGGCAGCATCAGGCTGGCCAGCATCCCCGCGAAGACCACCTTCCCGAAGGCCGGGCGCAGCTTGGACAGCGCGTAGGCGGCGCAGACGTCGACCGCGATCTGGATGAACCAGCCGCCGACCGCGTAGTAGACGGTGTTGAGGAAGAAGTGCGCGATGTCCATCTGCGTCCAGGCGTCGTGGTAGGCGGCGAGGTGGACGGACTTCGGCAGCAGGGTGGGGGTCTGGGCGGCGAACTGCTTGGGGGTCTCCAGCGCGGACGAGGCCATCCAGTACAGCGGGAACAGGAAGGCCGCGCAGAAGACCAGCACGGTCACGGTCAGCACGGCGAAGTACACGCGCCGGTTGCGGGGGCGGGCGAGCTCCTGGTCGGAGAGCAGGCTGCGGGTCGCCGGCGAGGAAGGCGTGGTCGTGGACATGGGGTGGGTTCCTTCCCCGGGTGTCAGTCGGCGTCTCGGGTCAGCCGCAGATAGAGCGCGGCGAAGACCCCGAGGACGGCGAAGAGCAGCACGCTCATGGCCGCGGCCAGGCCGAAGTCGTTGTTGACGGCGAAGGCGTAGCGGTAGATCAGCGTCATCACGGTGATCGTGGACGGGTCGGTGAAGCCGGTCATCTGGAACGGCTCGATGAACACCTGCATCGTGGCGATGATCTGCAGGAGGAGCAGGACCAGCATGATGAACCGCATCTGCGGCAGCGTGACGAACCGCAGCCGGGCCCAGATGCCGGCGCCGTCCAGTTCGGCCGCCTCGAACAGCTCCCCGGGGATCGACTGCAGAGCGGCCAGGTACATCAGCGTGGCCCCGCCCATGTTGGCCCAGGTCGAGACCAGCACCAGAGAGATCATCGCGGTGTGCGGGGACTGCACCCACTGCGAGGTGGGCAGGTGCGCCCCGCGCAGGACGGTGTTGAACAGGCCCTGGCCCGGGTCGTAGAAGTACTGCCACAGCATGACGCTGACGATCGGCGGCAGCATCACCGGCAGGTAGACCGCCACCCGGAAGAAGCCCTTGAAGTGCCGCAGCTCGTTGAGCAGGACCGCGATCACGAACGGCACCGCGTACCCCAGCACCAGCGCCAGGCCGGTGAACTCGGCGGTGTTCTTCCACGCCGTCCAGAACAGCGGGTCGGCGAACAGGTGGCGGTAGTTGGTCAGCCCCACCCACTGCGGGTCGGTGATCAGGTTGTCCTGCTGGAAGCTGAGGATCACCCCGCGCACCAGCGGGTACCAGGAGAAGTACGCGAAGCACAGGATGCCGGCGGCGAGGAAGGCGTAGGCCATCGCGTTGTCGGCGATCCGCCGCCGCAACCGCGAGCCGCGCACCGTGCGCGGGTCGGGGCGTACGTGGGGACGCGCGTCGGGACGGTGCGGCGCCAGGGACGTCGCCATAGGGGTTCTCCTCGAAGCTGGATGGGTACCGGCCCGCGGCCGCCGCGACGGGGATCGACGGCCGCGGCGGGCATGCCGGGCGGGCACCGCGGCCTGGTGGCGGCGGTCCGCGGGCCGCGCCGTGCGGTCAGGGCTGTGCGCGGCCCGCGGACGAAGGGACGGAGTGGGCGGGGCTGCCTACTGCCCGGCGAGCAGGGAGTCGACCTGCCGGGAGGCGGACGACAGCAGACCGTCGATGTCGGCGTCCTTCTGCGTGAGCACCTTGGCCATCACCGTGTCCAGCACCGCGTAGATCTGCTGGGCCTTGGGCGGCTCCAGGTTCAGCGGGACGGAGCCGGCCGCCTTCTCGAACGGGGCGTAGTTGGCCACCGGCTGGTTGGCGTACTTCTTGTCCGCCGCCGCCTTGGTCCGCTCCGCCGCCCCGGTCCAGATGTTCGGCTCGGGCAGGCCGACGGGCTGCTTGTTGGCCGCGGCGCGCTGCTGGCCCGCGGTGATCCGGTCGGGGTTCTCGTACTTGAACATCACCCACGCCAGGGCGGCCTTGATCTGCGCGGGGGAGTCCTTCGGGTTGAACATGAACCCGCCGCCGCCGGCCAGCGTGCCCTTGCCGTCCGGCATCGGGCCCAGCCCGTAGTCGTTCGGGTCGCCCTTGTACTGCGAGGCGATGGTGGGGATGTTGTCGGAGGTGGCCAGGTACATGCCCAGCTTGCCCGAGCCCATCATCTGGAGCAGGTCGGCCCACTCCAGCAGTTGCCGCTGCCCCATCGAGCCGTCGGTCCAGCGCATGTCGTGCAACTGCTGGAGGACGGCCTTGCCGGTGGCGTTGTCGAAGTCGGCCTTCCAACTCCCGTCGCCCTGCTGCTTGGCCACGTCACCGCCGCGTGAGTACATCTCGGCGGTGAAGTGCCAGCCGCCGGTGTTGGACTTGCTGTAGTCCCCGTAGCCGACGGTGCCGTGGCCGAGGGCGGCGATCTTCTTCGCGTCCGCGCGGACCTCGTCCCAGGTGGTGGGCGGCTGGTCGGGGTCGAGGCCGGCCTGCTGGAACAGCTTGCGGTTGTAGACCAGGCCCATCGAGTAGTTGCCCTCGGGCACGCCGTAGCTGTGGCCCTGCGCGTCCTGGAAGACCTTGCGCAGCGCCGGCTTGACCTGCGCGGACGCCGGATAGTCCGTCAGGTAGTCGGTGATGTCCGCGGCCTGGTGCTTGGCGATGAGGCCGGCCGGGTCGGTGAAGTAGACGTAGAAGGCGTTCTCCAGCTGCCCGCCCGCCAGCTTGGTGGCGAAGGTCTGCGGGTCCATCTGGCCCTCGTGCGGCACCACCTTGATCTTGGGGTGCGCCTTCTCGAAGGCGGCCACGTCCTGCAGGAAGATCTTGCGGTTCACCGGGTCGGTCTTGGCCGGCATGTCGTTCACCGTGATGGTGACGCTACCGTCCTTGGACGCGGAGCCTTTCGAGGTGCCGCCGCAGCCGCTCGCGGTGAGAGCCAATGCCGCCGCCGCGGCGACGACGACGGCGATGCGGGCTCTGCTGCCCGCCGGGAAACCGGTCATGGATCGTCCCTGAAGTGGAAATGGGGAAGCAGGGGCTCTGCCTCCCCCGAGGTGACGCACAAGTTACGTGCCTCTTCACCTCATGGCAATACGTAAATGCAAAGACGCAAATCGGGGACCGCTTGATGGAACGGGTGCGCAAAAAGCTTACGAAACGGCGTGCAAAACCACGACGTGCGGTGCGGCGGTCCGGCCGGGGCTTCGCCGGGGCTTCCGCCCAGGTCCCAGGGGTGTGCAGGCGGCGGCTGCCCGCGGGCGGGACGGGTTCCGGCGGGGGCGCGGACGGGTCGACGGCCCGCCCGCGGAAGGGCGCGCAAGCGCGCGGCAAGAAGCGGACACCGCACCCGCGCTGCCGCCGCGCCCCGTTTTCACGCGCTTCCACCGAATTCGCCGCCCCTGCTGGGAACTCCCGCCGCGCAAACCCGAAAACGCCCGGAATATGGCGCGCGGCGGTCCGCGAATTCCGGTGGAACGTATTGCCCGGCGGTTAACGCCGCGCTACGTTGCGCGTCACCTCATTCCGCCTCCCCGATTCGGGAGACCCCTCATGCCCCACCATCCTTTCGCCGTACACCGCCGGGCGGTCCTACCGCTGCTGTCGGTCGCCGCGCTGCTGGCCGTCGTCGTCGCGCTGCTCGGCTGGCCCGGGACACCTGCGTCCGCGGCCTCGACCGGCACGACCTACCAGGCGGAGTCGGCGACGCTGTCCGGCGGCGCCAGTGTGCAGAGCGATCACACCGGGTACACCGGCAGCGGCTTCGCCGGCGGTTTCACCGACGGCAACAAGGGCTCCGCCGCAGCCACCTTCACCGTCACCGCGAGCGCGGCCGGCAGCACCCCGGTGACCCTGCGGTACGCCAACGGCACCGGCTCCACCCGCACCCTGTCGGTCTACGTCAACGGCACCAAGGCCCTCGCCACCTCCCTGGCCGCCACCGCCGACTGGGACACCTGGGCCACCCGCACCGAGAACCTCACCCTGGCCGCGGGCGCCAACTCGATCGCCTACCGCTTCGACAGCTCCGACAACGGCAACGTCAACCTCGACGACATCACCGTCACCCCGGCCGCCGCCCCCGCGGCCGGGCAGTACGAAGCGGAGTCGGCGACGCTGTCCGGCGGCACCAGTGTGCAGAGCGACCACACCGGGTACACCGGCAGCGGCTTCGTCGGCGGTTTCACCGACGGCAACAAGGGCTCCGCCGCCGCCACGTTCACCGTCACCGCGAGCGCGGCCGGCAGCACCCCGGTGACCCTGCGGTACGCCAACGGCACCGGCTCCACCCGCACCCTGTCGGTCTACGTCAACGGCACCAAGGCCCTCGCCACCTCCCTGGCCGCCACCACCGACTGGGACACCTGGGCCACCCGCACCGAGAACCTCACCCTGGCCGCGGGCGCCAACTCGATCGCCTACCGGTTCGACAGCTCCGACAACGGCAACGTCAACCTCGACAACATCACCGTCGGCACCACGACCACGTCCCCGCCGACCACGCCGCCGACGTCCCCGGGCGGCGGCAGCGGCAGCGCCCCCGGCCAGGCGTACCAGGCCGAGACCGCGTTCTCCACCGGCGGCCCCTCGACGGCCACCGCACTGTCCGGATACACCGGCAGCGGCTACCTGACCGGCTTCACCGCCACCGGCGCGCAGACCGTCGTCGACGCCTTCGCCGCGTCCGCCGGGACGTACCCGGTCGCGGTCACCTACCGCAACACCACCAGCTCGGCGCAGACCCTCTCCCTCTACCTCAACGGCGTGCGCTCCACCCAGCTCAGCCTGCCCGCCGCGAACGACTGGGCCTACGTGACGAGCCAACTGCCCCTGCGCGGCGGCCTGAACCTCGTCGGACTCCAGCACGACAGCGGCGACACCGGCGACGTGGCCATCGACAGCGTCTCCGTCGACGGCGGAACCGCCCCCGCCGCCCAGGGCGCCACCGTGCCCTGGACCGAGTACCGCGCCGCGAGCGCCTCGACCACCGGCAGCGTCCTGCCGGCCGGCCGCAACTACCCGAGCCTGGCGGCCGAGTCCACCGCGCGCAGCGCGGTGCAGCTGAAGAGCACCGGGCAGTACGTCCAGATCACGCTCACCAAGCCCGCCAACTCCGTGGTGGTGCGCTACAGCATCCCCGACGGCTCCGGCACCAAGCCGCTGTCGCTGTACGCCGGCAGCACCAAGGTCACCGACCTCCAGACCACCGACGCCTTCTCCTGGCTGTACGGGGACGGCTACAACGACACCAACACCCCCGACTCCACCACCGGGCACCACTTCTACGACGAGGTCCGCTACCTCAACGCCACCACCTGGCCGGCCGGCACCGTCCTGAAGCTGCAGAAGGACGCCGCCGACACCGCCGCCTCCTACACCGTCGACGTCATCGACACCGAACTCGTCGACCCCGCCTACACGATGCCGGCCGGCTACGTCTCCGCGAGCACCTACGGCGTCACCCCCGGCAGCGGCGACGTCACCTCCGCGCTGACCAGCGCCGCGAGCCAGGCGGCCGCCGCCGGCAAGGGCCTGTGGCTGCCGGCCGGCACCTACAGCATCTCCGGCCGCGTCAACCTGGCCAACGTGTCGCTGCGCGGCGCCGGCCCCTGGTACACCACCCTCCAGTCCACCGCCCCCAACGGCGACGGCGGCCTGTTCACCACCGGTGGACGCAACCAGATCGCCGACCTGACCATCTCCGGCGACCAGACCTGGCGCAACAACAACCAGGGCGCCGCCGCCATCGAGGGCACCTTCACCGCCGGATCGCTCATCTACGACGTGTGGACCGAGCACGCCAAGGTCGGCATCTGGGCCGCCCCCGGCACCGGCCTGCTCGTCTCGGGCGTGCGGGCCCGCGACATCTTCGCCGACGGCATCCACCTCCACGGCGGCTCCGACGGCAGCCGCGTCGAGCAGTCCTCGGTCCGCAACACCGGCGACGACAACATCGCGCTGGACACCGAGGGCGGCGACGTCACCCACTGCACGGTCTCCCACAACACGGTCCAGCTCCCGGTGCTGGCCAACGGCATCGGCGTCTACGGCGGCGGCAGCAACACCGTGGAGAACAACGCCGTCAGCGACACCGTCGTCAACGGCTCCGGCATCACCGTCACCACCTACTTCGGGCAGAACTTCTCCGGACCCACCACCGTCCGCGACAACCTCCTCCAGCGCACCGGCTCCTACCACAAGAACTGGAGCACCGACATCGGCGCGCTGTGGATCTACGCCGCCGACCAGGGCGACATCCTCCAGCCGATCTCCGTGACCGGCAACACCATCACCGACAGCACCTACCAGGCCGTCCTGCTCAGCTACGACCACAAGATCGCCGACATCACGCTCGACCACGACACCATCAACGGCGCCGGGACCTACGGCATCGACATCTACGACGTCACCGGCGCCATGATCATCAGCAACACCACCGTCACCGGCGCCTCCTCCGGCGGCCTGTACCTCGACGGATCACCCGGCTTCACCGTCACCAAGGGCGACGGGAACAGCGGGCTGTAACCCTCACCGGGGACCCGCCGGGCGCAGGCGCTCCGCCCGCGCCCGGCGGTCAGCGGGCCTTGCGTACGCGCGCGGCCCTGCGGGCCTCGGTCATCGCGCGCGCCTCCGCGGCCTTGCGGGACTCCTTCTTCGGGCGCCCCGTACCGGTGCCCAGCCCCCGGAACGGTGCCTTGCCGGTCTTCTCCCTGTCCTGCACCGGTGGACGCCTGGCGCCGGTGATGCCGGTCAGTGCCGCCTCGCCGGAGCGGACCCCGGTGACCGTGGGCCGGATGCCGGCGTCCGACATCATCCGGTTCACGTCCCGGCGCTGGCCGGGCGTGACCAGGGTGACCACGCTGCCGGACTCCCCGGCACGCGCTGTGCGTCCACCGCGGTGGAGGTAGTCCTTGGGGTCGGCGGGCGGGTCCACGTTGACGACGAGGTCCAAGTACTCGATGTGGATGCCGCGGGCGGCGACGTTGGTGGCCACCAGCACGGTGATCCCGCCGTCCTTGAACTGGGCCAGCGTGTGCGTGCGCTGCGGCTGCGACTTCCCGCTGTGCAGGGCGCCCGCCCGTACACCGCTGCTCCGCAGGTGGCGGGTGAACTGGTCCACACCGTGCCGGGTGTCCAGGAACATCAGCACGCGCCCGTCGCGGGCCGCGATCTCGGTCGCCGTCGCGAGCTTGTCGGCGGGATGGACGTGCAGTACGTGGTGCTCCATCGTCGCGACGGAGCCCTCCGCCCGGTCGACCGCGGCGTGCACCGGCTCGCTCAGGTACTGCCGGACCAGCTGGTCGACGTTGCCGTCGAGCGTCGCGGAGAACAGCATCCGCTGCCCTCCGGGCGGCATCCGGTCCAGGATCTCCGTGACCTGCGGCAGGAAACCCAGGTCGCACATCTGGTCCGCCTCGTCCAGCACGGCGATCCGCACCCGGTCCAGGTGGCAGTCCCGCCGGGCCACCAGATCGGCCAGCCGTCCCGGCGTCGCCACCACGACCTCGGCACCCGCCCGCAGGGCCGCGACCTGCCGGTTCACCGACAGTCCGCCGACCACGGCCGCCGAGCGCAGCCCGACCGCCTGCGCGTAGGGGGCCAGCGCCTCGTGCACCTGCTGGGCGAGTTCCCGCGTCGGCACCAGGACCAGCGCGAGAGGGTGCTTCGGTGCGGCGCTGCGGCCCGCGGTGCGCGCGAGGAGCGCGAGCCCGAAGGCCAGGGTCTTGCCCGAGCCGGTCCGCGCGCGGCCGAGGATGTCCCGGCCGGCCAGCGCGCTCGGCAGGGTGGCCGCCTGGATCGGGAACGGTTCCCGCACCCCGCGCGCCTCCAGCACCCGCACCAGCGCGTCCGGGAGGTCCAGCTCCGCGAACGAACCTGCCGTCCGATCGGACCTGCCGGGCCCAAAGCGGCCGGCGGACGGCTGCTTCGTCGTCATGGGGTCCTGGTCCTTCCTCGTGTCGGCAGCCCCGAACCGACGGGGCCCCTTGTCCGGTGGGCTACGAGCGGCGGCGGGGTTTGCCGCGCCCGCCGCCCGTACTGCCGCTCCTGCGGGTGGGTTTCGCGCTGGAGCCGGACCCGCCGCGTGCGGGCTGCCGGCGCCCGTCCGCCGCCTTGCCCGGGCTCTTGCCCTGGGTGCCCTGTGCGGTCTGCGCGGTCCGGCCGCCCTGTGCGGTCCGGCCCGGAAGGGGACGGCCGCGGGTGCTGTTGACGGTGCGCCCGCGCACGATGCCGATGAGGTGCTCCACCAGGTCGGTCGTCCCGTCCTGCGACCAGGACAGGGCGACGCGGGACTCGGGGGCGCCCGGGACCGGCCGGTAGGTGAGGTCCCTGCGGTGGTGCAACCGGGCCAGGGACTGCGGGACCAGCAGCAGGCCCACGCCCGCCGCGACCAGTTCCACGGCGTCCGCGGTGGTGGCGGGGCGCTCTCTCGCGGGCTGCCCCGGCAGCTTCTCCCAGGTGAGGGTGGAGTCCAGCGGGTCCAGCACGATCTCGTCGGCGAGGTCGTCCACGGTCACCTCGTCGACCGCCGCGAACAGGTGGTCCTTGGGGACGACGACCACCGTCGTCTCCGTGTAGAGCGGGATCGCGCTGAGGTCCGGCCCGTCCACCGGAAGCCGGACGAATCCGGCGTCCGCGCCGGACCCGCGGTCCCGCAGCACGCCGAACGCCTCCGCGGCGGTCACCTGCACCAGGGTGAGCGGGATCTCCGGCAGCCGCTCGTTCCAGATCCGCACCCACTTGCTCGGTGTCACACCCGGAACGTATGCGAGCCGGAACGAGGAGGGTGCTTCCGAGCCTGTCACGTCACCAGGCTATCCGCTGCTGGTCAAAGGCGGCACGCACGCTCGTTATCCTTGACGGCATGACGTCGCAGCAGACCACCCAGACCATGAAGCCCGCGACGGCGGCGAAGAAGCTGGGCGTGTACCTCCCGGCCACGCCCGCCGGGTTCCAGGAGGGTGTCGTCTCCCGCGCCGAGCTGAAGGCACTCCAGACCGATCCTCCCGAGTGGCTGGTGGAACTGCGGCGCCGCGGACCGCACCCGCGGCCGGTGGTTGCCGCCAAGCTCGGCGTGTCCATCACGGGCCTGGCACGCGGCGGCGTCACCGAGGCGCTCACCACCGAGCAGATCGAGGCGCTCAAGCAGGACCAGCCGGAGTGGCTGGTCCAGGAGCGCACCGTGCAGGCCGAGTTCCGCAGGGAAGTGGTGCGGATCAAGGAGAAGAACGCGGAGCGCGCGGCCCGTACCCACTGACCGGCGCAGCCTCGGCGGCCGGTGCGGCGCCGGCCGGCGATCCCGCGCGCAGTTCCGCGCGCGCCCGGGACGCCGCCCCGATCGCGACCGCGTCGCTGCCCAGCAGTGCCGGGACCAGCCGGATCGGACAGCCGCTGACCGGTGGTTCGGCGGCCAGGGCGGCGAGCACCATCGGTTCCAGCAGCGGCCAGGCGCGGCTGACGCCGCCGCCGATCACGACCGTGGTGACGTCGACCATGCCGGCCGTGATCAGGATCGCGCGCGCGAGGGCCGCCCCTGCCGCCTCGAACACCGCGAGCGCGTCCCGGTCGCCGGCGGCGGCCGCGGCGGCGACCCCGCGCGCGTCGGTGTCCCGTCCGGTGCGCTCGGCGTACCGGGCCGCCAGCGCGCGGCCCGAGGCGAGGGTCTCCAGGTGGCCCCGGCCGCCGCAGGAGCACAGGAGCTCGCCGAAGCCGGGGATGTGGCCGATCTCCCCGGCCGCGCCGTGCGGTCCGTCCATGAGGGCGCCGTCCACCCACAGGGCGCCGCCGACGCCGGTGCCGAGCGTCATGCCCAGCGCGTGCGACTCGCCCGCGACGGCGCCGCGGGCGACTTCACCGCGCAGGAAGGCGTTGACGTCGTTGTCGAGGAAGGCGGGCACGTGGAGTGCCGCCTGGATGGTGCCGGTCACCGCGAACCCGGCCCAGTCCGTGAACGAGTCACTGGCGACCAGCACATGGCCGGTACGCGTGTCGACGATGCCGGCCGCCCCGACGCCGACCCCGGCCAGTCGTGACGGCACGCGGTCGAGCAGCAGCCGCAGCCCGTCCAGCACCGTCCCGACCATGGCGCCTCCGCCCTCGGTGGCGGGCGTGGCGAGTTCGACGCGGTCCAGGACCTCCAGGGACTCGGTGCACAGGATGACCTGTGTGGTGGTGCCGCCGATGTCCACCCCGGCGAAGACCGCTCGCGTGGGCCGCGGTGGCGCGGGTGTCGTCGTCACGCGGTCACGCCCGATCCGCCGGCGGCCGATCCGTCCCTGCCGGGCCCCTCGGCCCCGGTCTGCCGTTCGGCGCGCCGGCGGCGCTGGAGCACCGGGTCGGGGACGGGGACGGCCGCCAGCAGGCGGCGGGTGTAGTCCGTCGCCGGATGCAGCAGGGTCACCTCGCTGGGGCCCTGCTCCTCGATCCGGCCGGCCCGCATGACGACGACGCGTGCGGCGAAGTCCTGCACCACGGCGAGGTCGTGGGAGACGAACAGGCACGCGAAGCCGAGGTCGTCCTGGAGTTCGGTGATCACTTGAAGGACCGCTTCCTGCACGCTGACGTCGAGCGCGCTGGTCGGCTCGTCGGCCACCAGCAGCCGCGGATCGAGCACGAGCGCCCGGGCGAGGCTGACCCGCTGGCGCTGGCCGCCGGACAGCTCGCGGGGGGTGCGCCGGGCGAAACCGCGCGGCAGCCGGACCCGGTCCAGGATGTCCGCGACGCGGTCCTGGCGCTCCTTCGACGACATCCGGCGGCGGTGGACGCGCAACGGCTCCGCGACGCACTCACCCACCGACATACGGGCGTCGAGCGAAGCCACCGGGTCCTGAAGGACGACACCGACGCCGGACCGCAGGGAGCGGCGGGACCGCGCGGAGACCTTCCGCAGGTCGGCGCCGAAGAGGGTGACGGTGCCGGCGGTGGGGCGCACCAGCCCGAGCGCGACGCGGGCCGCGGTGGACTTGCCCGATCCCGACTCGCCGACCAGGCCGACGGTCTCGCCGGGCCGCACGCTCAAGGACACGTCGTCCAGGGCGCGTACCGCGCCGCGCCCGCGGCCGAAGGCCACGGTCACCGCCCGCAGGTCGACCACGGACTCGGCGGACCCGGCGGCTCCCGCGGACCGGGCAGATCCGGACGTCGCGGAGGCGCCGGACTTCGTGCCCGTGCCCGCCGCCACGCCCCGGGGCGCCGCCTCTTCGGGTTCCGCCACCGTCAGGCGCGGCACCGCCGCCAGCAGCCGTTTGGTGTAGTCGTGGCGCGGGCGCAGCAGGACGTCCTCGACGGGTCCGGTCTCGACGATCTCGCCCTGGAGCATGACGGCGACACGGTCGGCGAAGTCGGCCACCACGCCCATGTTGTGGGTGACCAGCAGCACTCCGGTGCCGGTCTCGGCGGTGAGGCGGCGCAGCAGGTCGAGGATCTCGGCCTGCACGGTGACGTCGAGGGCCGTGGTGGGCTCGTCGGCGATGAGCAGCACCGGGTCGTTGGCGATCGCCATGGCGATGACCACGCGCTGGCGCTGGCCGCCGGACAGTTCGAAGGGGAACGCGGACGCCCGCCGGGCCGGTTCGGGAATGCCGACGCGGCGCAGCAGTTCGACGGCGGCCTGCCGTGCCTCGCGGGCGGACAGCGGGCGGTGGTTGCGGATCACCTCGGCGATCTGGTCGCCGATCCGGGTGAGCGGGTCCAGGGCGGTGGCCGGCTCCTGGAAGACCATGGAGACGGTGCGGCCCCGCAGCCGGGCCAGTTGGTTCTCGCCGGTGGCCACCACGTCGGTGGCGCCCAGCCGGGCCCGTCCGGTGGCGTGGGCGTTGTCCGGCAGCAGGCCGATGGAGGCGAGCGCGACGGTGGACTTGCCGGACCCGGACTCGCCGACCAGGGCGAGGGTCTCGCCGGGCCGGACGTGCAGTGACACCCCGCGTACGGCGGGCACGTCCCCGGTCTCGGTGGAGAAGACCACGCTGAGGTCGTCCAAGTCGAGGATGGCGTCCCCCGCGGCCGCGGTGGGGTGTTCGGCGGCGTTCATCGGCGTCCTCTCACGTCGAAGGCGTCACGGAGCCCGTCGCCGATGGCGTTGAAGGCGCACACCACGAGGATGACGGCAAGGCCCGGCGGAAGGATCAGCCACCAGCGGCCGGAGTACGTGGCGGTCAGGCCCGCGGAGAGCATGCCGCCCCAGTCGGTCTTCGGCGGCTGGAGGCCGAGCCCCAGGTAGGACACGTACGCCACGAGCAGGATGGCGTCGGCGACCTGGAAGGTGGCCGCCACCACGATCGTGGAGACGGAGTTGGGCAGGATGTGCCGCCCGACGGCCCGGGTGTGGGTGCCGCCGATGGCGCGCAGGGTGTGCACGTAGTCGCGGTTCTTCAGGGTGAGGGTCTCGGCCCGCACCAGGCGGGAGGGGACCAGCCAGGAGACCAGGCCGAGGATCACGATCAGTCCGAGGACGCCCGGGGTGGAGATGGCCGAGACCACCAGGAGGATGAACAGCGCGGGGATCGCGATGCCGGCGTCGACGACGCGCATCATGGCCGCGTCGACCCAGCCGCCGGCGTATCCCGCGGCCGCGCCCCACAGGGTGCCGATGACGGTGGCCAGGACGCCCGCGGCCAGACCCACCACGAGGGAGACCTTGCCGCCGTACATGAGCCGGCCCAGTTCGTCGTGGCCGACCGCGTCGGTGCCCAGCAGATGGCTCCCGCTCGGTGCGAGGTTCACCTCGGTGAGCGTGGTGTGGATCTGGTCGGTGGAGTACAGCAGCGGGCCGGCGAAGCAGAACAGGAAGAACAGCACGACCACGGCGAGACCGACCACGGCCAGCCGGTTGCGGGCGAACCTGCGCAACGCCAGGCGCAGTCCCGCGGCGGCGACCGGGTCGGCCGGCTCGGCCGCCGGCCCGTCGCCGGGCAGCCGGCCCGGCTGGAGTACGGCACTCATGCGCGGTCCTCCTTCACTCGGGGATCGATGATCCGCTGGACGATGTCGGCGAGGAGGGTGCCCACGACGGTGGCGACGGCGATCACCAGCACGCAGCCGAGCAGCACCGGGTAGTCCGACGACTGCGCGGCGGTCCAGAACAGCAGCCCCATGCCGGGGTAGTTGAACAGCTGCTCGACGACGAGGGCGCCGCCGAAGAGCACCGGTACGTAGTAGCCGAGCATCGCCACGACCGGGGTGAGCGAGTTGCGGAACACGTGGCGCCGCAGGATCGCGCCGCGCCGCGAGCCGCCGGCCCGGGCGGTCCTGACGTAGTCCTCGGAGAGGTTCTCCAGCGTGGCCGCTCGCATGTACCGGCTGAAGACCGCCACGACGGAGGCGGCGCCGGCCACCACGGGCAGGACCAGCCCGGCCGGATCGGCGAAGACCTGCGCGAGGGAGTCGCCCTGCGGGGCCTGCGCGGGGAACCAGGGCAGAACGTGGCTGAAGACCAGCACCAGGATCAGGCCGAGGAAGTACACCGGCGTGGAGTAGGCGACGAAACTCAGCGTGGTGATGACGTAGTCGACCGGCTTGTTGCGCCGGACGGCCTGCCACATGCCCAGCGGCACCGCCAGCAGCAGCCCGACGAGCGCGGACAGCACCGTGAGGACCAGCGTCTTGGGCAGGCGCTGCACGATGAGCTGGGAGACCGGCTCGTTGAGCGTGTAGGAGGTGCCGAGGTCCCCGTGCAGCAGGCGGCCGAGGTAGGCGCCGTACTGCACGGGCAGCGGCTGGTCGAGGTGCTGGGCGTGGTCGAACTGCGCGATCTGCTGGGGGGTGGCCTGCGGGCCGAGGATTCCGCGCGCGGGGCCCCCGGGCAGGGCGTGCAGCAGGCAGAACGTCGCCACCGTCACGATGAGGATCACCGCGATGGCCTGCAGGACGCGTCTAGCCAGGTACAGGTAAGTGTTCATCGACTTCCGAACGGTTCGATCAGTGCCGTCGTGGGACCCGGACCGGGCTCACTTGCCGGTCCACTGCCACTGGGCGGGGTGGAAGTCGGCCAGCGAGTCCTGGGCGAAGCCGCCGAGGCCGTTCCTGATGACCGAGATCTGGTAGTCGGGCTCGGGCAGCCAGACCACCGGCAGGTCCTTGGCCAGGGCCGCGCTGTACTGCTGGACCGCGGTGTCGGACGTCGACGTGGTCGACTGCGCGATCAGCTTGTCGACCTGCGGGTTGGAGTAACTGCCGAAGTTCGAGCCGCCCTTGGTCTGGAAGAGCGAGTCGCCGGTGGGGAAGGCGGGGAAGTACCAGCTGCCGGCGGTGCCGAAGAAGGACAGCTGCCACTTGCAGGACGCCTGGTCGGAGGTGCACTGCGGGGTCTGGGCGAGCACCGAGTTGACCGGCGCGGTCTTGATCGAGAAGCCGATGCCGGTCTTGGCGAGCGACGACTGGATGGCGCTCATCATGTTGTCGGTGACGGTCGATCCGGACTGGGAGAGCACCTGCATGCGGAACTCGGTGCCCTTGGCGACACCCGTGCCGCACTGGCTCGCGGCGGAGCCGGGCCGCACGCAGGTCATCGTGCCGCCCTGGTCGGCCCAGCCGTGCGCGGTCAGCAGCGCCCTGGCCTTGGCGGTGGAGAACGGGTACGGGTTGTCCTTCTGCGCCGCCGAGACGAAGTCGGAGCTCTGCGCCTGCGGGACCGGCCCGTAGCCGGGGACGGCGGTGCCGTTGAAGATGACCTTGGCCAGGCTGTCCTGGTCGATGGACTCCTGCACGGCCTGCCGCGCGTACAGCTGCTTGAACACCGCCCCCATCGCGGGGTTGTCGAAGTTGTAGGGCATGTACGTGACCGCCCAGCCGGTCCACGGCTTGACGGTGTAGCCCTGACCGGTGAAGGACGCCTTCTGGTCCAGGTCGGTGGCGTTGATGTAGCCGTAGTCGACCTGCCCGGATCGCAGCGCGTTCTCCTCGGCGGCGGTCGTGGTGAACGGCAGCAGGTTCACCGTCGGGATGTGCGCCTTCTCGCCGCCGTCGTACTTCTTGTTCGCCGTGAGCACGACCTTGCCCGCGGTGGAGAACGAGCGGACCGTGTACGGCCCGCTGACGGTCTTCCACAGCGGGTCCGAGGCGTACTTGGAGATGTTCTTCGCCGCCGAGTTCAGGAACGTCCACACCTGCTTGGCACCGGCCGTGGTCGTGTCGGCGTCACTGACGGCGGCGGAGGCGGAGGTGCGGTCCCACAGGTGCTGCGGCAGCGGCGTGATCTGGCTCAGCTCGTTCGCCAGCATCCACTGGTCGTTGTAGGACCGGTCGAACGTCAGGGTGAAGCGGTGGTCGTCCAGGACCTTCAGGCCGGTCCAGTTGTCGGGCGCCTTTCCGGCGCTGTAGCCGGCCCACTGCGCTTTGTTCGCCTTGATGACGTTGAACCAGAACTGGACGTCCCGGGAGGTGATCGGTTTGCCGTCGCTCCAGTGCCGGTCCCCGAGTGTCACGGTGACGCTCCTGCCGTCCGCAGCGAAGTCCGCCGCGGAAGCTATCGACGCCTTCTTGTTCCAGTTGATGGTGCCCGTGGAGCCGTCGTAGGCGACCAGCGGCTCCCACAACGAGGCAGCTATCGAGACGTTGTTGGTGTTGAGGTGGGCCGGAGTGCCGATCGGCAGTATCCAGTTCGGCGTGAAGTTCGCGGGCAGCGCGTAGTTGATGGAACCGGACGACGCGGACGACGACGAGCCGTTCGCTCCGTTGCAGCCTGCGAGCAGCGATCCGGCGGCGAGCGCGGCGCCCGCCACCAGGGCCCAGCGGCGGCGTTCCGTCGTGCGGACAGGAAACATGATTCTCCTCAGGTGGACGACCGCTGGAACCGGATATACCGGAAACTTCTGGGACCGGCGGGTGCGGAACAGTCAACGACGTCTCCGGTCGAAAAAACAAACCCCTGTTGATAACAAGTATGTTTCTGCTGTTTCGAAAAAAGGTCCGCCGCATCGACCGAAGAGGCCCGATTTCCCGGCAGTGGCGGGGTTTCCGGTCCGGTGGCCGGGATTCTCCGGAGGGCGGACGCCCCTTCCTCCGGAAGCCTTCCGGGCGTACTGTCGGCGCCGTCCACCGTCAAATCGGAAGTAAGTTTCTCCATGCCCGACGTAAGTCCGCCGCACAGGAACAGCGCCTCCGGCACACCGTCGCTCGCCGAGCGCGTCCTGGAACTCATCGCCTCCGGGCAGGGCACCTCGCGCGCCGAACTCGCCGAGCGGCTGGGCGCGTCGGCGTCCACGATCTCGCTGACCGTCGGCCAGTTGGTCAGCCGCGGACTGGTCGCCGAGCACGGCACCAGCGCGTCCACCGGCGGCCGTCCCCGCAAGATCCTGCGGATCGGCGCCACCGACGAGTTCGCGGTCGCCGCCGACCTCGGCGGACGGCACGCACGCATCGGCGTGGTGCTGCCCGGCGGGGAGCTGACGGACGTCTCCACGGTGCCGTTCGCCATCGCCGACGGGCCCGAGGTCGCCCTGCCGGAACTGGCAGAGACCCTGGAAGCACTGGCCGAGGGGCACGGGCGCAGGAGGCTGCGGGGTGTCGGTGTCTCGCTGCCCGGGCCGGTGGACGTGCAGTCCGGGGCCGCCACGCTGCCCTCACGGATGCCGGGCTGGAACAGGTTCCCGGTCGCCGACTGGCTGCAGGACCGGTTCGGCGTGCCGGCCGCCGTGGAGAACGACGCCAACTGCATGGCGGTCGGCGAGCACGCCGTCCAGCCCGTGGAGCGGCGCCAGTCGATCATGGTGAAGATCGGCTCCGCGATCGGCACCGGCATCATCGTCGACGGCAAGCTCTACCGGGGCGCCACCGGCGCGGCCGGCGACATCACCCACGTCCGGATCGACGCGGCCGGCGACACCCCGTGCTCCTGCGGCAACACCGGCTGCCTGGAGACGGTCGCCTCCGGAGCGGCCCTGGTCCGCATCCTGCGCGAGCGCGGCGCGGCGGTCGCGTCCCTGGCGGACGTGGTGCGGCTGGCGTCCGACTCCGACCCGCTGGCCACCGGCGCCGTGCGCCAGGCCGGCAGCTACCTGGGCACCGTCCTCGCCGCGAACGTGAACTTCTTCAACCCCGACGCCGTGTACCTCGGCGGCATCCTGTCCACCCTCGAGCCGTTCGTCGCCGCGGTCCGCAGCCGCCTCTACGAGGGCTGCCACCCGCTCGTCACCGAGCACCTGACCATCGCCCGGGCCAGCCTCGGCGCGGACGCCGGGCTGTTCGGCGCCGGCCTGTTCGCCCTGCAACGCGCCATGGCCCGGGCGCTGCACGACGCGACCGAGGCCGTCCCCGCCGGCGCAGGTGCTCTGCCCAGGACCCACCCGCGCGGCCCGGCGCGCCTCGACGGCTGACCGGCGGCCGCGCGTGCCGCGCGGCCGCCACTGCCGCCACGCCGACGTAACCCCCGACCCCGACCACCGCAGGAGCAGCCCATGCCGCGTTCCCGAACTCCCGTAGCCCGCCCGGTCATCGCCATCGCCGGGATCGGCATCGAGTCCTCGACGTTCTCGCCCGCCCGCACCCAGGCCCCCGCCTTCCACCCGTCGCGCGGCGAGCAGGTGCTGGAGCGCTACCCGTTCCTCGCACCGGGCGAGCCGCTGCGGGAGGCGGCCGCATGGCACGGCGCGCTCGTCGGCAAGTCGCTGCCGGGCGGCACCGTCACCGCGGCGGCCTTCGCCGAACTGTCGGACGAACTCATCGCCCGCCTCGCGGACCTGCCGCCGCTGGACGGCCTCTGGTACGACATCCACGGCGCGATGACCGTCGAGGGTGTCGACGACGCCGAGGCGGTGCTGCTGGACCGAATCCGGGCCACCGTCGGTCCGGACGTCATCGTGTCCACCTCGATGGACCTGCACGGCAACGTCTCCCGCGAACTGGCCCACCGCAGCGACCTGATCACGTGCTACCGGATGGCACCGCACGAGGACCACATGGAGACCAAGGAGCGCGCGGTCCGCAACCTGGTGGACCTGCTGGTGACGGGCGTGCCCAGGCCGTTCAAGGCGTGGGTGCCGGTGCCGGTGCTGCTGGCCGGCGAGCAGACCTCGACCCGGATCGAGCCGGCCAGAAGCGTCTACGCCGCGGTCGCCGAGGTGGAGGCGCTCGACGGCGTCACCGACGCGGCGATCTGGGTCGGCTACGCGTGGGCCGACGAGCCCCGCAACCGCGCGGCGGTGGTCGTCACCGGTCCCTCGCGGGACGCTGTCGCCGCGGGCGCGGAGCGCCTGGCCCGGGGGTTCTGGGACCGCCGCAGGGAGTTCGGGTTCGTCGCGCCGACCGGCACGCTGGACGAGTGCCTGGACCAGGCGCTGTCCTCGGCGCGGCGCCCGTACTTCGTCAGCGACACCGGCGACAACCCCACGGCCGGCGGGGCGGGCGACGTGACCTGGGGACTGGCCCGGGTGCTGGCCCGGCCGGAGTTCCGCGACGCCGGCGGGCCGACGGTCCTGTACGCCTCCGTGCCCGGCCCGGCGGCGGTGGCGCGGGCCCGGCAGGCAGGAGTCGGCGCGACCGTGACGGTGACGGCGGGCGCCGAGGTCGACGACCGGCACGAGGGACCGCTGACGATGACGGGCGTCGTGCACGCCGTGCGGGACGGCGACCGGGACGCGCGGACCGAGGTGGTGCTGCGGGTCGGCAGCGTCTTCGTGATCCTCACGGAACTGCGCAAGCCCTACCACCACGAGCACGACTTCACCGACCTGGCGCTCGACCCGCGCGGCGCGGACATCGTCATCGTCAAGATCGGCTACCTCGAACCCGAGCTGTTCGCGATGGCCGCGGACTGGAAGATGGCGCTCACCCCCGGCGGTGTCGACCAGGACCTGGTGCGGTTGGGCCACCACCGCATCCGCCGTCCGATGTTCCCCTTCGACCCGGACATGGCCGCGCCGGACCTCACCGCCCGCCTGATCGCGCCCTCGGACGAGCCGCTGACCGGGGGCGACGAGTGAGCTCGGCGCGGCGTCTGCAACTGGAGATCGCCGTGGCGAGCCCCGCCGGCGCCCGGGTTGCGAGGCAGGCGGGGGCCGATCGGGTGGAGCTGTGCTCGGCCCTGGAACTGGGCGGAGTGACCCCGTCGGGCGCGCTGGTCGCGGCGGCGTGCGCGGTCGGACCCCCGGTGCACGTCCTGGTCCGCTGCCGCCCGGGCGACTTCGTGTACGACGCGGAGGAGGTGGCGCTCATGGCCGCCGAGGTGCGCGAGGCGGTGGCCGCGGGTGCGGCGGGCGTGGTGGTCGGCGCGCTGACCTCGGCCGGTGCCCTGGACACCGGGGCGATGCGAAGACTGCTGGACGCGGCCGCCGAAGCGGGGAGCGCGGCCGGCCGCCCGGTCGGGGTGACCGTGCACCGGGCGATCGACCAGGCGGCCGACCCGGTGGCCACGGCCGTCCTGGCGGCCTCGCTGGGCGCCACCCGCATCCTGACCTCGGGCGGGGCGGTGACCGCGCCGGCCGGGGCCGGGACGATCGCCGCGATCGCCGCGGCCGTCCCCGCCACCGAGGTGATGGCCGGCGCGGGCGTCGGACCCGGTGACGTGGCAGCGCTGGCGGCCACCGGTGCGGCGGCGGTCCACCTGTCGGCGAAGCGGGCCGCGCCCGCCCGGCGGGGTGGGACGTGGGTGCCGATGGGTCCGGCGAGCGGCTCGGCCGGCACCGACACCCACTTCGTCACCGACCCGGAGATCGTGGCGGCCGCGCGGGCAGAGGTCGACGCCGTCAACCGCTGAGCACGGCCGCCGCCCCTGGCGCCGGTCGTCACCGCGCGGGGCCGGAGCGCCTGCCGACCCGTCCGCCGCAGGAGTGTTCCCGTGTGCGCGACAGGCCCCGGACCCGCCGCGCTGCCCACCGCCGCCCCCCCGGCCGCGTCACCGGCGCCTTTCGCGGGCCGCGGGGGCGCCGGGCGGGGCGTCAGTTCACGGCCGTGCGGCTCACGGCCGTGCGGCCCGGAAGGACCACGCGCCCGTGCCGACGCGGTACACCGCCGTGTCGGCGTCGCGGCGCACCAGCACCGCGCCGCGCGACGGCGTCACGACGGCCTTCGCCCCGCCGGCCGGGGCGAGCGGCACCGCCACCGTGGCGCTGGTGTTGGGCGGCACGGACACCGCCAGCGACAGGGACGTGCCCGAGCGCCGCCAGGAGCTGGCGACGCGGCCGTGCGGAGTGTCGTAGGTGGCGTCGACCGTGGTGAGGTCGCCGACGACCGCCGGGGCCAGTGCGAGTTCGGAGAAGGCCACCGAGTCGGCGGTCTGGGTGATGCCGCCGAGCCCCGCGGTGAACCACTCCTCCAGCGCGCCGAGCATCCAGTGGTTCTGCGAGGCGCTGGTGCCCATGCCGCCCCACGACTCGGCCAGTGACGTCGAGCCGGTGGCCACCATGTGCCCGTAGCTGGGGTAGGTGGTCTGGGTGGCGATGTCCCAGATGACGTCGTGCCGGCCGGCGCCGGCCAGCACCCGCAGGGCCGCGGGCAGGCCGACCTCGCCGACCTCCAGGTGGTTGCCCGCGGCGCGGATGGCGGCGATCAGCGTGGCCAGCACCGCCGCCGACCGCGCCGCCGGCACGAAGCCGGCGTCGAGCGCCAGCGCGTTGCAGGCCTGGCTGCCCGACGCGTAGGTGGCGCCGGACGCGTCGAGGTAGGCGGCGTTGAAGGCGGCGGTGATCCGGGCGGCCAGCGCGTCGTACCGCTTCGCGTCGCTTCTCTCGCCCAGGACGCCGGCGATGTGGGCCAGCGTCGTGGCCAGCCGCTTGTAGGCGTAGGTCTGCACCACCTTGGTCGGGGTGGTGGTCTCCACCGACTCCCAGTCGCCGAGGCCGCCGTCGAGCAGGTCTCCCGAGGCGAGGCCGCCGAGGTATTCCAGGTAGCGCTTCATCGCCGGATAGGTGGAGCGCAGGGTCGAGGTGTCGCCGTAGGCGCGGTACAGCTGCCACGGCACCAGGACGATGGAGCCGCCCCAGTTGGCGTCGTAGCGGTAGGCGCCGGCGAACAGGGCGATCTCCGGTGCGGTGGTGGGCACCATCCCGTCGGGGGCCTGCGCCTCGATCATGTCGCGCACGAGCTTGCGGCCGTACGCCTCGATGTCGTAGTTGCGGGTGGCGGCGCCGAGGGCCAGGCCGGTCTGGTCCAGCCAGCCGAGCTTCTCGCGGTGCGGGCAGTCGGTGAACACCGAGTACATGTTGCTCTGCACGGACCGGTCGATGATGGTGTGGATGCTGTTGAGCAGGTCGTCGGAGCAGGTGAAGGAGCCCGCCTCGGGGTTGGCGGTGCGCAGGACGAGGGTCTTGGCGTCACCGAGCGAGGGGGCCCGGGGCAGGCCCCGCACCTCCAGGTAGCGGAAACCGTGGTAGACGAAGCGCGGCTGCCAGATCTCCTCGCCTGAGCCGGCCGTCACATAGGTGTCGTAGATCGGTTTGCCGGTGGTCGACTGGTCGACCGTGCCGGCCGCGGTCAGCTTCTCGCCGGGCAGCATCGTCACCGTGGTCCCGGCCGGGCCGCTCATCCGCAGTTGCTGCCAGCCCGCGCTGTTGGTGGCGAAGTCGATGACGTACACGCCCTCGGAGGGCGAGGTGATCGCGACGGCGGGGTGGACGTCGACGATCTCGATGGGCGGGGCGAGCCGTCCCACCAGGGCGGTGCCCGGCGCGGGCGGGGCGGTGACGGCCGCCTGCTGCCAGGCGCGGCGGTCGCCTTCGGGGTGGTCCCAGCGGGGCTGCACGCGGCGGGCGTCGAAGTCCTCGCCGCCGTACCAGTTGCTGAACGTGGTCGGGCCGAGCGCCGTCAGCCAGCTGCCGTCGGTGGCCACGGTGTGGCTGCGGCCGTCGGTGTAGCGGATCTCCAGCTGGGCGATCAGCCGCGGCGGCCCGAAACCGGCGGTGGCCTTGATGTAGCGGCTGGGGTTGTCGAGGGTGTTGAAGACGTCCCACATGCCGTTGCCGATCTCCACGCCCACGGTGTTGCGGCCGCTCGCCAGCAGCTTCGTGACGTCGTACGTGGCGTACGGCACCTCGGTCAGGACGTTGGTGTTCGGCGGTTCGAGGACCGCGGTGCCCGCGGCGCGGCCGTTGACGGTGGCGGCGTGGATGCCGGCCGCGGAGATGTACAGCCGGGCCCTGGCCACCTCGCCGGAGACGGTGAAGTCCTTGGCGAACAGCGGCAGTGCGGCCGGCGCGTCGTGCATGCTGGAGGGCGGGTAGGGCTTGTCGTCCTTCTTCACGTCGGCGACGCCGGTGAAGGGCCCGGCCGGGTCGTCGGCGGCCGAGACGCTGAACGTCCTGGGGTAGTCCGGGGTCATGCCCCACTGGCTGGGCGCGTCCCAGCGCTGGTAGACCACCACCGAGTCGAACGTGACGGCCGAGCCCAGGTCGAGCGTGAGCACCACCGGGTCGTCGGAGATATCGGTGTCGGACCGGACACTGCTCTGGTAGCCGTACGGCGCCTGCGTCGAGGTGAGCTTGCCGTCGGTGAGGTACTCCGGAGCCCACTGCCCGGGCACGGTCAGGGTGTCGGACGCGGTGACGGGCGCGCCGTGCGCCAGGTCCACGCCGGGGCGGGCGGAGTCCCGCACGGCGATCTCGGATATCTGCAACTGCGGCTTCCAGTGGGCGGTGTCGTCGAGCGCCGACGCGGGACGGCCCAGGTCGGTGACGGTCACCCGGACATAGCGCGCGGTCCGGGGTGCCGCCAGCTGCGCGGTGACGCCGTAGGGCTGCTCCCACTCGGCGTTGCCGATCCACCGCGCCGCCCAGTCGCCGGCGTCGAGCAGGCCGGTCTCCCACACCGCGGGCGCGCTCCACGCCGTCGCGCCGCCCTGCTCGTCCCACACCCGCACCCGCCAGAACGCCTGGGTACGGGCCGGGACCGGCTTGCCGCCGTAGGGGACCGAGAAGGTGCGCGCGCCGCTCACCCGGCCGCTGTCCCACAGGTCCGGGCGCCCCCGGCCGAGCGCGGCGGCGCTGGTGGCGACCTGTACCTGGTACGCCTTCTGCCGCACCGCGGCCGCGGTGGGCGCGGCGCCGGCCGGCAGGCCCAACCGCCAGCTGAGGGTGGGGCGTTCGACGTCGATGCCGAGCGGGTCGGTCATCGCCGCGGCCCGCAGGCCGAGGGGGGTGACGCCTCGGGCGGCGGCCGCGGGCGTCCCCTTGGCGGCGTCCGCGGCGGCGCTCGACACGCCCGCCGCGCTCAGGCCGAGGGCGCCGATCGTCCCGCCGCCCAGCAGCAGGAACTGCCGGCGGCTGGTACCGGCGGCCCCGGCGTCCTGCCGGGTGTCGTCGCGGACCTCTCCTGGCGTGTGGCGCCGCGGGTCGGACTCGGGTCCGGGCATGGCGTTCTCCTTCTGATGTGAATCGTTTCATTTACGGCGCGCGCGGAGCCCGGTGGGGCGTGCCGCGGGGATGTCCGTGCGGGTGACGCGACGGGCGCGGCCCCGCGTCCTCACCCGGTGTGCGGGGCACCTCGGGGGAGGACGCGGGCCGGTCCGGCGTCAGGGTGCGAAGGGGTCAGGGTGCGTAGACCTGGACCTCTGCCAGCTGCATCTGGTACGCGCCGCTCTCGTCCGCCCGCAGGTCGGTGCCCTGCACGCGGACGTAGCGCGCGCTCTGCGGGCCGAAGGCGAACGCCTGCGGGGAGCCGTCGACCGGCTTCGGGTAACCGGTCTTCGCCACCGCCGTGGTCCAGTGCGTGCCGTCCGTCGAGACGTCGATCGTGAAGTCGATCGGGAAGTCGCTGCCCACCAGTGTCTGGTCGAAGTTCTTCGGCCACAGGGTGACGCTGCCGACGGACGTCGTCCTGCCCAGGTCCACGGTCAGCGACTCGGTGTGGTTCTCCGCCTGGTCGGAGTCGCTCGCCCAGCCGAAGGAGCCGGCGACGCTGAACGGCTGCGCGTCCACCGCGGTCGCCGCGCCGTAGTTGCCGTCCTCGATGCTGCTGGTGGCGGTGACGGGCTGGTGGGCTGCCAGGTCGTCAGGGGTCGGCGGGGTGGTCAGCACGTAGCCGGCGGCGCTGCCGCGGGTCAGGGTCACGGTGTGCGCGCCGGCCCCGGTGTAGGTGTAGCGCACCGTGCCGAGGTCGTCGGCGGTCGCGCGGTGGCTGCCGTGGTTGTCGGTGACCGTGTAGGTGGCGTGCGGGGTCTGCCCGGACCACTGGAGGGTGACCGGCTGCCGGGCGGCGCTGTAGTCGACGGTCTCGCTCAACTCGTCGTGGTAGGTGACCGAGAGCCGGTCGGCGCTGTGGATGGTCCGGGAGACCGCGGTGCCGTTCATCGCGGCCGGGATGTTCGGTGCCACGGTGACGCCCGCGGCGGTCGGCTGGATGCCGAGCACGTCGCTGTACAGGCCGGTGGCGCCGTTGGCGTTCGCCGGGAACCACGCCTCCTGCCCGCCGGCCCGCGCGGTGAGGAACCACGTCAGCCGGCTCCATCCGTCGAAGCCGTCCTGCGTGTAGCGCTCCAGCGTGTTGTCGAGGTACGTCAGCGACCGCGAGCGCTCGCCGAGCACGGCGGCGGCGCGCATGTACTCCTCGGTCATCATCGGGTAGATCGCGCCGTTCTCCAGCCCGGTCTCGAACCCGTTGCCGTGCGAGCTCTCGGTGTCGCGGTTCAGCGCGATGAAGTTCTCCGGCAGCATGGTCAGGCCGTAGCGGCGCATCTGGGTGTCGATGCCGTCGAGGATCTGCCGGCCGCGCTGGAGGTCGACCAGCCCGAAGTAGATCGCCTGGAGGTTGATCTGGGTCTGCTGCACCTTGCCCTGCACGGTGCCGTCGGCGTTGCGCCAGTACGCGAACATGCCCGTCCCGGGGTCCCACAGGCCGCCGTCGGTGTCGTCCCGGTTGAACCGGGACTTCAGCTTCGCGGCGATCGAGGCGTACTCATCCGCCTGCGCGGTGTCGTGGAAGACGTCCTTCTCCAGCCCGGACCACTGCACCAGGGCCTGGTACATCAACTCGTTGACGTAGCCGCTCTCGTACGACACGTACTGCGCGTCGTTCCACTCGCGGATGCCCTTCTTCGACGCGCTGCTGGTCAGGTCGTTGTGGAAGAGGCCGTCGCCCGGGTCGTACTGCTGGTCGACCATGAACGCCAGGGACCGCTCCACCGACGAGCGCATCGAGGTGAGCCACGTCCGGTCCGGCGAGTACTGGTACATGTCCGCGACGGCCGAGGCGTACGACGGGTCCGCGTCGTACAGGCTGCCGTCGCCCCACGGGTGGTCCAGGTGGTAGGTGCGGCCGGCCATGTGGCCGGAGGAGGACTGCGCGGTGTCGCGGAAGTACGTCAGCAGGCGCTGCTGCGAGGCGGTCATGGCCGGGTCGTAGTAGCCCTGCACGGTCCGGTCGGCGTACACCATGTCGTACGGCCCCACACCGGGATTGCGCAGCCCGACGGTGGACATGCCGAAGTTCTTGTCGATCACGCCGGAGCGGCCGAAGTCGTTGAGCAGCGAGGTCAGGGCGGCGGTGTCGGCGACGCCCTTGATGGTGCCGCCCAGCGAGTAGTAGCGGGCGTAGTCGTCCGCGGCGAAGGTGTAGCTGACGGTGTCGCGCTGCGACGGGGAGGTGGCGACGGGCGCGAAGACGTACGCGTCGGTGCCGTTGGAGCTGTGGCCGCCGTAGACCAGGCCGCTGGCCGCGCTGCCCGCGGTGTAGTTCCAGGTGGGTGAGGTGGACAGCTCCGTCTCCTGGTAGGTGTTGCCGTCGCCGGTGTAGGAGAACTCGGTGGCGATGTTGCGGTTGCCGGTCGCCGTCACGCTCAGCGCCTGCCGGGTGGAGCCGCGCAGCATCGTGAAGTCGGACTCCTCGACGCCGTAGCGGTCCAGGTTCTGGGAGAGGAAGAACGAGTTCTGCCCGGTGTAGGCGTTGCCGAGGGGCAGGTCGCCGCCATCCTGGGGCCGCCGGATGTTGTCCCACACCCGGGCCCAGCCGAAGGTGAGCTGGCCGTTGTGGCGCACGGACCGGTCGGAGGTGTCCAGCCAGTCGTAGCCGCGGCTGGAGCTGAGCTCGATCCCGGCCCCGGTCAGGTCGAACCGCCAGGTCTCCTCCAGCGCGACCCGCGCGTTCGCCATGGTGAAGGACGCGGTGACGCTGCGGCCGTGCACCGAGACCGACGGGTCGGCGGCCAGCGCCGTGCTGGTCAGTTCGGAGCCGTCGGCGCCGAGCCGGACCGAGCTGTAGATGCCGGCGTCCAGCAACTGCGTGCCGCCCATGGTGAAGGAGGTGACGACCGACCTGCCGCCGTAGGAGTACACCATGCGGAAACCGCCGTCGGTCATGGTGACGGTCCGGGCCGCTTTGTCGACGACGACGGACGCCTGGGCCGCGGCGGCGTGCTGCGGTGCGGCCAGCAGGCCGCTCAGCAGGGAGCCGACGAGCAGCCCGAGGGTCAGCACCACTCGGCCGGCCGCGGTGCGCCAGGCCCCTTCGGTCCGGGGCCCCGCTCTTCCGGTTCTCCGGTCCTCCGCGGTGGCCGCGCCTCGTGGGGCGCGTGGGGCCCGTTCGGTGCGTGGGGTGCGTGCGGTCCTTCTCATGCGGGGCTCCTGTCGGTGTTCGGCGGCGGGGTGCCGGCGCCGGTGGCGCGGGTGATGCCGCGCATCTCGCGCTGCGCGTAGCCGCCCAGCCGGACCGGGTCGCGGTGGGTGACGGCGCAGTAGTAGTGCTCCAGCCGTCCGTTCCAGCTCATGACGGCGGGCTTGTGGGTGTGCAGGGAGTCGATGGAGCCGGCCGGGCCGACGTCGAGCAGGATCTCCTTGGACTTCACCCAGGTCCGCAGGTCGCGCGAGGTGGCGAAGCCCTCGCGGGCGTGCCCGTCCTCGGCCAGGCCGAAGTAGAACATGATCCAGAAGTCCCCGTCGCGCAGCACGCAGGGGTCCGAGGCGAAGCGCTCGTCGAACGAGCCGGGACCGCCCACGCTCAGCACGGGGTTCGCGTCATGGCGGGTCCAGTGCGCCAGGTCGCTCGAGACCGCCAGGCCGGTCTGCTCGGTCCACGGCCACTGGTCGCGGTCCTTGGCGTTGTAGAAGGTGTAGAAGAGCCCCTCGTGCTCCAGCAGCCAGGACTTGTACAGCCCGCCGCGCTCCCAGGCGCCGCCGTCGCGGGGGTCCAGTACGGCGCCGGTCTGCTCCCAGTGCAGCGGGTCGCGGCTGCGGACGAAGCCGATCGAGGCGGGGCCGGCCTCGTAGCCGGCCGCCGGGTAGGCGTGGAAGGTGCCGTAGTGCCACCCGTCGAAGTCGCGCAGCTCTCCGGCCGACCACAGGTCGTTGTCGCGGGCGATCGACGTCAGGGCCGCGTTGTAGCGGCGCAGCGGGTCCGACGCGTCGCGGGCCAGCACCACCCGGCCGGGGCCCCAGCCGTGCTCGGCGTCGTTCCAGGCCAGCGCGGTCTGGTAGCCGACACCGTCCCAGCCGACGTAGGTCATGCCCTGCCGCCCGTCCCGGGAGAACACGAACGGGCAGTCCACGGCGTGGCTGTCGAAGGTGCCCTCGGTGAACGAGGGGGCGACGACCAGGCGTTCGTCGCGGCACGGGGTGGCGATGCGGTCGATGGGATATTCGGCGGACTGCGTGGACATGGGGGTTCCCGATTCTCTCTGCGGGCGCACCGGGCCGGGCGCCGCCTGGGGCGGGCGCCTGCCCGGGCATCGATGTGAGCGTTCATACGGCGCGCCGGCGGGCGGTTCCGCGCCCGGACCGGCGGCCGGGCTCACTTCCCGGTCCCGGCCATCAGGCCGGAGACGTAGTAGCGCTGGAGCAGCATGAACAACACGACGCAGGGCAGCATGGTCACCGTGATCCCGGCTTGCAGCGCCCCCCAGTCGATGGTGTTGAGCGGGCCGTTCTGCGCGTTCACCAGGGCCACCGGCAGCGTGAAGCTGGAGTTGTCGTTCAGCAGCACCAGCGCGGCCAGGAACTCGTTCCAGCCGGCCAGGAAGGCGAACAGCGCGACCGTCACCACGCCCGGCCTGACCAGCGGCAGCATCACCCGGGGCAGCGCGCTCAGCTTCGAGCAGCCGTCGATCTCGGCCGCGTCGCCGATCTCCTCCGGCACGCTCTCGAAGGAGTTGCGCATCATGTAGACGGCGAACGGCATCTGGAAGGTGGCGTACACCAGCGCCAGGCCCAGCAGCGAGTTGGTCAGCCCCAGCCAGATCATCACGGTGAACAGCGAGACCAGCAGCGCCGGGTAGGGCACCAGCAGCATGCCGACGGTGAGCCCGAACAGCGCCTTCTTGCCGCGGAAGCGGTAGCGGGCGAAGGCGTAGCCGGCCGGCACCGCGACAGCCGTGGTGATCACCACCGTCATCAGCGTCACCGCGAGCGAGTTGAGCACGTACGTGCCCAGCGACGTGCCGGAGCTGTCCAGCTTGGCGAAGTTCGCCACCGTCCAGTGCGCCGGCCACCACTTCGGCGGCCAGGCGTTCGCCTCCGCGGCGGACTTGAACCCGCCCACGGTGGTCCACACGATCGGGAACGCGAAGAGCAGCGCCAGCACCGCCGCGAGCACGATCCGTACCGGGTTGCGGCTGCGCTCGCGCACCGCGACGGGGGAGCGGCGCGCTCGCGCCGCCTCGGACATCACCATGGCGGTCAGCCCTTTCCGCGTTGCAGCCGGACCTGGAGCACGGAGATCCCGGCCATCACCGCGACCACCACCACGGCCACCGCGGCGGCGTAGCCGCGCTGGAAGCTCAGGAAGGCGGACTTGTAGAGGTAGTAGACGACCGTCAGGGTCGAGCCGTCGGGGCCGCCCTTGGTCATCGTGTAGAACTGGTCGAAGCCGAGGAACGTCGTGGTGACGGTGAGCAGCACGACCAGCGACAGCGGCTTCCTGATCAGCGGCAGCGTGATGTCCTTCAGCACGCGGACCGGGCCCGCGCCGTCCAGCCGGGCCGCCTCGTAGATCTCGTCGGGGATCGAGTCCATGCCCATCAGCAGCACCAGCATGGCCAGGCCGACCGTCTTCCACACCGTCATGACGACCACCACGGCGAGCGTCGTGGACGGGTGTGCGTACCAGTCGGAACCGCCGGCGGACAGCCCGAGGTGCTGCGCGAGGTACGGCAGCACGCCGGTGCGCGCGTTGCTCATCGACAGCCACAGCAGGCCGGCCGGCGCGAAGCCGATGGTGACCGGCGCGAACAGCAGGGCCCGCACCGCGGTGCGCCCGGGGAACCTCGGCCGGACCAGCAGCGCCAGCGCCAGCGACACCGCGATGCCGATCACCGAGGTGACGGCGGTGTACTCGGCGGTGAACCGGACCGCGTGCCAGAACTGCCCGGAGGACAGCGCCTGGCTGTAGTTGGACGTGCCCGCCGGGGTGTGCGCCCCGAACGCGGGCCAGTGGAAGAACGACATCCAGATCATCAGGCCGAACGGCAGCACGAAGAATAGGCCGATGATCACGGCGCTCGGTGCGGCGAGCGCCCAGCCCTGCAGGTTCTCCCCGCGCCGGCGTCCGGGCGGCTGTGCGCCGGGCTTTCGCGCAAGGCGTGCAAGGCGCGCGGGGCGCGGGAGGGTGGCGGTGGTGGCCATGGCGACTGCCTCCCGCTACTGGTGGGTCAGCGCGTCGGCGGCGGACTGCGCGGTCCTGGCGGCGGCCGCGGGATCGGCCCCGTCGAAGACCACCGAGCGGATCATCGTCAGCCAGGGCCCCTGCGGGTCGGCGACGACGTCGTTGTAGTACGGCGACGCGACCACCCGGCCGTGCGGGACCAGTGACGCGGGCACGGCGAACTGGTCCCCGAGCGAGCCGGGCACCTGCACGTCGGTGCGGACCGGCAGGGCGGGCAGCTTGAGGTAGACGTCCTGCTGGGTCTTCTTCGACACCAGCCAGTCGATGAAGTCCCATGCCTCGTCGACGTGCTTGGACGACGCGGAGATGGACGCGGCGTCGCCGCCGGAGAACGTGCCGAGCTGGCCTGCGGTCGGGCCGGGTATCGGCGCGAGGCCGAAGGTGAAGCCCTTGGACTTCGCGTCGATGGCGGTGGTGTTGACGCCGTTGCCGCCCGCGAAGTCGATGCCGATCTTGCCGGAGGCGAAGACCGAGAAGAAGCCGTCGCCGGTGTCGGTCTTGGCGGTCTGGGGGATGTCGCCGTGCTGGTAGAGCGTCTGGAGGAACTTCAGCGCGTTCCGGGTGGGGGCGTTGTTGAACTGAAACGATTCATTAGAACCCACGACTTCGCCCTGCTGGGCCCAGATGAGCGGTGAGACGTCGTAGGCGAGCGTGCTCGGGGCGTTGCCCGAGAGGTAGAAGCCCTTGTCGCCGTGGCCGAGCCGGGTGATCGCGTCGGCGGCGGCGGTGATACCGGCCCAGGTGGTCGGCGGCTTGTCCGGGTCGAGCCCGGCCTGCTTGAAGAGGGTCTTGTTGTAGAGGTAGAGCGAGGTGTCGGCGACATAGGGGACGCCGTAGACCTTGCCGTCCTTGGTGGCCGCCTCGGTGTGCGCCGGTGCGAGGTGGCCGGCTGCGCCGTCCGCCTTGAGCAGGCCGGACAGGTCGAGCACGGCGCCGGTGCTGACCACCTGCGGCATGTAGACCACGTCGGTGGCCAGGATGTCCGGCAGCGCGCCGGACTGCGCCGCCGCGGCGAACTTCGTCATGTACTGGTCGGCCGGGACATGGGTGATCTCGACCTGGTTCTTGTGGGTGGCGTTGTACGCCTTGACCACGGCGTCGGTCACGGCCTCGTTGCCCGGGCGGACCCAGAGCTTGAGCTTCGCCCCGGTGTCCTTCGCCTTCACCGACGACGGCGACGGGGAGCCGCCGCCCGAACTCGCGCCGCACCCCGTCGCGGTGAGCACCGCGGCGACGGCGACGGCCGCCAGTCTCATTGCCGTTCTTGTGTGTCCGTTCATGGCCAACCTCGTCGTGAGTAGCCCCCCGGCGCGGCGGTGCGCGCCCGGCGCCGCGCCGGGGGCGGGGGTCAGGAGATGGGAAGGGCGGGGGGAGGCGCGGAGGCGCTGGGGGGAGCCAGTGCGCGGCCGCAGGCGGAGAAGTGGCGCCGGCCACGTGACGGCAACCGGTTTCCGTTTCTGAACATAACCCACCCGAAACTTGCTGGCAATGACTTGGTCGGCAGCAAGCAGACTCGAAGGAGAAGGTCCACCAACGGCTGCTGTGACCAGCCGCTACGCCGTCAAGCACCCCTGAAATCAGCCGTATTCGTGCCAGATCGTGTCACCGGATGGCGTCGGTCGGCGGGCACGGGGAGCGCGGAAAATTTTTCCTCCGTCAGGTACCGTGTATCCGTGAGCGAGGAAAACAAGGAGAGCGCGCGGCCGCGCAAGGCGACGGTCAGGGACGTCGCCGAGCGGGCCGGCGTGTCGATCAGCACCGTCTCCAAGGCCCTCTCCGGCAAGGGGGCCGTGCGCCATGAGACCCGTCAGCGGGTGCTCCAGGCCGCCGAGGCGCTGAAGTACCAGAGCAGCCAGTTGGCGACGAGCCTGTACACCGGCAGGACCGACATGGTCGGGGTGATCGCCGGCGACACCTTCGGGCGGCTGGCGGTGCCGGTGCTGCTGGGCGTGATCGAGGCGCTGGCCGAGCGGGAGGTCGCCCTGCTGCTGTGCGACGGGCGCGGGGACCCGATCCGGGAGCAGTTCTTCGCCGAGTCGCTGCTGCGCCGCCGGGTGGACGGCATCCTGGTCGTCGGCAGCGGCGCCTCGCCGCGCGAGCCGATCGGCGCGGACCTGCCGGTCCCGGTGGTCTACGCGTTGGAGTGGTCGACCCGCGGCAAGGACGTCTCGGTCGTCCCCGACGACGCGGAGGGCGCGCGGAGCGCGGCCCGGCACCTCGTCGCCACCGGCCGCCGGCGGATCGCGTTCATCTCGGGTCCGGGCCGGGACGTCGCCACGAAGGTCCGGCTGGCCGGTACCCAGGAGGTGCTGGCCGGCGCGGGCGGGCGGCTGGTGCACGAACCGCTGCTCGGGCACTGGACCGAGGGCTGGGGCCGGCAGGCCGCGATCCAGCTGCTGCGCGCGGGTGAGGAGTTCGACGGCATCGCGTGCGGCAGCGACCAGATCGCCCGCGGCGTGCTCGACGTCCTGCGGGAGAACGAGGTGCGCGTCCCGCAGGACGTCGGGGTGGTGGGCTTCGACAACTGGGACGTCATGGTCGAGGCGAGCCGCCCGCAGCTGTCGTCGGTGGACATGAGCCTCACGGAGGTCGGCCGGACCGCGGCCCAACTGCTGCTGGCCTCCATCGAGGAGGACGTGCCGCCGGGAATCCACCGCATCGACTGCCACCTCGTGCCGCGGGAGTCGACCGCGCTGGCGTGAGACGCACCGCCGGCGGGGGACCGGCCGGGATCGTCCGGAAGGTGACGGAAACGCCCCGGCGTTCGACCGCCCCCTGTGCTCGGGCGCCGGTCAGGGATGTCAGGATGGAGCCCATGGACAACAAGGACAACGTCTACTTCGACATCTCCATCGACGGCGCGCCCGCCGGGCGCATCGTCTTCCGCCTGTTCGACGACGTGGTGCCGAAGACCGCCCGCAACTTCCGTGAGCTGGCCACCGGCGAGCACGGCTTCGGCTACGCGGGCTCCGCCTTCCACCGCGTCATCCCCGACTTCATGCTCCAGGGCGGTGACTTCACCAGCGGTGACGGCCGCGGTGGCAAGAGCATCTACGGCAACAAGTTCGAGGACGAGAGCTTCCAGCTCCGCCACGACCGCCCGTTCCTGCTCTCCATGGCGAACGCCGGCCCGAACACCAACGGGTCGCAGTTCTTCGTGACCACCGTGGTGACCTCGTGGCTGGACGGCAAGCACGTCGTGTTCGGCGAGGTCGTCGAGGGCCAGGACCTGGTCAAGAAGATCGAGAGCAAGGGCTCGGGCAGCGGCGCCCCCAGCGCGAAGGTCGTCATCACCGAGTCGGGCACCGTCCCGGCCGCCGCGTGACACCGACGCACCCTGTGGCACCGACCTCCGCCTGACCTCCAGGCATACGGCGCCCCCGCAGCGGAGACCTCCGCGGCGGGGGCGCCGTGCTGCCGTGACCCGGCGGCCCCGGGCTCCGGCGAGCCCGCTCAGCGCTCGGCGCGCAGGGCGTCGACCAGGTCCCGCGGCAGCCCGTGCGTGTCGTGCAGGTAGGCGTAGTCGTCCTCGCCGAGCCCGCCGGTGAAGCGGCCCTGCGACAGCACCCGCCGGCCCCGCACCAGCTGCGCGGCGAACCGCCGCTCCTCGTCGAGGAGCACCTCGCGCACCCGGTCCGAGCGCAGCCCGAAGTGGCGCAGCGAGACCTCGACCGGCTCCGGCGGGAGGTCGGCGAGCGTACGGTCCGGGTCCTCGCGCCACAGCACGGCCAGCACCCGGCGGACCAGCCGCCGCAGGACGTAGCCGTGCCCGGTGGCGGCCGGCCGTACCCCGTCGGCGACCAGGACGGCGGCCGAGCGCAGGTGGTCGGCGGTGACGCGGTGGGTGGCCGGGTCGCCCTCCCACAGCCCGGGCAGCACCTCGCGCCAGGCGTCGAAGACGTCCGAGTCGTAGACCGAGGGCTTGCCCTGGAGGATGGTCACCAGCCGCTCCAGGCCCATGCCGGTGTCCACGCTGCCGCGCGGCAGCCGGTGGAGGGAGCCGTCGGCGCGGCGCTGCCAGCACATGGAGACGTGGTTCCACACCTCCACCCAGCGCGGGTCGGTGCCGGGGGTGCCGGCCGGATCGCCGCCGCCGGTCCACACGAAGATCTCCGAGTCCGGGCCGCAGGGCCCGGTGGGGCCGTTGGTCCACCAGTTGTCCGGGCCCAGGCGCTCCACCGGCACCCCCAGCCCGCCCCAGGCGCGCTCGGTGGCGGTGTCGGGTCCGAGGGCGTCGCCGGGGCGGCCGGTGTCGCCGCCGAAGACGGTGGCGTGCAGGCGGGCGGGTGGGATGCCGTAGCCGTCGACCAGCAGTTCGTAGGCCCAGGTGACGCTGCGGGTGCTGTCGTAGTCGCCCAGCGACCAGGAGCCGAGCATCTGGAAGGCGGTGAGGTGGGTGGGGTCGCCGACCTCGTCGAGGTCGGTGGTGCGCAGGCAGCGCTGCACGTCGGCCAGCCGGCGGCCGGCCGGGTGCGGGCGGCCGGTGAGGTAGTCGGTGAGCGGGTGCATGCCGGAGGTGGTGAAGAGCACCGGGTCGCCGGGCGGCCGCACCAGGCCGGCGCCGGGCAGGATGTGGTGGCCGCGGTCGCGGAAGAAGTCGAGGAAGGTGCGGACGGTCTGCTCGCTGTCCATGGCGGTGCGCCTTTCGGGCTCGGGCGGCCGGTCGAACGGCCGCCGGAGGCCCTGGGCAGGAGTGCCGAAGCGGGAAGGGAGCGCGCGCCGCGCGCACCGGCGGACCGTTTTCCGGTCGCCGGGGGAGAGGGGTGAGGTCAGGCGGCGGCAACCGGCGAGCTGGTCGCTCGCGCGGTCGCGGTGGTGGTGAGCGGCGTGACCTTCATGCCCCGACGGTAACAGCGCCGGTCCGCCCGGCGCCGCCCGTTTTCCCTGCGGGGTCGCCGGTTTCCCGCGCGGAGCCGCGCCGCGGCGCACCCGGCCGCCATGAACCAGACATTTACGGCAATACGACATTCATGCGACAGTAAGAACCAGCGCGCGGCCCTCCCGCGCGTGCGCCTCAGCGAGGGGAGCCGACGCCGATGAAAGCCCCCGGCGCCCGCGCCGCCGCAGCGGCCGACGACCACACCGCCGAACCGGACCACCCGTTCGGCCGCTCCACCGCCGTCTTCGCGCAGTTCGACGGCCCCGCGCACCTCCTGCGCAGCGCCAACCCCGCCTTCCACGACATCCTGGGCACCGACGCCGCCGCCCTCGGCCGCCCGCTCGCCCACAGCGTGCCCGAACTCGCCGAGCAGGGCCTGACCGCGCTCCTGGACGACGTCTACCGCACCGGCCGCCCCTACTCCGGCCAGGACATCCTGGTCCGCCTCGACGCGGGCGGCCACAGCCACGAGGCGTACTTCGACCTCACCGTGGAACCCCGCCACCGCCACGGCAGCCGGCAGGTGTGCGGCGTACGGCTGCTCGGCGTGGACATCACGCCCGTCCGGCACGCCCAGGCGCTCGCCGCCGAACAGCGCGCCCTGCTGGAGCAGATCGCCCGCGACGCCCCCGTGCACGAGGTCCTGGCCGGCATGACCCGCACCATCGAGGAGCTGTCACCCGGGGTGATCGCCTCCGTGCTGCTCGCCGACCCCGACGGCCTGCACCTGCGGCACGGTGCCGCGCCCGGCCTGCCCGACTTCTACAACGAGGCCATCGACGGCCTGCCCACCGGCGAGGGCATGGGCTCGTGCGGCACGGCCGCGCACCGGCGCCGGCCCGTCGTCGCCACCGACATCGCCACCGACCCCTCCTGGGTCGACTACCGCGACCTCGCCCACCGCGCCGGGCTCGCCGCCTGCTGGTCCACCCCGATCATCTCCTCCACCGGCCGCCTGCTCGGCACCTTCGCGATGTACCACCGCACCCCGCGCGCCCCGCAGCCCTCCGACCTCGCGCTGAGCTCCGCGTTCGCCCGGATCGCCGCGCTCGCCGTGGAACGGCACCGCGCCGAGGAGGCCCGCGCCATCGCCGAGGCCAAGGAGAAGGCCGCCCGGGAGGACCTGGCGTTCCTGCTCCAGGCCGGCACCGCGCTCGGCCGCGACCTGGACTACGAGCAGACCCTCCGGCACCTCGCCGAGCTGTGCGTGCCCGACCTCGCGCCGGTCTGCGTGGTCGACGCGGTCGCCGACGGGCGGATGCGCCGGATCGCCGCACTGGCCGCCGAGCCGCGCGCGCAGCACCTGCTCGACGTCCACGCCGACGGGGCCGCACCCGCGCCCGAACCGCCCGGCAGCACCCGCATCGCCCGCGGCGCGCCCGACCTGCCCGGCCCCTGGGCGGCCCTCGACGTCACCGGCCACGTCCGTATCCCGCTGCGCGAGCGCGGCCGCGGCTACGGCACGCTCACCCTGCTCACCACCGGCGACGACCCGCTCGACTGGCGCCGGGTCGCCCTGGCCGAGGAACTGGCCCACCGCGCCTCCACCGTGGCACGCCACGCCCGCCAGTACCGCGACCGGGCCCGGCTCGCCCACGACCTCCAGGCCGGACTGCTGCTGGCCGACATGCCCGAACTGCCCGGCGGCGAACTGGCCGCGTACTACCGGCCCGCCGGCGAGGGCCTGGACATCGGCGGCGACTTCTACGACGTGTTCGCGCTGCCCGGCGACCGGTGGGCGTTCATGATCGGCGACGTGTGCGGGCGCGGCGCCCCCGCCGCCACCATCACCGCGCTCGTCCGGCACACCGCCCGCGCCGTCGCCCCGCTGCTCGGCGACCCCGTCGCCGTGGCCGGCGCGATCAACACCGCGCTGCTGGAACGCGCCCCCGACAGCGGCGGCGACTTCGTCACCCTCGTCTACGGGCATCTGCTGTCCCGCCCGGACCGGCTCGACATCGACCTGGTCCGGGCCGGGCACCTGATGCCGGTGCACCACCGGCCCGGCCGCCCGCCCGAGCCGGTCCGCAGCGAGGGGATGCTGCTCGGGGCGTTCCCCGACGCCGTGCCCGAGCCGGCCGCGCTGCGGCTGCGCGCCGGCGAGTCGCTGGTGCTGGCCACCGACGGCATCACCGAGTCCCGCGACCGCGGCGGGCGGGAGTTCGGCGAAGCCGGCATCACCCGGGCGCTGGCGCGCGTCCAGCCGGTCACCGCGCCCGACGTGGTCTCCACCGTGACCAGCGCCGTCGCCCGGCACACCGCGGGGGTGCCCACCGACGACGACCAGGCGCTGCTGGTGCTCACCGCCCGATGACGGCGGGGCCGTGCCTGGACGGGAAGTACGGCGCGCCCGGCAGTAGGTTGGAGGCATGGAGTCGAGCGGCGCCGACGGGCAGTCGGTCGGTCGGCGGGCGCTGAGGCCGCCACCGATCCTCTTCGCCGTCGCGCTCGCCGCGCTCGCGGCCCTGCTCGCCGTCGACATCCTGGGTGGCCAGGAGATCCGGATCAGCGGCGTGTTCGTGGCCGTACCGGCGCTCTCGGCGGTGTTCCTCGGGCCGGTCGAGGTCCTGGTGATCGCGCTCCTGACGCTCGGCGCCGTCGGCTGGGCGGCGGACGACAACGGGTCCAGCCTCACCGCCGCGAATTTCCCCGTCATCATGACCACCGCGGTCCTGGTCGGCGCCGGCTCGGTGCTGGCCGCCCGGGTCCGGCGCCGCCGGGAACGGCAGCTCGCCCAGGCCAGGAAGGTCGCGGAGGTCACCCAGCAGGCGCTGCTGCGCCCGCTGCCGGACCGGCTCGGCCCGGTCACGATCTCCTCGATGTACCTCGCGGCCGACGAGGAGGCGGCGATCGGCGGCGACCTGTACGCGGCGGGCACGAACGACCGCGGCGGCCCCCGCGTCCTCGTCGGCGACGTGCAGGGCAAGGGCCTGGCCGCGGTCGAGGTCGCGGGCCTGCTGATGAGCGCCTTCCGCCGGGCGGTACGGTCCAGGGTCCCGCTCGGGGCGCTGCCCGGCTACCTCGACCGCGCGCTGCACGCGGAACTGGTGGACCTGGAGCGCGGCGGCGACCCCTGCGAACCCGGCGACGCGGTCGGCGACGACTTCCTGGAGCGGTTCGTCACCGCCGTCGTCGTGGACATCGACGCCGACGGCAGCGCCGTGCGGATCGCGAACCGCGGCCACCCGCCGCCGCTGCTCATCCGCGGCGACACCGTCCACCAGCTCTTCCCCGCCGTCCCCGACCTGCCGCTCGGCCTGGGCGACCTCACCCGCTCCGACCAGCACGTCGACCGCCACGACCTGACCGTCGGCGACATCCTGCTGCTCTACACCGACGGCGTCATCGAGACCCGCGACGCGGCCGGCGCCTTCTACCCGCTGGCCGACCGCCTCACCCGCTGGACCCGCGACGCCCCCGGCGCCCTCCTCACCGACATCCGCGCCGACCTCCTGCGCCACTCCGCCGCAGGCCTGGCCGACGACATCGCCATGGTCGCCCTCCAACGCGTCGTGTAGGGCCGGCGGCGGCGGGTCAGGCGAGTGCGGCGGTGAGCCAGGCGTGCGCCGCCCCCGGCGTGGGCCGGTCCGGACCGGTGACGAGGGCCACCAGGTCCCAGTAGCGGTCGATGCGGGGGTCGGCGGCGAGCACGCCGTGCAGCCCGCGGCGGAAGGCCCCGGTGTCCGCGACTCGCAGGGAGGCGGCGTAGGCGGCGACGAAGCAGTCCAGCGCCTCGCCCGCGTGCGGTGCGCGCCCGGCCCGCAGGTGCGGCGCCGCCAGGTCGTACGCCTCCTCCAGGCCCTGGTAGAGCACCGCGGGCCGGTGCCCGGACCCGGCCCGGTGCGCGGCCGGCTGGCCACTGCCGCCGCCGGTGCACTCGGCCGAGACGAAGGCGTGCAGCCGGGCGAAGGCGAGCGCCTGCTCGGGCGTCGGGTCGTCCGGGGGCTGCGGGACGGCGATGTCGACGACGCGCGCGGCCACCGGCGCCGGCATCCGCGGCGGCAGCCAGCGCCGCCAGAAGCGGGCCATCGCGGCCGTGCCGGGCGGCGCCTGCGTCGCGCACACCGCGCCGAGCAGCCGCAGCCGCTCGGCCCGCTCGGCGGGGTCGCAGTCGTGCAGCAGCCGCAGCGCCGTCTGCTGCCAGCGCAGCGCGGCCAGCCGCGAGCCGACCTCGCGCAGGCGGCCCGCGACCGCCGCCTCCAGCGCACCGCCGGCCGGCAGCGTGTCCGGCCCGCCGCCGTCCTCGCGCAGCACGCGCGCGATCTCCGCGACGCCCAGCCCGAACGCCCGCAGCGAGCGGATCGTGTGCAGCCGGTCCAGCGCGCCGGGCCCGTAGCGGCGGTGGCCGCCGGCGCTGCGGTGCGCGGCGGGCAGCAGGCCCCGGTCGGAGTAGAACCGCACGGTCTTGACGGTGACGCCGGCGCGACCGGCCAGCTCGCCGATGGTCCACAACTCGCCCGGTGGCATGGCTTGAACCTCCCTCAGGGGGAGTTCCTACGGTACCGGCGGACCGGGCGGCAGGCCGCCGTCCCGGCCGGCGCGCACCCGCGCGCACAGGACAGGTGAGGAGGCGGGCGATGGCCGGGAACACGGCGTTCGTCCTGGTGCCGGGGCTGCACACCGGCGGATGGATCTGGCAGGACGTGGCGGAGCGGCTGCGGGCCGCGGGAGCCGAAGCCGTCGCGCTGACGCTGAGCGGCGTGGGCGGGGAGACCGGGCCGGAGGGCGCCGGCCTGGAGGCGCACATCGCGGACGTGCTGCGCGCGGTGGAGCGCGCGGACGCCCGCCGGGTGGTGCTGGTCGGCCACTGCTACGGCGTCCACCCGGTGGTCGGCGCGGCGGACCGGCGGCCGGACCGGGTGGCGCGCGTGGTGCTGGTCGACACGCCGATGCCGCGGGACGGGGACCCGCCGGCCGCGCTCGTACCGCCGCACGCCCTGCGTACGGAACTGCTGCGCAGGTGCGCCGACGAAGCGGAGGGCGTGCGCACGCACGGGGACGTGGCGCCGCCGTCGCGGGAGGGGTGGCGGGAGTACGGCAGCCTCCACGGGCTCGGCGAGGCCGGGGCCGAGCGGCTGGCGGGGCGGGCGGTGCCGCAGCCGTGGGCGGCGCTGGCGCAGCCGCTGCGGCTGGCCGGTGCGGCGGGCGCGGCCGGCACCGTGCCCACCACGGGGGTGCTGTGCACGGCGAACGGGGCGAGTCTGGCGATGGTCGAGCAGGCGCTCGCGCTGGGCGACCCGAGCCTGGGCTATCTCGGCGCCCCGCACCTGACGTATCTGGAGATGGCGACCGGGCACTGGCCGATGCTGTCCGCCCCGGGCGCGACGGCCGAGGTGCTGCTGCGCGCCGCGGCGGGCGAGGGGACCGCCGCCCGCGGGCCGTCGGCTGAGCGGCGGCCGGGGTACCTGCGGCCGTTCGTGGTCGATGTGCCGGCGCGGCCGCGCGAGCGGACCGGCCGGGTGGACTTCCATCTGCCCGACGGCGACGGGCCCTGCCCCGCCGTGGTGTTCGTGCACGGCGGGCCCGTGCCGGCGGGCGCGCGTCCCACCCCGCGCGACTGGCCGGGGCTGGCCGGCCACGCCCGGCTGGTGGCGCGACTCGGCGCGGTCGGCGTCGTGGTGGACCACCGGCTGCACGACCTGGCCGGTTTCCGGACGGCGGCGCAGGACGTACGTGACGCGGTCGCCCGCGCGCGCTCGCATCCGCGGGTGGACGGCGGGCGGGTCGCGCTGTGGTTCCTGTCGGTCGGCGGGCTGCTCGCGGCGGACTGGCTGGCCGAGCCGGCGGACTGGCTGCGGTGCGTCGCACTGTCGTATCCGGTGCTGGCGCCGCTGCCGGGGTGGGGGGTGGAGCCGCGCTTCCGGCCCGCGCGGGCGGTGCGCGGCGCGGGCGGCCTGCCGGTGGTGCTGTCCCGGGTGGGCCGCGAGCGGCCCGAGTTCGCCGCGACCGTCGAGGAGTTCCTCCTGGCGGCGCGCGAGGCGGGGGTGGGCGTCCAGGTGGTCGACGCGCCCTCGGCGGAGCACGGGTTCGACACCGGCGAGGCGACCGACGAGGCCCGGCACGCCGTCACCACGGCCGCCCGGGCGGTCCTGTCCCACCTGGCCGCGCCGGGTCGCGGCTGACAGCCGGCGCCGGACCGGAGGGGCGAAGGCGTCCGCAAAGGGGTAGGCGACAGGTGTGTGACGCGTTTCCGAAGGGGGAGAGATGGGCGACACCGTGGTGATGTGCGCCAAGGGCCATGTGTTCCGCGGCACTTGGATCGCAGGGGTGTCCTTGACGACGGTCCGGCTGGGCCCGCGGCGGATCGGGTGGTGCAAGGCGGGGCGGCACGTGTCGGTGCTGCGGCGCGCCGAGGCCGGGGAGTTGACGGCGGCGCAGCGGCAGGTGCTGGACGGCGAGGTCTGAGCCGCGGGGCTCCGGCAGCTCAGGCGAGGGCCGAGGTGACGGGGCGGTCGGGGAGGGGGCTGGAGTAGACGACGGTGGTGGTGACCGGGCCGAGGGCGGCTATGCGGCCGGTGGTCGTCTCCAGATGGCGCATCGAGCGGGCGAGGACCTTGAGGACGAAGCAGTCCTCGCCCGTGACGTGGTGGGCCTCGGTGATCTCGGGGGTGGTCGCCAGGACGTCGTGGAAGGGCTTGTAGTTGCCGGTCGGGTAGCGCAGGCGGACGAAGGCCAGGATGCCGAGCCCGAGGCGCTCCGGGTCGACCACGGCGGAGTACCCGCGGATCACCCCGCTCTCCTCCAGGCGCCGCACCCGCTCGGTGACGGCGCTGGCGGACATGGCGACACTGCGCGCCAACTCCGCGTAGCTGGCGCGGCCGTCGTGCTGCAGGGCCTCCAGGATGCGCAGGTCGGTCCGGTCCAGGAGCGGGGGATCAGCGGTCATGGCCGAGTAGTACCACGCTTTCCCCGGTGCGTGGCGCCGAGGACCGTGGATCGTCGGTTCCGGCGCCGGCGCGCGCTTCGTAGCCTTTCGGGCATGACATACACACCTGAGAGGGCCGCCGCCTTCTTCGCCGACCGCCTCGCGTTCCAGACCGACGTGTCCGACGTCCGGGCGTCGCTGTCGGGCGGAGAAGCCGGGTTCGTCCTGGTCGACTCGCGCGCCGCCGCGGGTTGGGCGCAGGGCCACGTGCCCGGTGCGGTGCACCTGCCCACCGCCGAGATCCCCGCGCGCGCCGCGGACCTCCTCGACCCGGCCGTCCCGGTCGTCACCTACTGCTGGGGCCCGGGCTGCAACGGCGCCACCCGCGCGGCGCTGGCGCTGGCGCGGCTCGGCTACGAGGTCAGGGAGATGATCGGCGGTATCGAGTACTGGACCCGCGAGGGGTTCCCGGTGCGCACCGCCGACGGCACCGAGCTGCGCCCGGCCGACCCGCTCACCGCCCCGGCCGGAGCGGCGGCCTGCGCCTGCTGACAGCGCCGGGCGCGAGCCTTAGGAGGGGGCGGCGCCCGGGGTGCCGGGTTCCTGCGGCGACGCGGCGGCGGTGGGGGCGTCGGGCTGGGCGGGGGGCGGTGGCGGCGGAAGGAGTTCGCGGACCAGCAGCGTGGCGCCCGCCACCGCGCCCGGCATGAGGACCACCGCCACGAAGGGCACCAGGAAGGCCGCCGCCAGGGGGACGCCGAAGCCCAGCACCAGCGGCAGGCGGTGGCGCAGCAGGCGGGTGCGGGCGGTCAGGTCCACCGCGCGCCGCTCGAAGGCGACCGTGGTCAGCTCCAGGGCGAGGAAGAAGCCGGAGACGCAGAAGCCGGCCACGGGCACGACGGTCTGCCCGGCGACCGGGACGAAACCGGCCGCGAACAGCAGGACCCCGAAGACGGCCGCCCACAGCAGCACCCGGGCGCTGTCGCGGACGGCGGTCCACACCTCCCGCCACAGCGGCCGCTCCGGAGCCTGCGGGCAGTCGCCCTCGCCGCGCTCCACCCGGGCCGAGAGCGCCTCGTAGAAGGGGTCGCCGACCAGCAGCGTCACCGCGGTGAAGGAGATCACCGACAGCAGCAGCCCGGTGCCGAACAGCAGCGCGGTGAGCAGGCCCCGGAACAGGCCGGGCCAGGGCGAGGCCCAATGGTCGGCGAAGGGCGTCGCCCAGTCGACCAGGTCCCCGGCCCACAGGGCGAGCACCACCAGCGCGACGACGTAGCCGACCAGCGCGATCAGCGCCGGGACCATGCCGAACCGCCAGTCGCGCCGGTGCCGCAGCACCCACCGCTGACCGTCGGCGAGCAGCCGCACGCCCCTGATCACGTCACCCATGCGGGGGATCGTACGGTACCGGGAGCGGCCGGGTCAGCCGGTGCGGCCGGGGGCGATCACGGTCCGGGGGTGATGACGGTGATGCCCGACGGCGACCCCTCGCTCATCGCGGCCAGCGCGGCAGGCGCCTGGTCGAGCCCGATCACCGAGCGGACCAGCAGGTCAGGGCGCAAGGTGCCCGCCGACACCTGGCGCAGCATCTCCGGGTAGGCGTGCGCGGCCATCCCGTGGCTGCCGAGCAACTCCAGTTCCAGGGCGAGCACCCGGCCCATCGGCACCTCGACGCTGCCGCCGGCCAGCAGCCCCACCTGCACATGGCGCCCGCGCGCCCGCAGCCCGGCGACTGACGCCGCGCAAGTGGCCGCGGAGCCCAGCGCGTCCAGCGACAGGTGCGCGCCGCCGCCGGTCGCCTCGCGCACCGCCTCCGCGGTGGCCGCCGCCGACGGCTCCGGCGCCAGGCACACCGCCGCGCCGAACTCCCCGGCCAGCCGCAGCGCCTGCGGCGACGGGTCGACCGCCACCACCCGCGCCCCGCCGGCCACCGCGACCATCACCGCCGACAGGCCGAGCCCGCCGCAGCCGTGCACGGCCAGCCACTCGCCCGGCCGCAGGCGCCCCTGCGCGACCACCGCCCGGTACGCCGTCGCGAACCGGCACCCCAGCGCCGCGGCCGTGGTGTACGGCAACCGCGCGGGCAACTCCACCAGGTTGACGTCGGCGCGGCGCACCACCACCAACTCCGCGTACGAACCCCAGTAGGTGAAACCGGGCTGCTCCTGCCGCGCGCACACCTGCTGGTCGCCGCGCGCGCACACCGCGCAGCGGCCGCAGGCGTGGACGAACGGCGCCGTCACGCGCGCACCCGGCCGCAGCCCGTGCACCCCGGCGCCGACCGCGACGACCTCGCCGGCGAACTCGTGGCCCGGCACGTGCGGCAGCGTCACCGAGTCGTCGTGGCCCTGCCAGGCGTGCCAGTCGCTGCGGCACAGTCCCGTCGCGGCGACCCGCACCAGCGCGCCGCCGGGGGGCGGTTCGGGGTCGGCGACCTCGCGGACGGCGCCGGGCCGCCCGAACTCCTCGAACACCACGGCCCGCACGGGCCCCACCGCCTTCCGCTCGCGCCCGCCGGGCGGCGGTCCGCCCGACAGCATCCCAGCCGCGGCCCCGCCGGCCCGCACCCAGCCCCGCCGACCGGGGCCGTATTACCGTAAGAAGGGACGAACGTGACGATACGCTCCTGTACGTGACGATCCCTCACCGACGGGGGCGCCCTCGGGCGTCCGGCACCCGGCAGAGCCGGCTGGCGTGGTGGTCTCCGGCGCTGCTGACGCTCCTCATCGGCGTGCTCGCGGTGCTCACGCCCCAGGACTTCGCGGTCAGCCGGCTGCTGCCCGCGGCGCCCGCGCTGGCGGCGTCCATGTGGTCGGTGTCCGCCACGCTGCTGCTCGGCGTCCTGACGCTGGCCGCGATGTTCGCCATCCAGATCGCCTTCGCCGAACCCGCGACGGCCTTCACCGCGTTCGCGCTGGCCGCCGTCACCGCCGCCGCCGCGTACGCCGCGCATGTGCGGTTGCAGCGCGAGCGCACCCTGTCGCAGGTGCGGTCGGTGGCCGACGCGGCGCAGGCGGTGGTGCTGCGGCCGGTGCCGCACCGGCTCGGCGGGGTCGGGATCGAGACGCTGTACCTGGCAGCCGCGGAGGAGGCGCGGATCGGCGGCGACTTCTTCGAGGCGGTCGACACCCCGTACGGCGTGCGGGTGCTGCTCGGCGACGTACGCGGCAAGGGCCTGTCGGCGGTCGGGGTGGCCAGCGCCATCACCAACGGCTTCCGCGAGGCCGCGTACGACGTGCCGGACCTCGGCCGGCTCGCCCGCCGCCTGGACACGAGCATCCGGCGCTACAGCGACACCGTCACCGCGCCGGACGCCGGCGAGGGCTTCGCCACGGCGGTGCTCGCCGAGGTGCGGCCCGGCCGGCGGGAGGTCTCGCTGGTCAACTGCGGGCACCCGCCGCCGATCCTGCTCAGCGGCGGCCCCGACGGCGCAACCGGCGCAACCGGCACGGGAGCCGGCGCGGCGACGCGGCCCGGCAGCCGGGTGCTGGACCCGTCGGCGCCGTCCCCGCCGCTGAACATGGCCGCGCTGATCGGCGGCGAGTACACCGTGGACACCCTGCGGCTCGGCCCCGGCGACCGGCTGCTGTTCTACACCGACGGCGTCACCGAGACCCGCGATGCGGCCGGCGGCTTCTTCCCGTTGCAGGAGTGGGTCGCGCGGCAGACCGCGGTACCCGCGCCCCGCCTGCTGGAACTGCTGCACCGGCAGCTCGTGCGGTTCAGCGGCGGCGCCCTCGACGACGACATCGCCGCGCTGGTCGTGCACTGCGAGGCCGGCGCCTGCGGTGAGCCGGCCGCGGCGCCCTCGGGCGCGTCCCCGGTGCCCGACCCGTGAAAACCCGCGGGCGCCGCCGCCCGAAGCTGTGCGACGATCACCCCTTTGACGCGGTGGCGGCACAACTCGCGGGCGGAGGACGGGCGATGACGGCGACAGGACCAACGGAGGCCGGAACGGCGGCGGACGGCGGCGGCCGGGAACCGGCGGGCGGCGCGCCGCCGGTGGAGGTACGGCACCGGCTGCGGGTGGCGGCGTACGGGGTGTGCGTGCGCGACGGCCTGCTCCTGCTGTCGCACCTGCGGCCGTACGAGGACAAGCCGGCGGCGTGGACGATGCCGGGCGGCGGGCTCGAACCCGGCGAGGACCCCTACGACGCGGTCGTGCGCGAGGTCGAGGAGGAGACGGGCTACCAGGTCGCCGTCGACCGGCTGCTGGGCATCGACTCCTTCCGCGGCAGCCGGGTCCTGGACTCCGGTGTGGTGGACGCCTTCCAGGGGCTGCGGATCGTCTACCGGGTCCATGTGGTCGGCGGTGAGCTGCGCGACGAGGCCGACGGCTCCACCGACCGCGCCGCGTGGGTGCCGATGGCGCGGCTGCCCGCCCTGGACACGGTCGAGCTGGTCGAGGCGGCACTGCGGCTGGACCGCGAGCAGCCCCCGTCCGGGCGGGCGGCCGGCCTGGAGCCGTGACGAGCCGGGGCGTCCGGCCGGAGCTCAGGCCGAGGCGGGCAGCGGCTCGGCGGGCACGGGCTCGCGCAGCGGATGGTGGCAGGTCGCGGTGTGGCCGGGGCCGAAGGAGCGCGGGGCGGGCTCCTGCTCGGCGCATCGGTCGGTGGCCAGCGGGCAGCGGGTGCGGAATCGGCAGCCGGACGGCGGCGCGGCGGGGTTCGGCAGCTCTCCGCTGACGCCGGTGCCGTGCTTGGCCCGCTCGGCCGCCGGGTCCGGCACCGGCACGGCGCTCAGCAGGCCCGCGGTGTAGGGGTGGGCGGCGCGCAGGTGGATGTCGTCGGCGCTGCCGACCTCGACCAGCCGGCCGAGGTACATCACCCCGATCCGGTCGGCGAGGTAGCGCACCACCGCGAGGTCGTGCGAGATCACCACGTACGACAGGCCGTGCGACGCCTGGAGCCGCTTCATCAGGTTGAGCACCTGCGCGCGGACGGACACGTCGAGCGCGGAGACCGGCTCGTCGGCGACGACCAGCCGGGGGCTGAGCGCCAGCGCCCGGGCCAGGCCGACGCGTTGGCGCTGGCCGCCGGAGAACTCGTGCGGGAACAGGTCGAGCCCGCGGGCGGGCAGCCCGACCTCGGCGAGGAGTTCCGCGACCCGCGCGCGCTGCTCGCGTGCGGTGCCGATGCCCTGGATGCGCAGCGGCTCGCGCAGGATGCTGCCGACCCGCATCCTCGGGTCGAGCGAGGAGAAGGGGTCCTGGAAGACCATCTGGAGGTCCTGCCGGCGGCGCCGCAGCTCCCGGCCGCGCAACGCCCCGAGGTCGGTGCCCTCCAGGGTGACGGTGCCGGCGTCGGGCCGGTCCAGGCCGACCAGCAGGCGGCCGAGCGTGGTCTTGCCGCAGCCGGACTCGCCGACCAGGCCGAAGGTCTCGCCGTGGCCGAGGGTGAAGGAGACATCGGAGACGGCGTGCACGACCCGCCGGCCGCGCCCGGGCAGGTGCGCCCCGCCCACCGCGAACTGACGTACCAGGCCGCGTGCTTCGAGCAGCGGCCGGGCGGGGGAGTCCGGGGCGTCCACGGCCTCGGGTGCGCTCTTCGGCCCGGCCGCAGCGCTCTTCGGTTCGGCGGCCTCGCGCTTCGGTTCGGCGGGCACGCTCTTCGGACGGGCCGCCGGGCGCGGTACGGCGGGCAGGTCGCCTTGCGGCCGCGGCCCGTCCACCGGGTGCCAGCAGGCGAAGCGGTGCTCGGGCGGCCCGGTGAGCGCGGGCTGATCGGTGCGGCAGCGGTCGGTGGCATGCGCGCAGCGGTCGGCGAACGCGCAGCCGGTCGACGGGCCGGTCAGGTCCGGCGGCAGGCCCGGGATGGTCGGCAGCTGCCGGGCCGGGTCCTGGTCCAGCCGCGGCACCGAGGCCAGCAGGCTCTGGGTGTAGGGGTGGCGCATGCCGTGGAAGAGCCGGTCCGTGCCGGTGCTCTCGGCGATCCGCCCGGCGTACATCACGTTGACCCGGTCGGCGTGCCCGGCGGTGACCCCCATGTCATGGGTGATGAGGATCATCGCCATGCCCAGCCGGGCCCGCAGGTCGGCGAGCAGGGTGAGGATCTGCGCCTGGATGGTGACGTCGAGCGCGGTGGTGGGCTCGTCGGCGATGAGCACGCGCGGCTCGTTGGCCAGCGCCATCGCGATCAGCACGCGCTGGCGCAGCCCGCCCGAAAGCTGGTGCGGGTAGTCGCCGAGCCGTTCGCGCGGGTGCGGCAGCCCGACCAGGCCGAGGACCTCCGCGGCGCGGTCGGCGGCCTCGGCGCGGGTGCCGCCGCGGTGCAGCAGGACCGGCTCGGCGACCTGGTGGCCGATGGTCTTGGTGGGGTCGAGCGAGGTCATCGGGTCCTGGAAGACCATCGCGATCTCGTTGCCGCGCACCGCGCGCAGCTCCCGGGCCGGCAGCCCGACCAGTTCGCGGCCCGAAAGCCGCACCGAGGAGCCGTCCTCGATGCGGCCGCCGGGCGGCAGCAGCCCCATCAGCGACAGCCCGGTCATGGACTTGCCGCTGCCGGACTCGCCGACCAGGCCCAGCGTCTCGCCTTCCGCGAGGTCGAAGGAGACGTCCTCCACCGCCCGTACGACACCGCGGCTGGTGCGGATGCGGGTGGTCAGGTTCCGGACCTGGAGCAGGGCGGCCATGGTGTTCCTCGATTCGTCGCCGGCGGCGGCGGGGGAGCGGTGCGGTGCGGTCAGGAGCGGTGCTGCCGGACGTCCAGCGCGTCGTGGACCGCGTCGCCGATCAGGTTGAAGGCGACCACGGTGATGATCAGGACCACCGCGGGCGGGTACACCAGCCACCAGTAGCCGTCGTAGAGGTAGTCGAGGCCGCCGGTGAGCATGGTGCCCCAGTCGGCGTGCGGCGGCGGCAGGCCGAGGCCGAGGAAGCTCAGCGTGGACAGGGTGAGGATCGAGTCGGCGACGGTGAAGGTGGCGCTGACGATGATCACCCCGGCCGCGTTCGGCACCAGGTGGCGCACGACGATCCGCCGCCCGGTGCCGCCCATCATCCGCGCCGCCTGCACGAACTCCCGGGTGCGCAGCGTCAGTACCTCGCCGCGCACCAGCCGCGCCGAGCCCAGCCAGGACAGCAGCGACAGCACCACGATGATCAGCCCCAGCGACGGGGTGAACATGCTGACCACGATGAGCAGCAGCACCAGCCCGGGCAGGGCGAGGAAGGTGTCGACCGCCCGCATCATCACCGCGTCCACGAACCCCCCGAAGTACCCGGCGAACGCGCCGTACAGGGTGCCGATGAAGGTGGTGGCCAGCGCGACCGCGAAGCCGAGTTCGAGCGAGGAGCGGCCGCCGGCCATGAGGCGTCCCAGGACGTCGTAGCCGGAGGCGTCGGTGCCGAGCGGGTGCCCGCCGCCGGGCGGCAGTTCGGCGAGGTCGAGGTGGACGGTGACCTGGTCGGTCCGGTAGAGCAGCGGCCCGAGGAAGCAGAAGGCGGCGACCACCGCCACCACGCCGAGCCCGATCAGGGCGCGCGGGTCGCGCAGGAAGGCGGCGGCCGACAGGCGGCCGGAGCCGCGCCGGACGGCGAGGGCGCCGGCTTCCGGCGCGGGCGCCGGGGCGGGCCCGATGCCAGCGGGCCCGGTGTCATGGGTGGTCATAGCGTATCCGCGGGTCGAGGAGGCTGTAGGCGATGTCGGCGAGCAGGCTGGCGACGACGGTGGCGACGCCGACCACGAGCGTCGAGGCGAGCAGCACCGGATAGTCCTTGCCGGTGGCCGCCTGGTAGAACATCAGCCCCATCCCCGGGTAGTTGAAGACCGACTCGGCGATCACCGCGCCGGTGACGATGGCCGGGGCCGCCAGCCCGAGCAGGGTGATGATCGGCAGCAGCGAGTTGCGCAGCACGTGCCGGCGCAGCACCAGCCCCTCGGGCAGCCCCTTCGCGCGGGCCACCAGGACGTAGTCCTGCGCGAGGGTGCTGATCGCCGAGGAGCGCATGTAGCGGCTGAAACCCGCCACCGTGACCAGGCAGAGCGTCACCACCGGCAGCACCAGCCCGCGCGGGTCGGAAAGGATGCCGCCGACCGACTCCGCCTGCGGCGCCTGGGAGGGCAGCAGGTGCAGCTGCACCGAGAAGAGCGCGACCAGCAGCAGCGCGAAGAAGAAGTCCGGCATCGAGTACAGCACGAACGACACCACCGTCAGCGCGTGGTCCACCGCCCGGTCGCGCCGCAGGGCCTGGTAGATGCCCATCGGCAGCGCGACCGCCAGCGCCAGCACCGTGGACAGCCCGAGCAGCACCGCGTCGCGCGGCAGCCGCTGCGCGATCAGCGTGGACACCGGCTGGTGCATCGAGTAGGACGTGCCGAAGTTGCCCTGCGCCGCCTGCTTGACGAAGGTCAGGAACTGCACGGCCAGCGGCTTGTCGAGGCCGTTGGCGGCGTTGAAGACCGCGATCCGCTCGGAGTTGGCCCGCATGCCGAGGCTGGCGCGGGCCGCGCTGCCCGGCTCGAGGTGGATCAGCGCGAAGGTCACCACCATCACGCCGATCACCACCACGACCGCCTGCCCGGTCCGGCGCAGCAGGTAGGCCGTCACCGTGTGCCCGTCATGAGGTGTAGGCCCAGTCCTCGTAGTCGATCGTCCCGGAGAACGGGTTGAGCGGCACGACACCTTGGAGCTTGCTCCGGTACACCAGCAGGCTGCTGCGCAACGGCACCCACAGCCAGGGGAGTTGGCGGGCGGCGTAGTCCTCGTAGGTGGAGAACGCCGCCTTCGACGAGCCGTACTCCGTGGCCTTGATCAGCTTGTCCATGGTGGGGTCGGAGTAGCCGCCGTAGTTGCCGGAGCCGCCGGTGTCGAAGAAGCCGGTGCCGTTGGGGTAGAGCGAGTAGGGCTCGTAGCCGAAGTCGGCCAGCTGCCAGCCGCACGTCGAGGACGGGTGGGAGGCGGCGGTGCAGGTGCCGATGGTGCCGATCAGCGTGTTGAACGGCTCGGCCTTGAGGTTAAGGGTGATGCCCGCCTGCGCCTCGGAGGACTTGACGGCGGCGTTCTGTTCGTCGGTGGTGGCGCGGCCGGAGGAGTAGAGCAGCTGGAAGGTGAGCGGCTGGCCGGCCTTGATGCCCGCGCCGCACTGGCCGGCGCCGGTGCCGGGGTTCTGGCAGGTGCTGGTGCCGCCGGGCACCACCTTCCAACCGTGCGCCTTGAGCAGGGCCTTGGCCTTGGTGGGCGAGTACGGGTACGGTCCGCCGGACTTCTCCAGCGGTGTCGCCCAGGTGCTGGTGGCCTTCACCGGGACCGGCCCGCTGCCCGGGTCGGCGTAGCCGTTGTAGACCTTCGAGACGATCTGCGGGCCGTTGATCAGGTACTGGAGCGCCTGGCGGACGTACAACTGCCGCAGCACCGTGCCGACTTTGGCGTTGTAGAGGTTGGGCAGGATGCCCGCGACACCGGGGATGGGCACGCTGGCGATCGAGTAGCCGCTGGAGCGCAGCGCCTGGGCCTGCTTGACGTCGTTGAGCGGCAGCCCGGCCACGTCGAGGGAGCCGCCGGAGCGCAGCGCGTTCAGCTCCGGGGTGTCGGTGGTGAAGGGCTGCATGACGAGCTTGTCGACCGAGGGCTTGGAGGTGCCGGAGTAGGCCGGGTTGGGTACGTAGCTGTAGTAGCCGTTGCTGCGGAACTCCTTGAGCTTCCAGGGACCGTCGACCACCTGCCACAGCGGGTTGGTGGCGAAGGTGCCGATCTTCGCCCCTTCCTTCTGGAGGTAGGAGTAGACGGCCTGGGCGCCCGCGGTGGTCGTGTCGTGGTCGCCGACCGCCCCGGTGGCGGAGGTCTTGTCCCACGCGTGCTGGGGCAGCAGCGGGATGGTGCTGAGCACGTCGTCGGTGTAGAAGTCCGGGTTGTAGGACCGGGTGAGGTCGAGCACCACCGTGTGGGCGTCGGGCGTGGTCACCTTGGAGACGTCGTCAGGGAAGAGCCCGGGCTGGTGGGCCTGCCAGTTCTTCGCGTCGGCCTTGAGCAGGTTGTACACGAACGTGAAGTCCCGGCTGGTGATCGGCTTGCCGTCCGACCACTTCCAGTCCTTGAGGCGGATCGTCACCCGCTTGTCGCCGTTCGAGTACTCCAGCGCGGAGAACAGGCTCTTGTCCTTGTTCACCTGCGACGCTGCCCCGTCGCCGGCGTACACCAGGTACGGCCACAGGGCCTCGGTGAGGTTGGCGTTGTACCCGTTGGAGTTGGTCGCCGGGGCCAGCGGGAAGATGAAGTCGGGCGTGGCCGCCACGGCGGCGACGGTGATGGTGCCGCCCTTCTTCACCGGGCGCTTGCTCGCGGTCGCGTGCTGCCCGTCGGAGATCGTGCCCCCGCCGCCCCCGCCCCCGCCGGTGCACGCCACCGCGGCCATCGCCAGCGCCACCGCGACCGCGGCACCTCTGGTACGTCGGATCACGCGCATGCGTGTCATCGCCCTCCCCACTTGTGCGGCAGCGCCCCAGGACCGGTGAACCCATGTCTCGTATGTCAGGTGCACGACAGTCGATGCGTCAGGGATCTACCCCGCCCCACGCCGACTGAAGCGCCGATCCGACCGGTGTCCGGAACCTCCGCGTACGCGGGAGGGCGCTTGTTGATCACGACCAGCATGGGGGCCGAATGTTGCGGGAGTGATGCGGCGGTGTGTCACTGCCTCCTGGGGTGCGGGGTGTTCGTGCGCTGGGCGGGTGCGGGAGCGGGCCGTGTTCCGGGTGCTGCGCCCGCGTCCCGTGCGGACCCGTGCCCCCGCCCCCCGTGCCCCCGTGTCCCCGTGCCCCGTGCCCCGTGCCCACGCGTCGCGTCCGTCCGGGTGAACCACGGGCGGCGCGGGCCGACGGTCGCGGCCGGGGGCGGGGCGGGCGCGGAGAGTTGGGGCGTGGGGCCGCGCGGGTGCGGCGATGCGCGCCGCCCGCCGGCCGTTTGACGCACCACCGAAGAGACTGTCGAGCGAGCGGGAGATGTGCGCGTGTCCGTCCGAGTTGCCGTCATCTACTACAGCGCCACCGGGAACGTCCACCAACTCGCCCAGGCCGTGGCCAAGGGCGCCGAGCGCCGGGACGCGGAGGTGCGCCTGCGCCGGGTCCCCGAACTCGCCCCCGACGCGGCCATCGACGCCAACCCGGCCTGGCGCGCCCACGTGGACGCCACCAAGGACACGGTGCCCGAGGCGACCCTCGAAGACCTGGAGTGGGCCACCGCCTACGCCTTCGGCACCCCGACCCGCTTCGGCAACGTCACCTCCCAGCTCAAGCAGTTCATCGACCTGACCGGCGCGCAGTGGCAGGCGGGCGTCTTCCACAACAAGCCCGCCACCAGCTTCACTTCGGCGATGAACCCGCACGGCGGCCTGGAGTCCACGCTGCTGTCCCTGAACAACGTCTTCTACCACTGGGGCTGCGTGATCGTGCCGCCCGGCTACACCGACCCGGTGCTCTTCCCGGCCGGCGGCAACCCGTACGGCACCAGCTGGGCCAGCGGCGGCGGGCAGGGGCCGGACAAGGCGACCCTGGACGCGGCCGAGTACCAGGGGCGCCACCTCGCGGACATCGCGACCCGGCTGGCAGGCTGACACCCCGTCAGATCGTGGCCGCCGGCCGCGGTGCGGCTGCCTCGCGGGGCGGGCGGCCGCGGTTTGTCGGGTCTTGGGCGGGAATCGATCGGCGAGTTGGCCGGTTTTTGATGTGGACATGCTCAGTTGACATGATTAGCGTGCGGCTTGGTCTAGACCTGACCTGGACCGCCCCCCACCTCAGGAGTCCTCCATGCGCAAGAAGATCGCCACCGCGGTCGTCGGCGTCGGCGTCGCGTCCGCCTTCGCGCTGAGCACCGGCAGCGCCAGCAGCCACGGCTACATCAGCACCCCGCCCAGCCGCGCCGCCCTGTGCGCCGCCGGCACCGTCACCAACTGCGGCGACATCCAGTACGAACCGCAGAGCGTCGAGGGCCCCAAGGGCTTCCCCGCCGCCGGCCCCGCCGACGGCAGCATCTGCAGCGGCGGCAACTCCCGCTTCGCCCAGCTCGACGACCCGCGCGGCGGCGGCTGGCCCGCCACCCAGGTCACCGGCGGCCAGAGCTACACCTTCACCTGGAAGCTCACCGCCCAGCACTCCACGACCGACTTCTCGTACTACCTGACCAACAGCAGCTACGACCCCACGAAGCCGCTGACCCGGTCCGAGATCGACACCACCCCGTTCCTGACCGTGCCCTACAACGGCGCCCAGCCGCCCGCCACCGTCGTGCACCAGGGCACGATCCCGACCGGGCACACCGGCAAGCAGCTCATCGTCGGCGTGTGGACCATCGCCGACACCGGCAACGCCTTCTACTCCTGCGCCGACGTGCAGTTCTGACCCTCCGCGGGCTGCCACCCGGCCCGGGGGGGGGGGGGGGGGGGGGGGGGGGGGGGGGGGGGGGGGGGGGGGGG
>NZ_JBYIRL010000052.1:0-52833 GCF_057708125.1 Actinacidiphila sp. bgisy145
GGTCGACGCCCGCAACGGCGTCGTCGAACAGACCCGCCGCCACGCCGCCGTCGCCGCACTGCTGCGCGTGCCGCACGTCGTCCTCGCCGTCAACAAGATGGACCTCGTCGACCACGCCGAACCCGTGTTCGCCGCCATCGCCGAGGAGTTCACCGCCTACGCCGACTCCCTCGGCATCCCGGACGTCACCGCCATCCCGATCTCCGCCCTCGCCGGGGACAACGTGGTCGAGCCGTCGGCGAACATGGACTGGTACGGCGGACCGACCGTCCTGGAGCACCTGGAGACCGTGCAGGTCGGCCACGACCCGGCGCCCGGCCCGGCCCGGCTGCCGGTGCAGTACGTGATCCGGCCGCAGACCGCCGAGCACCCCGACTACCGCGGCTACGCCGGGCAGATCGCCTCGGGAGCGTTCGCGGTCGGCGAGGAGGTCACGGTGCTGCCCTCCGGCCGCACCTCCCGTATCCGCGGCATCGACCTGCTGGGCACCCCCGTGGACACCGCGCGCGCACCCCAGTCGGTGACGCTGCTGCTCACCGACGACGTGGACGTCTCCCGCGGCGACCTGATCGCGCCGACCGCCCACGCCCCCGCCACCACCCAGGACATCACCGCCACCGCCTGCCACGTCGCCGACCGGCCGCTCACCGTCGGCCGGCGGGTGCTGCTCAAGCACGGCACCCGCATCGTCAAGGCGGTCGTCCGGGACATCCCCTCCCGGCTCCGCCTCGACGACCTCGCGCCGCACCCCGCCCCCGGCCGCCTGGCCGCCAACGACATCGGCCAGGTCGTGCTGCACACCGCCGAACCCCTGCCGCTCGACTCCTACGCCGCCTCGCGCCACACCGGCTCCTTCATCCTGCTCGACCCCCACGACGGCACCACCCTCACCGCATGCATGACCGGCCCCACGCAGGTGGCGGGCCGTCAACCGGCTCTCGACCGCCGCTAGAGACGCCGCTGGCACGCTCGTCGGGGACTGCGACAGAAGGGGGCCGGTGCGGATGGCTGACAACGGCGGGCGGGCTACGGCGATCGCGGGCGGCCGCGCACCGGCGGGGGCGGGACACGGCGCCGTACCGGCCGCGGGCCCGAAAGGCGCCGGCTCCGGCGGCCCGGACCTGCCGGCCGTCGAGAACCTGCCGGCGCAGCGGCTGCCGGTACGGGCCCTGTCGCCCGAACTGCGGCTGCGCCAGGGCGGGGTGGACCCCGCGCACGTCCAACTCCTCGCCGACGCCGCCGACCACGCGGAGCTGCCGCCGATCCTGGTGCGCAGGAACGGCTGGGGCGTCATCGACGGCCTGCACCGGCTGGAGGCCGCCAAGCTCCGCGGCGACCGCAGCATCTCCGCGTGCTTCGTGGAGTGCACCGACGCCGAGGCGCTGGTCCTGGCGATGCGCGCGAACAGCGCGCACGGGCTGCCGCTGTCGCGCGCGGACCGGATGGCCGGTGCCGCGCGCGTGCTCGCCGCCCACCCCGACTGGTCCGACCGCGCCATCGCCCGGCTCACCGGGCTGAGCGGCAAGACCGTCGCGGCGCTGCGCGGCCGGACGGCCGGCGCCGCGCCGCCCGGCGGCAAGCGGCTCGGCCGGGACGGGCGGCTGCGCTCGGTGGTGGCCGGGGAGGGCCGGCGAAGGGCCGCGGCCTACCTGCGGGACCATCCGGACGCCACGCTGCGGGAGGTCGCCCGGGAGACGGACGTGTCCGTCGGCACCGTCCACGACGTCAGGACCCGGCTGCGCGGCGGGGCACCGCCCGAGCCCGACGGGGGCCGGGCGCCCGCCGGCCCGCCGGATTCCGCGTCGGCCGCGCCCTACGCGGACCGCGCCCCGCACCCGGCGGACCCGGCGGAGGCGGCGGAGGCGGCGGACCCTGCGGAAGCACCGGACCGCGCCGCCGTACCGCTCGTACGCGCCCTGCCCGACCCGGACGTGTCCCGGGAGCGCTGCCGGGAGCCCGCCGGCATCCCGCTGGGCTGGGCGGCGGTGTCCGCCAAGGTGGCCAGCGACCCGTGCGTGCGCTACACCGAGGGCGGCAAGGAGTTCCTCCAGTGGATGGCCTTCCACGCGTCCGACCCGGACCGGTGGCAGGAGCTGATCGGCGCGGTGCCGCCGCACTGGCTCGGGGTGATCGCGCCGATCGCCGAGAGCATCAGCAAGGAGTGGAGCCAGTTCGCCGAGCGGCTCAGGAGCCGGCAGGAAGCGGTGTGAGGAGCGCGGCGCGGCCGGGCTCCGGCAAACCGGAAGGGGAATCCCACACGATGACGCTCCCCCCGCGGCGCGGCCGCGCGACGGCGGTGACGTCCGCGGTCGACGCGTTCCTCGCACAGCCGCACACGGCCGTGCTGACCACGCTGAGACCGGACGGCTCGCCCCACCTGGCACCGGTGCGGTTCACCTGGGACCCCCGGGCCCGGCTCGCCCGCGTCCTGACGGTGCGCACCACCCGCAAGGTCAGGAACGTGCTGGCCGCGCCCGGCGCCCGGGTCGGGCTCTGCCAGGTGGACGGCTTCCGCTGGGTCACCCTGGAGGGCAGCGCCCAGGTGCTCGACGCCCCGGAGCGCGTCGCCGAGGGGGTGCGCCGCTACGCGGAGCGCTACTGGTCGGCGCCGCCCGCCCCGCCGGGCCGGGTGGTCGTCGAGATCGCGGTGGACCGGGTGCTGAGCCTCAACTGCTGAGCTCCGCCCGGCAGGTGGGAAACGTCCCGCCTGCCGGGCGGCGCCGGTCTCAGCGAGCGGGCGGGACCGGGCTGCCCTGCCGCCAGACCAGGTCGAACGACAGGCGGGTGAGCTTCCAGCCGGCCGGGGTGCGGCGCGCCCGGCCGGCCACCGACGTGCCGGTGACGAACAGCGCGGCGTGCTCGTCGCCGGGGTGGTGAACGTGGGTGGAGACCAGCGCGGCGCGCAGCGTCGCCTGCGCGCCGGAACAGTCCACCACCGCCGGTGAATTCAGGTGCTGGGTGCGGGCGAATTTCTCCAGCGCGTGGCGGTGCCATTCCGCGAGCCCCACTATTCCCTCGTAGGTGCTCATCGGAAAGGAGACGACGGCGTCGGCGGTGAACAGTCCGTGCGCCCACGGGTCGTCGAGTTCTCCGCTGTCGAGCGCCACCAGGTAGCGGTCGAGCAGCGCGCCCACCGCGGCGGCGTCGGCGGTTTCCGGTGCGAATTTCTCCACGTGAGTCGAGGTCATGCCTGAGGATGGTCCGCCGCGACCGGTCCGACCAAGTGTGCCTGCGAAGATCTGACATTGGCGGCGCAATTCTGTAGTGGCGTGCAGAAGACCTGTCCTGAACTCCCTTTACCGCCCGATGCGGCGCTCCCCATACTCATGGGGACATCAACCAGAAGAGGGCGGATGGGCGACGATGGACAATTATGACGCGGACGTGATCGTCGTGGGCGCCGGTCCTACCGGACTGATGCTCGCCGGTGAACTCGGGCTGCACGGAATTTCCGTGGCCGTGCTCGACCGGCTCGCCGAACCGATGCGGCAGTCACGTGCGCTCGGCTTCTCCGCGCGCACCATCGAGGAGTTCGGGCAGCGCGGGCTGCTGGCCCGGCTCGGCGGGGTGGACGTCATCCCGGTCGGCCACTTCGGCGGTGTCCCGCTCGACTACCGGGTGCTGCCCGGCGGCTCCTACGGTGCGCGCGGCATCCCGCAGTCCCGCACCGAGGCCGTGCTCGCGGGCTGGGCGGCCGAACAGGGCGCGGTCACGCACCGCTCCGTGGAGGTCACCGGCCTGGAGCAGGACGCGGACGGCGTCACCGTGCACACCTCGGGCGGCGGCGCCTTCGACGGCGGGCGGCTGCGCGCACGGTACGTGGTGGGCTGCGACGGCGCCCGCAGCACCGTACGCCGCTGCGCCGGGATCGACTTCCCCGGCACGGAGCCGACGGTGGAGCTGCGCTTCGCCGACATCTCCGGGGTGCCGCTGCGGCCCCGGTTCTCCGGCGAGCGCGTCCCCGGCGGCATGGTCATGGTGCTGCCGCTCGGCCCGGACCGCTGCCGGATCATCTACTACGACCGCGACGAGCCGCTGCGCGCGAGCCGCGAGCCGATCACGTTCGCGGAGGTCGCCGCCGCCTTCCTGAAACTGTCGGGCGAGGACATCGGCGCGGCCGAGCCGTCGTGGGTCAGCTCGACCACCGACATCAGCCGGCAGGCCGCGCAGTACCGGCGCGGCCGGGTGTTCGTGGCGGGCGACGCCGCGCACGTCCACCTGCCGATCGGCGCCCAGGGCATGAGCGCGGGCGTCCAGGACGCGGTGAACCTCGGCTGGAAGCTGGCGCTCGTCCTGGCCGGGCAGGCCCCGGACGGGCTGCTCGACACGTATCACGCCGAGCGGCACCCGGTCGGCGCCCGCATCCTGACCAACACCCTGGCCCAGCGCACCCTTTACCTCGGCGGCGAGGAGATCACCCCGCTGACCGACGTCTTCGCCGAACTCAGCCGGTTCGAGTCGGTGCAGCGCAGCCTCGTCGGCATGGTCACCGGCCTCGACATCCGGCACGACGTCGGGCCGGGCGGCCACCCGCTGCTCGGCCGGCGGCTCCCGGACGGCGAGCTGACCGGCGAACCGGGCGGCGGCGGGCCGCGGACGAGCGTGCACGAACTGCTGCACACCGGCCGGGGCGTGCTGCTCGACCTCGGCGGCGACGGCACCCTGCCGACCGCGGCCAAGCCGTGGGCGGACCGCGTCGACACCGTACGGGCCGAGGGCGCCGCGCACCTGCCCGACGTCGAGGCCCTGCTGCTGCGGCCGGACGGCTACGTCGCGTGGGTCGCGCCCGACCAGGACGGCAGCGCGCTGCCCGAGGCCCTGGAGCGCTGGTTCGGCCCCGGCGCCTGAGCCGGCCGGCCCTGCCCACGCCTCCCCACGCCTCCCCACGCCCGCCCGCACCTTCCCGTTCTTCGACTGTTCCTCCCTTCTCCCAGGAAGTGACCACGCCATGCCCCGAATCTCCCCTGCCGACGACTACCTGACCGTGCTGAACCTCTTCTCCACCGACGAGCCGGCGAAGCAGGACACGCTGCTCCAGGAGATGAGCAAGATCGTCAACGCCGCGGCCTACGAGGGCTGGATCTCCTCCACGGTGCACGCCGGGCAGGAGAGCCCCGGCACCGCCAACTTCATCCAGTGGCGCAGCGGCGAGGACCTGGAGAAGCGGTACGCGGGCGAGGAGTTCAAGCACCGCACGATGCCGGTCTTCCAGGAGATCACCACCTCGATCCGGCTGCTCCAGTGCCGGATCGTCTACACCCACCGGCACCCGGCGCAGGGCGCGACCACCGAGATCTCGCCCGACCGCGACGACTACACCGTGATCGAGATCTTCAAGGTCGCCGAGGGCGACCACGAGGACCTGGTCACCGAGTTGGGCGAGGGCCGCGCCTGGCTGGCCGACGTGCCCGGCTACCGCTCGCACAGCGTCTTCAAGGGGCTGCGGGCCCGCTTCCTGGACGGTCCCTTCGCCGTCGTCTACTCGCAGTGGGACGGCAAGGACGCCTACGACGCTTTCCGCGCGGCGCCTGAGGCGGAGAAGTCCGAGGCCCGGCTGAAGTCCGAGGCGCGCGTGGCGGCGCTGACGACCGAGAGCGACTGGAACGGCTACCGCGTGGTGCAGACGCGCGCGGCCGGCGAGTAGCACCGGCGCTTCCCGGCGCCGCTCCCCCGGCGCCGCTCCCCCGCCGGGACCGGGCCGCACCCGTCCGGTCCCGGCGGCGGCCCGCCCCGCGCACCCCGCGCACCCCACCCGCACCCCCGCGCACCCCGTGAACGCCCAGAAACGCCCAGAAACGCCCAGAAACGTCCCGTGCCGACCGCAAGGAGCCAGGTATGCACAGCACGCTGATCGTGGCCCGGATGGCCATCGAGTCCAGCCGCGATGTCGCGCGGCTGTTCGGCGAGTTCGACGAGACCGACATGCCCCACCGGATGGGGACCCGGCGCAGGCAGCTCTTCGCCTACCGCGGGCTGTACTTCCACCTCCAGGACTTCGCGTCGGACGACGGCGGCCCGCGGATCGAGGCGGCCAAGGACGACCCGCGGTTCGTCGGGATCAGCGCGGACCTGAAGCCCTTCATCGGCGCCTACGACCCGGCGACCTGGCGCTCCCCCGCCGACGCCATGGCCACGCGCTTCTACCACTGGCAGGCCGGCGCATGACGGGGCGTCGGGTCGTCATCACCGGGCTGGAGGTGCTCGCCCCGGGCGGCCTGGGCCGGGCGGACTTCTGGGCGCTGATCAGCGAGGGGCGCACCGCCACCCGCGGCATCACCTTCTTCGACCCGTCGCCGTTCCGCTCCCGGGTGGCGGCCGAGGCCGACTTCGACGGGCTGGCGTACGGGCTCAGCCCGCAGGAGGTGCGGCGGATGGACCGCGCCGCGCAGTTCGCCGTGGTCACCGCGCGCGGCGCGGTCGCCGACAGCGGCGCCGAGCCGGCGGCGCTGGCGCCGCACCGGGTCGGGGTGGTCGTCGGCAGCGCGGTGGGCGCGACCATGGGGCTCGACGAGGAGTACCGCGTGGTCAGCGACGGCGGCCGGCTGGACCTGGTCGACCACCGCTACGCCGTGCCGCACCTGTACGACTACCTGGCGCCGAGTTCCTTCGCCGCCGAGGTGGCGTGGGCGGTGGGCGCCGAGGGGCCGGCGACGGTGGTCTCCACCGGGTGCACCTCGGGTATCGACGCCGTGGGCTACGGCGTGGAGCTGGTGCGCGAGGGCGCCGTGGACGTCATGGTGGCCGGGGCCGCGGACGCCCCGATCTCGCCGATCACGATGGCGTGCTTCGACGCGATCAAGGCGACCACCCCGCGGCACGACGACCCGGAGCACGCCTCGCGCCCCTTCGACGGCACCCGCAACGGCTTCGTGCTCGGCGAGGGTTCGGCGTTCTTCGTACTGGAGGAGCTGGAGCACGCCCGGCGGCGCGGCGCGCACGTGTACGCCGAGGTCGCCGGCTACGCCACCCGCTCCAACGCCTACCACATGACCGGGTTGCGCAAGGACGGCGCGGAGATGGCCGAGGCGATCCGGGTCGCGCTGGAGGAGGCGAGGACCGCGCCGGAGGACATCGACTACGTCAACGCGCACGGCTCCGGCACCCGGCAGAACGACCGGCACGAGACCGCCGCGTTCAAGAAGAGCCTGGGCGCGCACGCGTACCGCACGCCGATCAGCTCGATCAAGTCGATGGTGGGCCACTCGCTGGGCGCCATCGGCTCCATCGAGATCGCCGCGTGCGCGCTGGCGATGGAGCACGACGTGGTGCCGCCCACCGCCAACCTGCACACCCCCGACCCGGAGTGCGACCTGGACTATGTGCCGCTGACGGCACGCGAGCAGCCGGTCGGCTCGGTGCTGACGGTGGGCAGCGGCTTCGGCGGGTTCCAGAGCGCCATGGTGCTCACCGGCGCGCGAAGGAGCACCGTATGACGTCGGTCGTGGTCACCGGGATGGGCGTCGCCGCCCCGAACGGGCTGGGCGCCGCGGACTACTGGGCGGCCACCCGCGGCGGGAAGAGCGGCATCGGCCGCATCACGCGGTTCGACCCGTCGGGCTACCCGGCGCAGCTGGCCGGGGAGATACCGGGCTTCGAGGCCGCCGACCACCTGCCGGGCCGGCTGCTGCCGCAGACCGACCGGGTCACCCGGCTGTCGCTGGCGGCGGCGGACTGGGCGCTGGCGGACGCCGGGGTGGACCCGGCGTCGTTCGACCCGCTGGACATGGGGGTGGTGACCGCCAGCCACGCGGGCGGCTTCGAGTTCGGCCAGGGCGAGCTGCGCAAACTGTGGTCGCGGGGCAGCCAGTTCGTCTCGGCCTACCAGTCGTTCGCCTGGTTCTACGCGGTCAACAGCGGCCAGATCTCCATCCGGCACGGGATGAAGGGGCCCAGCGGGGTCGTGGTGAGCGACCAGGCCGGCGGCCTGGACGCGCTGGCGCAGGCCAGACGGCTGGTGCGCAAGGGCACGCCGCTGGTGGTGAGCGGCGCGGTGGACGCGTCGCTGTGCCCGTGGGGCTGGGTGGCGCAGCTGGCCGGCGGGCGGCTGGCCACCAGTGACGAACCCACCCGCGCGTACACGCCGTTCGACCGCGACGCGCACGGCTATGTGCCGGGCGAGGGCGGGGCGATCCTGGTCCTGGAGTCCGCCGCGGCGGCCGCGGCGCGCGGCGCGCGGGTGTACGGCGAGATCGCCGGGTATGGCACGACGTTCGACCCGCCGCCCGGCAGCGGCCGGGGCCCCACCCTGCGCACCGCGATCGGTGTCGCGCTTCAGGACGCGGGCACCGCGCCGGGCGAGGTGGACGTGGTCTTCGCCGACGGCGCGGGTGTGCCGGAGCTGGACCGCGCCGAGGCCGAGGCGATCAGCGCGGTCTTCGGGTCCGGCGCGGTCCCGGTGACCGTGCCCAAGACGATGACCGGCCGGCTGTACTCCGGCGCCGGGCCGCTGGACGTCGCCTGCGCGCTGCTGGCCATCCGCGCCGGGGTCATCCCGCCCACCGTCCATGTGGACCCCTGCCCGCAGTACGACCTGGACCTGGTGCTGCACCAGCCGCGGGCCGCGCGGCTGCGCACCGCACTGGTGGTGGCCCGCGGCCACGGCGGCTTCAACTCCGCCGTGGTGGTGCGCGCCGCGGCCTGAGCGGCCGGGCCGCCGGCCCTGCCACCCCGAGACGAAGGAGACATATCGACATGACGGACCGCCAGTTCACCTTCGAGGACCTCAAGCACATCCTCCTGAAGGCCGCCGGCGCCGAGGAGGGCCTCGACCTGGACGAGGACATCCTCGACACCACCTTCGAGGAGCTGGGCTACGAGTCGCTGGCGCTGCTGGAGACGGGCGGCTGCATCGAGCGCGAGTACGGCATCGCGCTCGACGACGAGATCCTCACCGACGCCCTGACCCCCCGCGAGCTGATCAGCACCGTCAACGAGCTGCTGGCCGCCGGCCGCGCCGCCTGAGAGGACCCACGCCATGGCACAGTCCACTTCCCGTGTCGCGCTCGTCTCGGGTGCCACCAGCGGCATCGGCCTGGCGACCGCCCGGCTGCTGGCCGCGCAGGGGCACCGGGTGTTCCTCGGCGCGCGTACCGGCTCCGACGTCGAGACGACCGTCAAGTCCCTGCGCGCCGACGGCTGGGAGGCCGCCGGCCAGGTGCTCGACGTCCGCGACGGCGCCTCGGTCGCCGCCTTCGTACAGGCCGCGGTCGACACCTACGGCCGGATCGACGTGCTGGTCAACAACGCCGGCCGGTCCGGCGGCGGGGTCACCGCGGAGATCGCCGACGACCTGTGGCACGACGTCATCGACACCAACCTCACCAGCGTCTTCCGGATGAGCCGCGAGGTGCTGACCACCGGCGGCATGCGGGAGCGCGGCCACGGCCGCATCATCAACGTCGCCTCCACCGCGGGCAAGCAGGGCGTCGTGCTGGGCGCCCCGTACTCCGCCTCCAAGCACGGCGTCGTCGGCTTCACCAAGGCGCTCGGCAACGAGCTGGCGCCCACCGGCATCACCGTCAACGCGGTCTGCCCGGGATACGTGGAGACGCCCATGGCGCAGCGGGTCCGGCAGGGGTACGCCGCCGCCTACGCCACCAGCGAGGAGGCGATCCTGGCGAAGTTCCAGGCGAAGATCCCGCTCGGCCGCTACAGCACCCCCGAGGAGGTCGCCGGCCTCATCGGCTACCTGGCCTCCGACACCGCCGCCTCCATCACCTCGCAGGCGCTCAACGTCTGCGGCGGCCTCGGCAACTTCTGACCACCGTCCGGACAGCGGACGAGGACCGGACAAGGAGCAGTGCCCGTGACGACACGCGAGGTCGAGCACGAGACCACCATCGCCGCGCCCGCGGCCACCGTCTACCGGCTGCTGGCGGACGTGCGCCACTGGCCGCAGATCTTCCCGCCCACCATCCACGTCGAGCAGGAGGACACCGGCCACGGCACCGAGCGCATCCGCATCTGGGCCACCGCGAACGGCGAGGCCAAGAACTGGACGTCGCGCCGCACCCTGGACCCCGACGCGCTGCGCATCACCTTCCGGCAGGAGGTCAGCACCCCGCCGGTGGCCGCGATGGGCGGCACCTGGATCGTCGAGCCGCTGGACGGGGCCGCCGCGCGGGTCCGGCTGCTGCACGACTACCGGGCGGTCGGCGACGACCCGGAGTCGCTGCGGTGGATCGACCGGGCGGTGGACACCAACAGCACCTCGGAGCTGGCCGCGCTGAAGGAGAACGTCGAGCGGGTGCACGCCGCCGAGGCACAGGACCTGGTCTTCTCCTTCACCGACACCGTCGAGGTCGAGGGCGCCGCCAAGGACGTCTTCGACTTCGTCAACGACGCCGCCCGGTGGCCCGAGCGGCTGCCGCACGTGGCCACCGTCCGCTTCGGCGAGCCCTCCCCGGGGTTGCAGACCCTGGAGATGGACACCCGCGCCAAGGACGGCTCGGTGCACACCACCAAGTCCTACCGGGTGGCGTTCGCACCGGACCGGATCGCGTACAAGCAGGTCACGCTGCCCGCGCTGATGACGCTGCACACCGGCCTGTGGACGTTCACCGACACCGGCCGGGGCACCACCGAGGCCGGCTCGCAGCACACGGTGTCGATCAACACCGCCAACATCGCCGCGATCCTGGGCGCGCAGGCCACCGTCGCGGACGCCCGGGCCTACGTGCACGACGCGCTGAGCACCAACAGCCGCGCCACGCTGGGCCACGCCAAGGACTACGCGGAACGGAAGAGCTGAGATGGCCGCCCCGCGCACGACGCGGACCGAGGTCATCGTGGTGGGCGCCGGGCCGGCCGGCCTGATGCTCTCCGCCGAACTGGCCCTGCGCGGCGTGCGGGTGGCCGTCGTCGAGCAGCGCCACCGGCCCAGCACCGAGTCGCGGGCCTCGACGCTGCACGCCCGCACCATGGAGATCCTCGACAGCCGCGGCCTGCTGCCGGACCTCGGCACCCCGCCGAACGAGCCGCGCGGCCACTTCGGTGGGGTGCCGCTGGACCTGACGCTGCCCTCGCCGTATCCGGGCCAGTGGAAGGTGCCGCAGACCAGGACCGAGTCGGTGCTGGAGGAGTGGGCGCTGTCGCTGGGCGCCGACATCCGCTGCGGGCACCGGCTGCGGCTGATCGACCTGGCCCAGGACCCGGACGCGGTCGAGGTGGAGGCCGTCGGGCGCGACGGGCGGCCGGTGCGGCTGCGCGGCAGCCACCTGGTCGCCTGCGACGGGCAGGACTCCACCGTGCGGCAGCTGACCGGGGCGGACTTCCCCGGCCACGGCGCCGCCCGCGAACTGCTGCGCGCCGACGTCGACGGCCTCGACATCCCCGACCGGCGCTTCCAGCGGCTGCCGCGCGGCCTGGCCATCGCCGCCCGCCGGGCCGACGGCGTGACCCGGGTGATGGTGCACGAGTTCGGCAGCGCGGCCCGCACCCGCACCGGCCCGGTGCGGTACGAGGAGGTCGCCGCGGCCTGGCAGCGGGTCACCGGCGAGGACATCGGGGGCGGCAAGCCGCTGTGGGTCAACCACTTCGACGACGAGAGCAGGCTGCTGGCCCAGTACCGGCACGGCCGGGTGCTGTACGCGGGCGACGCCGCGCACCGGCAGATGCCCACCGGCGGACAGGCCCTCAACCTCGGCCTCCAGGACGCCTTCAACCTCGGCTGGAAACTCGCCGCCACCGTCCGCGGCGAGGCGCCCGCGGGGCTGCTCGACACCTACCACCTGGAACGCCACGCCGTCGGCGCCGCCGTGCTCGGCAACATCCGTGCTCAGGTGGCGCTGCTGCTGGGTGGGGCGGAGGTGGAGCCGGTGCGCGCGGTGCTGGCCGAACTGCTCGCCGAGGAGCCGGCGCGCGCCCGGCTCGCCGGGATGGTCAGCGGCCTCGACATCCGCTACGCCACTTGCGGCGGCGGCCATCCGCTGGTCGGCGCGCGGCTGCCGTACGCCCGGCTGCGGGTCGGCGGCGCCGTGTGCACCACCTTCGAACTGCTCAGGTCCGGGCGGGGACTGCTGCTCGGCCTGGGGGCGCCGCCGCCGGCCGCCGGGGCGCGCTGGGACGACCGGGTCGACCTCGTCACGGCCGAGCCGGCGCGGGACGAGCAGGGCACCTGGGACGGGGTCGCGGCCGTGGCGGTGCGCCCGGACGGCCACGTCGTGTGGGTCGGCGGCGCACAGGACGGCGACGGCAACGGGGACGGCGACGGCTTGGACGCCGCGCTCGGCCGCTGGTTCGGCGCGCCCCGCCGCCCGCACGTGCGCCCCCGTGCGGGCGCGGCCGTCAGGGCCGTGTCCGACACCTAGCGTCGTCCCGCCCAAAGGGCGGGGGCCGACGGGGCCCGGTGCTCCCCCCATGGCCTCCGGCTTGGGAGGTCCCCCCGATCGCAAGGCGGAGGGTGGGGGTCCCTCCCAGGCGAGGCTCTGGGGAACAGAGCGCAGCGGGCCGTACCGACGGCCAGCAACGCCGGCGGCACCTTTCGCCGGAGGCAGGGGGAGAGCGTGCCTGCCGGCCCCCGCCGGCCGGGGGCGCTCCCATGCCCCTGGCCATGGGGGCGGGATGTGCCGGACCCGGCCCAGCACCGCACCGACCGGAGCGGGAACGGACGAGAAGAGGGAGGACAGCCATGGCACAGTCCGTGGTGGACACCGACGTCGTCGTGGTCGGCGCCGGACCGACAGGGCTGATGCTCGCGGGCGAACTGCGCCTGGGCGGCGCCCGCGTCATCGTCATCGACAAGCTGGCCGAGCCGTCCGGCCAGTCCCGGGGGCTGGGCTTCACCGCCCGCGCCATGGAGGTGTTCGACCAGCGCGGGCTGCTGCCGGCCTTCGGACAGGGCGAGACGCTCGCGACCAGCCCCATGGGGCACTTCGGCGGCGTGCAGTTCGACTACACCGCCCTGCCGGGCGCCCACTTCGGCGCCCGCGGCATCCCCCAGAACGAGACCGAGGCCGTTTTGGAGGCGTGGGCGCGCGCGCTCGGCGCGGACATCCGGCGCGGCTGGGAGGTCACCGGCCTGGCCGACGGCTTCCTCGACGGCGACACCGTCGAGGCGCTCGTCAGCACCCCGCAGGGCGCCGGCCGGCTGCGCGCCTCCTACCTCGTGGGCTGCGACGGGGGGCAGAGCCGGGTCCGCAAGGCGGCCGGCTTCGACTTCCCCGGGCTGCCCGCCACCCGCGCGATGTACCTGGCCGACGTCGTCGGCTGCGGGCTGCGCCCCCGGTTTTTGGGCGAACGCCTCCCGCACGGCATGGTGATGGCCGCGCCGCTGAAGGAGGGCGTCGACCGGATCATCGTCTGCCCGCACGGCACCCCGGCCCGCGAGCGTGCCGACGACGTCACCTTCGCCGAGGTCGCCGCCGCCTGGCAGCGCATCACCGGCGAGGACATCAGCGGCGGCAGCGCCGAGTGGGTCAGCTCCTTCAGCGACGCCAGCCGGCTGGCCGGGCAGTACCGGCGCGGCCGGGTGCTGCTGGCCGGGGACGCCGCGCACGTCCATCTCCCGGCCGGCGGCCAGGGGTTGAGCACGGGGGTGCAGGACGCGGCCAACCTCGGCTGGAAGCTCGCCGCCACCGTCCGCGGCACCGCGCCGGCCGGCCTGCTCGACAGCTACCACGACGAGCGGCACGCGGTCGGCGAGCGGCTGATGATGAACACCCACGCACAGGGCGTCGTCTTCCTCGGCGGCGAGCAGTCGGACTCGCTGCGCGCGCTGTTCACCGAACTGCTCGCGCACGAGGCGGTCCGGCAGCACCTGGCCGGGATCGTCAGCCACCTCGACATCCGCTACGACCTCGGCGACGCCCCCGACGATCCCGGCGGCCCGGGCGGCCCCGGCGGCATCGCGGCGGACGGCACCGGAGAGGCGCACCCGCCGCACCCGCTGCTCGGGCGCCGGCTGCCCAAGCGGCCGCTGAGCGGGGCCGGCGGCGAGAGCGACACCTTCCGCCCGCTGCGCCCGGGGCGGGGCGTGCTGTTCGACCTGGCCGACAGCGCCGTACTGCGTGCCGCCGCCGCTGCCTGGTCCGACCGCGTCGACGTGGTGACCGCCGCCGCCAAACCGGTCGAGGGCACCGCGGACCCGCTGGCCGGGCTGGCGGCGGTGCTGGTCCGCCCGGACGGGCACGTGGCGTGGACCGGCGAGGGCGCGCCCGACGGGCTGGCGGCCGCGCTCGGCCGCTGGTTCGGCGCCGGGCGCGCCGCGTAGTGGCCGCGGCCGGCCCGGTCCGGCCCGTCGTCCTGGAAGGCGCCGGGGTCACGCTGTCCGGGCTGCTGGGCGAACCGTCCGGCGCCCCCAGGGCGCTGGTCGTGGCGGTGCACGGCGGCGGCATGACCGCGGGCTACTTCGACACCCGGGTACGGCCGGGCCTGTCGCTGCTGCGGCTCGGGGCGGACCTGGGGTATGCGGTGCTCGCGGTGGACCGGCCCGGCTACGGCAGGTCGGCCGGGGCGCTCCCGGCGGGGATGGGGGTGGCCGAGCAGGCCGCGGTGCTGCGGGCGGCCGTCGCCGGATACACCCGCACCCACCCGGTGGGCGCCGGGGTGCTGCTGCTGGGCCACTCCTTCGGCGCCAAGCCGGCGCTGGCGTGGGCGGCCGGTGCCGAGGACGGCGACCGCCTGCTGGGCGTGGACGTCTCGGGCTGCGGCCTGCGGTACGCCGCGCCCGGCGGGGCGGCGGTGCCGTTCACCGGCCCGGGCGGGCGGCGGCTGAGCTGGGGGCCGCTGCGGCTCTACCCGCCGGGCGCCTTCCGGGCCTGCGCGGGCCTTCTCGCCCCGATGCCGGCCCGGGAGGCGGCCGAACTCGCCGGCTGGCCCGCGTCCTTGGCGCGGCTGGCGCCGCGGGTACGGGTACCGGTGCGCTTCACCTTCGCCGAGCACGAGCTGCTGTGGCGGCACCAGGACGCGGACCTGGCCGAACTCGCGGCGGCGTTCGGCGCGGCCGGGCGGGTGCTGGTGGACCGGCAGCCGGGCGCGGGCCACAACATCAGCCTGGGCTGGGCGGCCCGCGCCTACCACCTGCGGGCGCTGGCCTTCGCCGAGGAGTGCCTGCTCCCGGCCGCGGCACAGCGCCCGTAGGACCGCGGGGCCGTGCGCCCGTGGGACCCCGGGAGCGGCGCACCGCCCAGCCGAAGTCGACCGGTGGGCCGGTAGGCGGCGAGCGGTGTCAGTCGCCCAGCACCACGATGTCCAGCTCCTGGAGCCGGTCGGGGTCGCCCACCAGGTCGATGGCGGTGATCAGGCCGTCGGTGATGGTGAAGTCGAACGCCACGACCACCCGCTTCTTCGCCTTCCACACCGCGCCCACGCTGGTGTCGATGAGCGCCACCCGGGCGGCCTCGGCGCCGCCGGAGAAGATGCCCGCCACACCGCGGGCGCCGTGCGTCATCGGGGCGGCGCCGATCCGTACGGCGGTGTCGTCGGCGTGCATGGTGACGTCCGGCGCGAGCAGCGTCAGCAGCCGGTCGAAATCGCCGCTGCGCGCGGCGGTCAGGAAGGCGTCCACCACCTCGTGCTGGCGGCGCAGGTCGTGCATCGGGGAGGCCCCGTGCACCCGCCGCCGGGCCCGGCTGGCCAGCTGCCGGGTCGCTCCCGGGCTACGCCCGATGACCTGGGCGATGTCCGCGAACGGCACCGCGAACATGTCGTGCAGCACGAACGCGAGCCGCTCGTCGGGGTCGAGCGTGTCGAGGATCACCGACAGCGCCAGGCCGACCGAGTCGGCGAGCACCGCCTCCTGCTCGGGGTCGGCGTTCTCCTCGGTGGGCACCGGCGCGGCCGCCTCGGTGTGCTCCTCGAAGAACTCCTCGCGGCGGCTGCGGGCCCGCAGCATGTCCAGGCAGACCCGGCCGACGACCGTGGTCAGCCAGCCGTCCAGGTTCTCCACCGCGTCCGCGTCGCTGCGGTGCAGCCTGATCCACGCCTCCTGCACGGCGTCCTCAGCCTCGTCGGTGGAGCCGAGCATGCGCTGCGCCACCGCGTGCAGCCGGGGGCGCTTCTCCTCGAAGGCGCGCGCGAGCTCGTCGTTGTCGTCCATGGCCACCGTCGTTCCCCTTCGCCGTCCGCCGGTGCGTGACCGCCGCCGGGTCCATCTTCGCGCCCGGGGCCCGCACAACTGTGACGAACGGGGCCGTCCGCGTGTGACGGGCCCCGCTCCGCCGCCGGCGCGGTGTCACACTCGCCCGCCGCCGCTCGTCGTAGAAGTGGCGCACGCCGCCGAGCGTGCGCCGCTTGCGTTCCCGTAGAAAGGGATGAACATGGAAGCGCGCCTGACCAACCCCGCGGTGGTCCTCAACGCCACACAGCCCATCCAGGACCTGTACAAGGCGATCTACTCCGGCGGTGTGCCGAAGACGACCCTCGACCTGGTGCACCTGCGGGCCAGCCAGATCAACGGGTGCGGCCCGTGCGTCGACTCCGGCTCGCGCGGCGCCCGCAAGGGCGGTGAGACCGAGGAGCGACTGTTCGCGGTCGCCGCCTGGCGGGAGACGCCGTACTTCACCGAGGCCGAGCGGGCCGCGCTGGCGCTGGCCGAGCACGCGACCCGGCTGTCGGACCGCGGCGACCAGGTGCCGGACGAGATCTGGGACGCGGCCGCCGAGCACTTCGACGAGAAGGGGCTGTCCGCCCTGGTCCTGATGATCGCGCTGACCAACTTCTTCAACCGCCTGAACGTCACCACCAAGCAGGTGGCCGGCGACTGGGGCTGAGCGGCCCGGCACGACGTGGGCCCGGTCCGCCGCGGGGCGGACCGGGCCCTCGCCACGCAGGGGGGTGGTCAGCTGGTGCGCGGGCGGCGGGACGGGGCGAGGTTCAGCCGCCAGGACACCCCGAACCGGTCGGTCAGCCACGCGAACCGGGCGCTGAACTCGTAGGCGTCGGCCGGCATGATGACCTCGCCCTTCTCCGCCAGGGCGTCGTGGTAGCGGTCGAACTCCGCCGCGGTGTCGCACTGCACGTAGATCGCGGTCGCGGGCGAGAAGGCGTACGCGTCCCAGGACGCCAGTTCGTAGCCCTTCGCGCCGGGCGGCGGCATGTTGGTGCACATGAACGACTGGCCGCCGAGCGTGAACAGCGCGTGCTGGAGCACGCCCTCCGGCCAGCCGGCCTCCCCGGCGCGGGCCCGCACCACCCGGTGCACCGCGGAGTTCTCGAACAGCGAGGTGTAGAAGTCGAGGGCTTCCTCGGCGTCGTTCCTAAACGCCAGGAACATCATGAGCTTGGGCGCCGCAGTCAGGGGCATCGCGGGTGCTCCTCTTCGTCGTCGGTTCCCTGCCGGTCGGCCGGGCCGCGCGCGGCCGGGGCCGGTCGCCGCGGCGCGCCGCCACGGCGACGGTAGCCGCGCCGCGCGGTGTTCAACCGGCGCCCGCGGCGGTTGAACACGCCGGTCGAGCCCGCCACCACCGAAGCTCCGCGCGTGGTCCAGACGGCACCGCAAGCATGTGTCGACATCAGTGACGGACACCTCGAAGTGACCCGGAGGGTGAGTGCCCGTGAGCGAGAACGCACTGCCGGCGGACCGGTCCGCCCGATCCGAGCGGATCGCCGCGCGGACTCGCAGCAGCAACTGGCGGAAGCCGCCGCGCCGTATCGAGACCACCGAGTGCATCACCTGCGACAGTTGTCTGCGCGGCTGTCCGGCGGAGTTCGGCGCCATCGTGGACCGCGGCCTGGACGTGGTGATCATCCCGGAGCTGTGCTCGGGCTGCCCCGCCTGCGTGCTGGAGTGCCCGGTGGACTGCATCTACGTCGACGAGGACTGGAAGCCGTCCGACGACAGCCTGTGGAACCTCGTCGAGTTCCCCGCGGCGACCCGGTGAGCGGGTCGCCGGAGCGCGGCAGCCGCCGCGCGGCCAACGCGAGGAAGCGGATCAGCCGCCGCCCCAGCCGGCTCGGCACGCCCGCGGGCGCCGCCGCCGGCCCGGACCGGACACGCGAGGCGGCCGCGGGCTTCCCCGGGCTGCTCGGCCGGGTGTGGGAGCGGGCGCGGACGGCGGCCGGCCCGCGGGCGGCGGTGGAGGTCCTGCTCGGCCTCGACGGGCACGTGCCGCCGGACGTCCAGCTGCGGGCGCTGAGCACCTCCGACGAGGCCGCGGTCATGGCCCTGTGGGGGCTGACCTGGCGGACGCCCGACCCGGACGCCCCGGACGCCCCGACCGTCCCCGTCCCCGCCACCGCCACCGACGCGGAGACCGACACCGGCAACGGCACCGGCACCGGCACCGGCACCGGCGCTGCCGCCGACGAGCCGGTCTTCCTCGGCGAGTTGGGCCTGACCAAGGGCGGCCGGGTGGTGCTGCGCGCCCCGGCGCAGGGGCCGCTCGACCGCTCCGAACTGGTCGGCGGGGTGCTGCGGGTGCCGTGGTCGCGGCAGGCCGCCGACGCCTACCAGGACCGGCTGGACCGGGCCGCCGTCCGCACCGCCCGGACCCTGGCGGACTGCCGCGGCTGGCTGGACCGGCAGGGCGGCAAGGGCCGTGACGAACTGGTCGAGCAGGCGAGGGAGGCGGCCCTGCGCACCGCCCCGTTCGTGCTGTACCAGGACGACCGCAGGTACACCAACTTCCGCGACCAGAACACCATCACCGGCAAGACCCTGTGGCCGGGCCACCCCGACTGCGTGCTCAGCGGCCTGAAGGGCCTGCCGCTGGAGCTGTGGTCGGACAGCGACGTGCAGATGCTGATCGCGCTGACGCTGCTGATCCGCTCGGCCGGCTTCGGCCGCGTCGAGGAGGCCAACGGCACCCAGCTCGGCCTGGACCACGTCGCGGCGATGCTGGAGCGGGTCCGGGTGGCCTACGAAGCCGTCCCCGGCGGCACACCCGTCGCCGCGGCCGCCTCGCACCGGGTGGCGGACCTGGCCGCGCTCGCCGAGGCGCTGGGCGCCCGCCGCCGCCAACTGCTCGGCACCGCACGGCTCTACCGCGAGATCCACGGCCCGCTGATGCACAAGATCGAGCGCGTGGGCGCCGACACCGACGCGGTGCGCGAGCGCGACGCGCGGCTGGCCGCCCGCCTGGCCGGGCGGCTGCCGCTGGCCGGCGCGAGCCTCGGCGAGCTGGGCCTGCCCGGCGGGGCGGGCCCGCTGTGGCTGGCCGAACCGCACGGCTCCTTCGCCACCGGCCTGGAGTCGCTGCTGTACGAGACGGTGGCCGCCTGCGCCGAGGAGTTCCGTGCCGACTTCGCGATGAGCCGCGGGATGCGGTCGCTGCCCGACCTCGTGGAGCGGATGCGCGAGGAGCGCTGGGCGGAGATCTGCGACTGGGACATCACCCGCTACTTCTGCTGCGTGGTGCCGCGGGAGCAGGCCCGCGCCCACTTCGGCGGCTCGGCCGCGACGCTCGCGGACGCGGCCTGGGCGATGTCCTCGCGCATGCAGTACAACTCCTGGCACTTCGTGCCCGGCAACCTCCCCCGGGACCCGGCGGTGGTGGCCCGCGACCACTTCGTGCCGCCCACCGTTCCCGACGTCGCGTTCTTCTCCGACCAGCACCACCACGGGCACGTCACCAACAAGGTCCGCTTCTCCATCCGCTCGCCGCAGGCGGTCGAGGTGGGCGGCCGGGTCTTCAACGGCTTCATCGACCTGCGGCTGCTGCGCTGCGCGGGCGCCCCGTTCGACGAGGAGGACCTGCTGGTCGCCCACCGGGTGTCGGGCCTGCTCGCCCGCGCGACCGGACTGGCCGCCCGACTCGTCGCGAAGGGCGTGCCGTTGGCGGTGACGTCCTTCGACGCCGGGTGGCACTGGCGGACGATCGCCGGCCCGGCCGGCAGCGGCGCCGCGCTGTCCGACCCCGCGGGCGCCGTCCGATGACCGCCGCCGAGGCGTTCGGCGCCCTCAAGGACCGGCTGCGCAGGGGCGAGACCACCGTCGTGGAGCACGTCGGCTCGGTCCTGGCGGCCGCGCACGAGCGCGACACCCTGGGCGCGTTCGTCGCGGTGGCCGGGCAGGAGGCGCTACGCGCCGCCGAGGCCGCCGACCTGCGCATCGCCGAGCGCGGCGCCGACGCCTGGACGGGGGCGCCGCTGCTGGGCGTCACGGTCTCGGTGAAGGACCTGCTCCAGACCCGCGACCTGCCCACCGCCCGCGGCTCCTTCCTGGCCAACCGGCGGGAGCGCGCCGACGCCCCGGCCGTCGCGCGGCTGCGGGCGGCGGGCGCGATCGTCATCGGCAAGACGACCACCTCCGAGTACGGCTGGAGCGCGTCGACGGTCAGCCGGGTCGCGCCGCCGACCGGCAACCCGTACGACCCGGCGCGGACGGCCGGCGGCTCCAGCGGCGGCGCGGCGGCGGCGGTGGCCACCGGGCTCGGCGACGGCGCGCTCGGCACCGACGGGGCCGGCTCGGTCCGCATCCCCGCGGCGTTCTGCGGCGTGGTCGGCTACAAGCCGTCGTACGGGCTGATCCCCTACGTGCCCGGCTGCGCGGACCGGCTGTCCCACCAGGGCACGCTGGCCCGCGGGGTGGCCGAGGCCGCCGCGCTGGCCGCCGCGGCCGGCGGCCCGCACCCCGGCGACCCCGACTCCGGGCTCGGCTCGATCGAGGCGCCCCCGCGGGGCGCCGCCCGGCGCGTCGGCTGGATCGAGTGGGACGGCACCAGCGACGAGGTCCGCCGGGTCGCGGAGCGGGCCCGGTCCGCGCTGGCCGAACTGGGCTACCTCGTCGAGCCGGTGGAGGTGCGGTGCACCGACCTGTACCCGGCCCTGGTCGACATCCTGGCCGCCGCCGAGGCGGCCGGCACGGCGGCGCGGGACGAGGAGCTGTGCGACCCGGGCCGGCTGGAGGTGGTCCGCTACGGGCGGCGCCTGACCGGCGCGGCGGTGCTGCGCGCCGAGGAGGTGCGGCAGCGCACCCGGGTCCGGCTGCGCGCGGTCATGGCCCGCCACGAGCTGCTGGCCATGGCCACGGTGCCCGTCGAGCCGTTCGAGGCGGGCGCCATCGCGCCGACGTGGGCCGCCGACCCCCGTGACCTGCTGTGGCTGGCGTGGTCGCCGGCCACCTACCCGTTCAACCTGACCGGTCAGCCCGCCCTCACCCTGCCGGCCGGGCTGACCCGCGCCGGGCTGCCGGTCGGTGTCCAGCTCGTCGGCGCCTTCGGGGCCGACGAGCCGGTGATCGAGGCGGCCCGCCGGCTGGAGTCGGCCCTCGGACAGCTCCCCCCGCCCCGCGCGCCGCACGAACTGGTGGCCGCCACCGAAAGGACCCTGTGAACCGTGTACACCCGGTCTTGGCGCTCCGTGTCCGCCGAGGACAGCGTCGGAAGCCCGTGCTTCGTCGCCGCCCACGGGCTGTGGAGCGATGAGCAGTCCGCCGTCGCCGAACGGATCGAGGCCCGCCTCGGGGAGGTCGACCTCGTCCGGCTGGTCTTCCCCGACCCGCACGGCCTGGCCCGGTCCAAGACGCTCACCGCGGACGCCTTCCGCTCGGTGCTGCGCCACGGCATGAACTTCAGCCCCGGGCCCTTCGTCTTCGACACCGGCCACGCGGTCGCGGTGGACTTCCTCGGCGAGCCCGGCATCGGCGTGGCGGAGATCGCCGGCGCGGGCAACTTCATCCTGGTGCCCGACCCGCTGACCTTCCAGCTGCTGCCCGGCGACGGGCCGCGCACGGCCTGGGTGATCGGCGACGAGTACCTGCGCGACGGCACCCCGCACCCGCTGTCCTCGCGGGCGGTGCTGCGCCGCACGCAGGCCGCGTACGCCGAGCAGGGGTATGCGCCGGTGGTCGGGCTGGAGGTCGAGTGGTACCTCACCCGCCTGCTCGACGGCGCCCCGGGCAACGCGGGCAACGGGTTCGGCCGCCAGGGCGAGGCGCCGCGCGCCGCGGCCGTCAACGCCGGCTACCAGTTCAACCTGGACGCCCGCTACGACTCCGTCGCCCCGATCACCGACCCGCTCGCGCTGCACCTGCTCGAACTGGGGCTGCCGCTGCGCTCGGTGGAGCACGAGTCGGGCCCCGGCCAGGTCGAGTGCACCTTCAGCCCGATGTCCGCGCTCGACACCGCCGACGCGATGCTGCTGTTCCGCACCGCCACCAAGCGGTTCTGCGCGCGGCGCGGCCACCACGCCTCCTTCATGTCACTGCCGCTGCTGGACTCCTTCGACCCCAGCGGCTGGCACCTGCACCAGTCCGTGCGGGAGACCGCGACCGGCCGGGGCCTGTTCGCCGCCGAGGGCCCGGCCGGCGACCTGTCGCCGCAGACCAAGGCGTACGCGGACGGGCTGCTGGCCTGGAGCCGGGAGCTGTTCCTGCTGTCGGTGCCCACGGTCAACGGCTACCGGCGGCTCGGCCCGCGCCATACCCTGGCGCCCACCCGGGTCGACTGGAACCGGGAGGACCGCAGCGCCATGCTGCGCATGGTCGGCGGCGGCGCCGGCGCGCACATCGAGAACCGCGGCGCGGAGCCGTGCGCCAACCCGTACCTGGCCATCGCCGGGCAGCTGTTCGCGGGCCTGGAGGGGCTGGCCGGCACGGCCGACACCGGGCGCGTGCCCCGGGCGGCGGGCGCGGCGCCGGAGCTGGTGCCGCAGTCGCTGGCCGAGTCGCTGGCCGCCTTCCGCGCCGGCCGCGCCGAGCGGCTGCTCGGCGACCCGCTCAAGGCGTGCCTGGTCAAGCTCAAGGAGAGCGAGCTGCGGCGCTTCACCAGCTGGTGCGCGGCGACCGGTTCGGCCGGGGACGAGGTCACGCCGTGGGAGCAGCGCGAGTACTTCGAGGTGTACTGACCCGCCCGCACGTCCCCCGCACAGGCCCCCGCCAAGGGCCCCTGCGACGCCGCCGGCAACACCGCCTGCAAGACCCCCACCGGCCGTTCGAGCCCGACGCCCCACGGAGACGAGGTCGTGCCATGATCCCCCGTTACACCCTGCCCGAGATGTCGGACCTGTTCACCGACCAGGCCCGGTACGCGACCTGGGTCCGCGTCGAGATTCTCGCGACCGAGGCGCAGGTGCGGCTCGGCCGGGTGCCGCAGGACGCGCTGGCGGACATCCGCGCGGCGCGGGTGCCGCGCGCCGACCGGGTCGCGGAGTTCGAGAAGGAACGCGACCACGAGGTGCTCTCCTTCCTCGCGGCGTACTGCGAGGACATGCCGGCGTCCTCGGCCCGCTGGGTGCACCTCGGCATGACCAGCTACGACCTGGTGGACACCGCGCTCGGCCACACCCTGGCGCGGGCCACCGACCTGCTGGCGGCGGCCGGGCGGCGGCTGCGCGGGGTGCTGGTGGACCGGGCGCTGGAGCACTGGGACACGCTGATGATCGGCCGCACCCACGGGGTGCACGCCGAGCCGACCACCTTCGGCCACAAGCTCGCCGGCCACGCCTTCGCCGTCGACCGGTCGCTGCGGCGGCTGGCCGCGGCCCGGGAGGCCGTCGCGGTGGGGACGGTCTCCGGGGCGGTGGGCACCTACGCACTCATCGACCCGGCCGTGGAGGCCCACGTCTGCCAGGCGCTGGGCCTGGGCATCGAGCCCGCCCCCAGCCAGGTCGTCGCCCGCGACCGGCACGCCCAACTGCTCCAGGCGGTGGCGGCGCTGGGGGCGTGCGTGGAGCAGATCGCCCTGGAGCTGCGGCTGTTGCAGCGCACCGAGGTCGCCGAGGTGGAGGAGGGGCGGGCGGCGGCCTACCAGGGGTCCAGCGCCATGCCGCACAAGCGCAACCCCACCACCAGCGAGCGGCTGTGTGGCCTGGCCCGGCTGCTGCGCGGCTACGCCACCGCGGCGCTGGAGAACGTCGCCCTGTGGCACGAACGCGACCTGGCCCACCAGTCCGTGGAGCGGGTCATCCTGCCCGACAGCCTGTCGGTCGGCCACTTCCAGGCGACCCGGGCCGCGGAGCTGGTGGCCGGGCTGGAGGTGCACGCCGACCGGATGCGGGCGGCCGTCGACCGCACCGGCGGGCTCGTCCACAGCTCCGCGGTCCTCTACGACCTCCTCGGCGAGGGCGCCGACCGGGAGCGGGCCTACCGCTCGGCGCAGGCCGCGGCGAACCGTACGGCCGCCACCGGCCGGCCGTTCGCCGACACCCTGGCCGAGGAGGGCATCACCCTGCGGGACGCGCCGCGCCCCGAGCGCTTCCTGACCCATCATGACGTCATACGCCGGCGATTGGAGAAGCTGAATGAGCGGGACGACTGAACCGACCTGGAAGACCGAGCGGGTCGAGGGAGGCGACCTGGACCTGGACGAGGTGCTGGCGGTCTACCACTCCTCGGGCCTGGGCGAGCGGCGGCCGGTCGGCGACCGGGAGCGGATGGCCGCGATGGTGCGGCAGGCGAACCTCGTGGTGGTGGTCCGGGACGCCGACGGCGCGCTGATCGGCATCGCCCGCAGTGTCTCGGACTTCTCCTACGTCACCTACCTGTCGGACATCGCAGTTGCGGGCTCCCACCAGCGCGGCGGAGTGGGCCTGGCGCTGATGGAGGAGACCCGGCGGCAGGCCCCGGACGCAAAGGTGGTGCTGCTGTCGGCGCCCGCCGCGGTCGGCTACTACCCGCGGGTCGGCTTCACCCGGCACGACTCGGCGTGGGTCCTGAGCCCCGGGCAGCCGCTGTCGGCCTCCCGTCCGGAGTCGGCCGCGCAGCCGGCCACCCGTCCGTAGCCGCGCCCGCCCGGCCGACGGGACGGACCGGCCGCACCACCGCGGACCAGTGGACCAGTGGAGCACACCCCAGGGGGAAGGCATGCGTCAGACACCGTCACGGGCCCTGCTGGAACCCCACGGGCCCCTCCTCGCGGCCGGGCCCGTGGCCGTACCGGCGGCCGGGCCCGCGCCGGCGGCTCCCGCACCGGCCGGGCAGCGCGTCCTGGTGGTGGACGCGGACGCCGACCGCGCCGGGTCGCTCACCGCCCAACTGCGGCGCCACGGCCACGACCCGGTCGGCGTCGGCCACGGCAGCGCCGCCCTCACCGCGTACGAGGACGTCGAGATGGTGCTGCTCGACCTCGACCTGCCCGACCTCGACGGGCTGGAGGTCTGCCGCGCCCTGCGCGCGGTCAGCCGGGTGCCGATCATCATCGTCACCTCCCGCCGCTCCGAGCTGGACTGCGTGCTCGGGCTGCACGCGGGCGCCGACGACTACGTCACCAAGCCGTACGGGCTGCGGGAGTTGATGGCGCGGATGGAGGCGGTGCTGCGGCGCACCCGGTGGGAGCCGGCCGCGGCCCGGGACATCCGGCACGGGCGGCTGCACATCGACGTCGACTCGCGCGAGGTCAGCGTGGACGAGGAGCCGGTGGCGCTGACCCGCAAGGAGTTCGACCTGCTGTACCTGCTGGCGTCCCAACCGGACACGGTCATCCCGCGCAAGCAGCTGCTCCAGCAGGTGTGGGGCGACTCCTGGTCGCGCCGCACCATCGACACGCACGTCAGCAGCCTGCGCGGCAAACTCGGCGGCAGCGGCTGGGTGGTGACGGTGCGCGGGGTCGGCTTCCGACTCGGCACGGGCTGAGGCCCGGCCGGGTCCACCACGTGCACCGGCCCCGCGGCCTCAAGAAGAGGCCGCGGGGCCGGCTGCGTGCCGTGCGGGCTCAGCGTACGGACGCCTCCACCACCGACAGCGCCGACGCGGTCTGCACCACGCGCTCCAGCGTGAACCCGGCCTTGGCCAGCAACTCCGCGTACTGGGCGCGGGTGCGTTCCTTGCCGCCGACCAGCAGCATCAGCCACAGGTCGGTGAGCTTGCCGGCGTGCGGGCTGTTGCGCCGGTCGGGGACGACCATCTCCATCACCAGCAGCCGCCCGCCGGGGTTCATCGCCTTGCGCACGTTGGTGAGGATCTCCAGGGCCTGCGGCTCGGGCCAGTCGTGCACGATGTGCTTGAGCAGGTAGGCGTCACCGCCCGGCGGCACCGGGTCGAACAGGCCGCCGTCGGCGACGGCGCAGCGCTCGGACAGGCCCTGATCGGCCAGGAAGGCGGCGGCGCCGTTGGTGCCCACCCGCGGGTCGGACAGGATGCCGCGCGCCGAGGGCACCTTCTTCAGCACCCCGGCGAGCAGGTCGCCGCGGCCGCCGCAGAAGTCGACCACGGTGCCGAAGCGGCTGAAGTCGTAGGCGGCGAGCAGCGGTTCGGTCTCCGTGGCCGACATCGCCCCCATCCCGGCGGTGAAGACCGCCCCGTACTCGGGGTTGGCTTCCAGGTAGTCGAACGCGCCCATGCCGCGCAGCTTGGGCAGGCTGGGCTCACCCGTGCGCACCGCGTCGACCAGGCAGCCCCAGTCCTCCCAGTGGATGGGGTGGCCCATCAGCAGCGCGATGCCGCGCATCGACATCGGCGCGTCCTCGACCAGGGCCCGCGCCATCGGGGTGAGCGCGAACCGGCCGTCCTTCAGCTCGGTGAACACGTGGTAGCTCGCCAGCAGCCGCAGCACCCGGTGCAGGGTGTCGGCTTCGGCGCCAGTCCGCCGCGCCAGCTCCTCCGGCCGCAGCGGGCCACCGGTCAGGGCCTCCGCGACCCGCAACTCGGCGGCCACGTAGAGGGCTTGACTGACCATCGCGCCCTGCACCAGCTCCAGCAGGGCGAACGGCGGCGGTGCGATCTTGCGGGTCAGGCCCTGGAGGGCCGAGCGCACGCCTTCGACGGCGCGGACGACACGGGCGGGCGGCAGGGGCGGCATGGAATCCTCCGGCGGGGGCGATGGGATGCGGCAGGTGCGGCGGGCGGGCGCGGTGGCGCCGGCCCGGGTCGTACGGCACGGCGGGCGGGGGCAGGCGGAAGCGTGGGGGCTCGGTCGTGGCAGGGGCCGCGGGGTCACTGGCGGAGGGCCTGGTCGACCAGGGGGCCGGCGACGCCGGTGTACTGCTCGGGGTCGAGCAGTCCGGCCAGCTCGCCGCGGGTCAGGACGCCGCCGACCGCGGGCTGTTCGGCCAGTACGTCGCCGAGCGGGCGTCCGGTGCGCCGGGCGGCCAGGGCGGCCGCGGTGAGCAGGTCCCGGGCGGCGGCCCTGCCGAGCAGCGGCGCGAGGTGGGCCGCGAGGCGCTCGGAGACGATCTGCCCGGCGGTGGCGTCGAGGTTGGCGCGCATCCGCGCCGGGTGCACGCTCAAGCCCGCGGACAGCTCGGCGGCGGCGCGGGCGGCGCCGCCGGTCAGCCGCAGGCACTCGCGCAGCGGCTGCCACTCGGCGTGCCACAGCCCGGCCGAGCGCTCGTCCTCGGCCGACATGCACTGCGCCAGGACCGAGCTGAGCGCGGGCACCTGCACCGCGGCCGACCGGATGAGCGTCGCCAGCACCGGGTTGGCCTTGTGCGGCATCGCCGACGACGCGCCGCGCCCCGCGCCGCCGGGCTCGGTGGCCTCGCCGACCTCGGTGCGCGCCATCACCTGGACGTCCGCGGCCATCTTGCCCAGCGCGCCCGCGGTGTGGGCCAGGGCCGCGCCCAGGTCGGCGATCGGGGTGCGCAGCGCGTGCCAGGGCAGCACCGGCCGCGCGAGACCCGTCTCCGCGGCGAAGGCGTCCGTGAGGGCGCCCAGGGAGCCGAGCGAGCCGGCGCCGCCGTCGGCAGGCGCTCCCCCGCCGCCCGCCCGCGCCATGGCCGCGTACTGGAGGTAGCCCGCCAGCGTGCCGGCCGCACCGCCCAGGGAGACCGGCAGCCCGTGGTCGGCCACCGCCTCCAGGCGCGCGACGGAGTCCAGCACGAGCTGCCGCCACCCCGCGGCCTTCAGCCCGAAGGTGGTCGGCACCGCGTGCAGGGCGAGTGTCCGGCCGGGCATCGCGGTGTCCCGGTGCGCGGCCGCCAGCCGCGCCAGCGCGCCGGCCGCGGCCCGTAGGTCCGCCAGCACCAGGCGCAGCGCCCGTGCCGAGACCAGCATGGCGCCGGTGTCGAGGATGTCCTGGCTGGTGGACCCGCGGTGCACGTACTCCGCGGCTTCGGGCGCCCGCCGTGCGACCTCGGCGGTCAGCGCGGCCACCAGGCCGACCACCGGGTTTGCGGTGCCGCGTGCGGCCAGGGCGAGCCGGCGTACGTCGAACAGCTCGGCCCGGGCCGCGGCCGTGATCGCCTCGGCGGCGGCCGCCGGCACCGTGCCGCACCGGGCCTGCGCCCGGACCAGTGCGGCTTCCGCGTCCAGCATCGCCTGGAGCCAGGCGGTGTCACCGACCGCGGCCTCCACGGCGGTGCCCACGCGGACCGGGGAGAGCAGCCCGGAGTCCGGCTGCACAGCGGGGATCTGCTCCCGCGGCGCTACGGGGGCGGCGGGTTCCGTGCCGGGGTGCGCCGAACCGGCGCGCGCTGTGCTCACTGGTGCACCTCTTCCGTACGGGCGGCGGCCGGAGCAGCGGGGTCCGGCAGGACGGGCGGCGCGGGAACGGGCGATGCGGGAACGGGCGGCGCGGTGGACGGCGGCACCGGCGGCGCGGACAGCGCGAGGACGGTGCCCGCGATCGCGTCGGAGTCCTCCAGCGTCACGGACCCGACCCCGGGCCGTATCCCGGCGGCCGTGACCCAGTGCACGGACTCGGTGGGCACGCCGTAGGCGAAGCGCCGCGGGTGCGCGGTGCCGTCGGCGCGCAGCAGGTGGTAGGGGCGGGGGGAGACGGCCAGGCCGCCGGTCTCGTAGTCGCCGCCGTCCCGCCCGGGGATGCGGTAGGGGCGGCACTGCCCGGCGGCCAGCAGTCCCCGCAGCAGCGGGTCCTCCGTGCGGCGCAGGTCGGCGTCGCACAGCCGGGCCTCGATCAGCGCGGCGGCCCGGACCCGTACGCCGGGGATCTCGGCCGAGGTCGCGACGAAGCCCGCGCCGCGCACGCCGTCCCCCGGGTCGGGCGCCACCCGCATGCCGGGGCCGGTCAGTTCGAGCACGCCGGCGTCCAGCAGCGCGATCATCTCCTCCACCCGGCGGGCGGGCGGGCCGATGGACAGGTAGGCGTTCAGGGGCGTGTACCAGGCGGCCAGCTCGTCGCGGTAGGAGGCGCCGTCGAGGCCGCCGTGGTCGACGGCGAGCCGGATCTCGTTGCGCAGGTCCCGCAGTACGTCCAGGGCGGCCTTCAGTGGCCCGCGCACATTGCCGCGGCGCGCCTCGGCCACGTCCCGCACGAGGTGCGCGCGCAGCCAGCCGCGGAAGTCGGCGAGGTCGGCGAAGGCCCGGGTGCCGTACGGGCGGGTGATCGCCGCCCAGTCCCAGCGCTGTTCGGGCCCGATCCCGGCGGCGTCGAGCACGGCGTCCTCCGCCGCGCCCGGCGCGGCCCGCAGGAAGGCCGCGGCGAACCCCGCGGCGGCGCCTCCGCGGGCACCGTCACCCTCACCCTCCCGCGCGGCGAGCAGCGCCTCGTAGTAGACGGCGCGCACCTCCTTGGAGATCAGCGGCCACAGGTCGGTGCCGAAACGCAAGGGTGCCGTGCCCGGCGCGCGCAGCCGCGCGACGTGTTCGGCGGTCAGCAGCCGCGGGGTGTGCCGGCCGTGCGCGCCCTTCTCGTTCTCGCCCCGCGCGTGGTACGGGACGCCGCGCCGCGAACCGGCGTACATCCGCGGCTCCCGGCCCGAGGGCCGGTAGACCAGCCGGCCCTCGGCCCGCTCGAAGCGCCCGCCGCGGCCGTGGGTGAACAGCGCCATGTAGTCGAAGAAGTTCAGGCCGAGCCCGCGCAGCAGCACCGGCTCGCCCGGCGCGACGCCCGACAGGTCCACGTCGGCGGGGTTGGCGGGGCCGATGTGCAGCAGGCCGTTGCGGGCGGCGAAGTCCGCCAGGGCGCGCTGCGGTCCGTCCGGCCCGGCGGGCACGTGGCCCTGGGCGAGCACCACCGCGGACAGCGCCGTCAGCCGGGTGCCGTCCGCCAGCGACACGCGCTGCGGCCCGTACGGGGCGGGCGGGCCGTGCGCCGCCGGCTCGTCCTCCAGGGCCACCGCGCGCACCCGGTGCACCCGGATCGCCACGTGCGCGGGGGCGCCCGCCACGATCCGGTGGAAGGCCCAGGCCAGGTAGTGGCCGTACAGCGCGCGGGTGGGATACGTGTCCGGGTCCAGCGCGCGGGCCTCGGCCACCACCCTCGCGGCGGTGGGGGTGGCCGGTCCGGGCGGGAGCGTGCCGAGGCCCAGCGCCCTGGCCCACGCGTACAGGCTCGGCCCCTCCTCCAGCGGGCCGCGCATGTGCACGCTCTGGTCGGTGTAGACCGTGACCTGCGAGGCCACGGTGTTCATCAGCAGGTGCGGCGACTGCGCCGGGCGCCACACCCGCCCCGCGCCGGCCGGCTCCGGGTCGACCACGTGCACGGTCACCCGGTCCCACCGCGGGGACTTGCGCTCCTGGGCGCACAGCCGCTCCAGTACGGACAGCCCGCGCGGTCCGGCCCCGACGAGGCACACCCGCGTGTGCCGGCCGCTCACCAAGGCGCTCGGCCCGGCGCCGCGTCGTGCCCCGAAACACCCGTCGGCATGGTCGCGTTCTCCCTTGTCCCGGGGGGAGGCCGGGGGAACTCCCGCCGGCCCGCGGGCCGCGTCCTGCGGCCCGCTCCACCCTCCCGACCCCCCGGGGAGCACCACTCGACCAGCACTCGCGTCCCGCCTGAGACCCCGCGACCGGCTGCGCCGCCCCGGACCCCGGACACGAGTCCGGCCCCGACCGCCGGTGCCCGCGTTTCGCCTGCACCGCCGCCGGAACACCTGCATTTCCGCTAGAACAAAGGCATGACCGCGATCACGATCCGGGATGTCCCGGACGGCACCGTCAACGTCCTGAAGGTCCGTGCGGCACAGGCGGGCATACCGCTCGAGGCGTACGCGCTGGAACTCCTCACCAGGGAGGCCGCCAAGCCCACCCTCGCGGAAATGGCCGCCCGACTGGAGCGCGAAACCCGCACCGCGCTCAGTACGGCCGATGTCCTCGACGCCCTCGGGCACGGGCGGGAACAGCGTTGATCGCCGTCGACGCCTCCGGCCCCGTGCACGTCCTCCTCGATCACGGCACGACCGGAACCGCGATCCGCGAACGGGCGGCCCGCGGCCGCCGGGGCGGCAAGCCGAGGATCACCGGCGAGGAGGCGCAGCGGCGCGGCCCGCTGCCGGGTCGAGACGTTCCAGCAGTCCGCCCGCGCCTGACCGGGCGGCGGCGGGCCGCGGCCGGCCCGGGGGCGCTCAGCGGCGGCGCTGGTCGGGGCGCAGGTCGAAGTCGCCGTAGCTGTTGTCCGCGGGGTTGACGGTGACGCCGGGCGCCACGATCTCATCGATGCGGTCGAGGACGTCGGCGGGCAGGGTGGCGTCGGCGGCGGGCAGGAAGGCGTCGAGCTGCTCCATGGTGCGCGGCCCGATGATCGCGGAGGTGACGCCGGGGTGCTGGAGCACGAAGGCGACGGCCAGCTCGATCAGGGTCAGGCCGCTGGACTCGGCGAGCAGCGCGAGCTGCTCGACAGCGTCGAGCTTGCGCTGGTTGGCGGGGCTGGCCAGGTCGAAGCGGGCCCCGGGCCGCGCCGCGGAGGCCGGACCGGAGGTGGCGTCCTTGCGGTAGCGGCCGGAGAGCCAGCCGCCGGCGAGCGGGCTGTAGGTCAGCGTGCCCATGCCGTGGCGGCGCACGGTGGGCAGCACGTCCTCCTCGATGCCGCGGACCAGGATCGAGTACGGCGGCTGCTCGGTGACGAACCGCTCCAGGCGGCGTTCACGGGAGGCCCACTGCGCCTCGACGATCTGCGAGCCGGTGTAGGACGAGGAGCCGAGATAGCGGATCTTGCCCTGCCGGACGAGGTCGGTCAGCGCGCCCAGCGTCTCGGCGACGTCGGTGTCGGGGCTGGGGCGGTGGACCTGGTAGAGGTCGATGTGGTCGGTGCCCAGCCGCCGCAGGGAGTCCTCCACCTCGCGGATGATCCAGCGCCGTGAGCCGCCGCGCCGGTTGGGGTCGTCCTGGCTCATCGGCATGAAGAACTTGGTGGCCAGGACCACGTCCGCACGGCGGTCCTTCAGCGCCTTCCCGACGATCTCCTCCGAGACGCCGCCGGAGTAGACGTCCGCGGTGTCGACGAAGTTGATCCCGGCGTCCAGGGCGCGGTGGATGATCCGGACGGAGTCGGCCTGGTCCTCGTTGCCCCAGGGGCCGAACATCATGGCGCCGAGGCAGAGCGGGCTGACCTGGACGCCGGTGCGGCCGAGCGGTCGGTAGTGCATGGGGTGGTCTCCTCGTGGTTCAGGTGTCCCGGGCCGGGACGGCGGTGCCGGCGCCCGCCCAGGCGGCGAGCAGCCCCAGCGCCTCCCGTTCCGGCGAGTCCGGTTCGGGGGTGTAGGCGTTCAGCCGCAGGCCCGGGTCGGACGGCAGGTCCAGCGCCTCGTAGGGCAGGGCGAGGTCGCCGACCAGCGGGTGGTGCAGGCGCTTCAGGCCGCTGCGGTGGAACTTCACGTCGTGGCGGGCCCAGCGCCGGGCGAACTCGTCGCTCCTGGTGGTGAGTTCGCCGACCAGATCGGTCAGCGCCCGGTCGTGGGGCGCCCGGCCGGTCTCGGTGCGTAGGAAGGCCACGGAGTCGTCGGCGGCCTTCTCCCAGTCGGGCCAGAAGTCCCGCCCGGCCGGGTCGAGGAACAGGAAGCGCGAGGTGTTGACCGGGCCGCACCGGGCGAAGAGCGGGGAGTCGAAGACCGGTGCGTACAGGGCCCGGCCCAGGGCGTTGGCGGCGACGACGTCGAAACGCGCGTTGCGCACGTACGCCGGTACGCCGGTCATCGAGTCGAGCAGCCGCAGGATGGTGGGGCGGACGCGCGAGAGCGGTGGCGGACGGGCGGCGGCCGGACGGGGTGGCGGCGCGGGCCAGGTCGTACAGGTGGGCGCGCTCGGCCTCGTCGAGTCGCAGCGCGTGCGCGAGCGCCTCCAGTACGGAGTCGGAGACGCCGCCGAGGTTGCCGCGCTCCAGGCGCACGTAGTAGTCGACGCTCATTCCGGCGAGCAGCGCGACCTCCTCCCGGCGCAGTCCCGCGACCCGCCGGGTCCCGCCGCCGTGGACCGGCAGCCCGGCCTGTCCGGGGGTGATCCGGGCGCGGCGGGTGCTGAGGAACTCGCGGACCTCGGCGGCCAGGTTCTCCTTGGGCACGGGGCTCCTCGTGGTGGGCGGGTTCGGCGGTACCTGGCGACGTCGACGGTACGGCCGGTTGCTGCGGGTATCGGCCGGTTCGACGGGTTCGGCCGGCTCCTCCACCGTAGATCCGGCGCCCGGGCCCTGCGAGGTACTGCCGTTACCTGGAAGAGCAGTGACTCCCACCCCGGGGCGGGTGCGCGGTTGGCTGGAGGAGTCCGGGGCACCCGCACGGCGCGAGCACCACGCAGGCACCACCGAGCGCGCCCCGAGACCGCCCCCGAGACCGCCCCGCCGTGCCCCGCCTCCCACCCCGGGCCCCGGGCGCCCGCGACGAAAGGACCGCGTGATGGAGTACCTCACCCTCAACAACGGCGTCCGGATGCCCGCCCTCGGGCTCGGCGTCTTCCAGACCCCGCCCGAGGAGACCCGGGCCGCGGTCGCCGCCGCGCTCGACCTCGGCTACCGCCACATCGACACCGCCGCCGCCTACGGCAACGAACACGAGGTCGGGCAGGCCCTCCGCGACTCCGGTGTGCCGCGCGGGGAACTGTTCGTCGAGACGAAGATCTGGATCAGCGACTACGGCTACGACGAGACGCTGCACGGCTTCGACAAGAGCGCCGCCAAGCTCGGGCTGGACCGGATCGACCTGCTGATCCTGCACCAGGCCCTGCCGTCGGACTTCGAGCGGACCACGGCCGCCTACCGCGCCCTGGAGACGCTGCTGGCCGACGGCCGGGTCCGGGCGATCGGCGTCAGCAACTTCATGGTGGAGCACCTGACCGCGCTGCTCGATGCGACCTCGGTGGTCCCCGCGGTGAACCAGCTGGAGATCCACCCGTACTTCCAGCAGCGCGCCGTGCTGGACTTCGACGACGCGCACGGCATCGTCAACCAGGCGTGGTCGCCCATCGGCGGGATCACGTTCTACCCCGGCTACGGCGAGGACCGCCGCAGTGTCCTCCAGGACCCGGTGGTGACGCGCATCGCCGCGGAGCACGGCCGGAGCCCGGCCCAGGTGCTGCTGCGCTGGGGGCTCCAGCAGGGCCGCTCGGTCATCCCGAAGTCCACCCGGCGGGAGCGGATCGCGGAGAACATCGACGTCTTCGGCTTCTCCCTCGACGCCGGGCAGCTCGCCGCCCTCGACGGGCTCGAGACCGGCCGGCGCGGCGGCCCCGAGCCGGCGGACGTCACGCTCGCCACGTACGGGCGCGCCATCCCCGAGGCGGCCTGAGCGCCGCCCCCGCCCCGGAGGGCCGACCGGCCCTGCGGAGGGGGCCGACCGGCCCCCCGGGGCGGCACCACCGGACCGCTGCGCCGCTGGCGGCGGGCGAGTTCGATGGGCCGCAGGGGCGGTGAGAGGAGGAAGGCTCGTGGCAGCACACAGCGCTTCCGGCGCGCACGGCCCTGCTCCGGACCGGCTCCGGCGCCGCATCGCCGAACGCCAGCGCCAACTGGGCGTCAGCGACGCGGTACTGGCGAAGCGGGCCCGGATGTCGCCGCACTACCTGCGCCAACTGGCCGCGGTCGGCTTGGACTTCGACCCGGACGGGCTGCGCCGGGTCGCCGCCGCGCTGGGCATGACCTTCCAGGACCTGATCGACGACCGCACCGACATCCCGCCCGGGCAGCCAGGCCCCGGGGAGCGCCCTGTGCTCATCCGCCTGACCGGCACCGAGTGCTGGGACCGGGTGGGCCCGCACGGTGTGGGCCGTGTGGTGCTGCCGGCCGAACCGGCGCCCGTCGCCTATCCGGTGAACTACGCCGTCGACGCGGAGACCGTCGTCTACCGGACCGCGCGGGAGGGCGAGGCCGCGCCCGGGGAGGGCACAGTCGTCTCGTTCGAGGTGGACCGGATCGACGAGGAGACCAGCCAGGGCTGGAGCGTCCTGCTCACCGGCCAGGCCGAACGCGTCGGCGCCGCCGAGTCCCGCCACCTCGCCGAGGAGGAGCTGATCCGGCCCTGGGCCGGCGGCGACCGCCCGCAGTGGGTGCGTATCCACCCCGACCGCGTCACGGGGCGCCGCATCGGGGCGCTGTGAGCCGGTCGCGCCGCGGCGGCCCGCCCTCCCGCCCGCCGGCCGGGTGGACCTGGGCCTACGAAGGCTACGATCCGGCGCGGGAGCGGCTGCGTGAGGCGCTGTGCACGCTCGGCAACGGCTACTTCGCGACCCGTGGCGCGGCCGCGGAGTCGGCCGCGGACGACGTCCACTACCCAGGCACGTATGCGGCGGGCTGTTACAACCGCCTCTCGTCGCAGGTGGCGGGCCGCGAGGTCGACAACGAGGACATGGTCAACCTGCCGAACTGGCTGCCGCTGCGGGTCCGTGTGCCGGGTGGGCCGTGGTTCGGCCCCGACACGTGCGCGGTGGCGGCGTACACGCAGGTGGTGGACATGCGCCGGGCCACCATGACCCGCCGGATGCGGCTGCGCGGCCCGGACGGCCGGGAGGTCGCGGTGACCGAGACGCGCATCGTCCACATGCACGACCCGCATCTGGCCGCCCAGCGCGTGCAGGTCACCGCGGACTGGGCGGGCGAGGTCGAGATCGAGGCGGGCCTGGACGGACACGTCGCCAATGACGGCGTCGAGCGGTACCGCGCGCTGGCGGGCCGGCATCTTGTCGACCTGCGGGCGGGCGTTCCCGGGCCGGACACGGTGACGCTGAGCTGCCGGACGTCCTCCTCGGGCATCGGCGTCGCCATGGCCTGCCGCGTCCGTGTGGAGGGCGCACCGGCGGGTGCGGCGGACCGGGCCGCCGGCGAGGGGCGTGCGATGCTGCGGCTGACCGTGCCGGTCCGCGCCGGGCGGCCGGTCACCGTGGAGAAGACGGTGGCCCTGCACACCACGCGGGACCCGGCGATCGGCAACCCGGCGGACGCGGCGCTCGCCCGCGCCGGGCAGGCCCCGGACTTCGCGGCACTCCTCGACTCCCACACCACCGCGTGGAAGCGGCTGTGGGAGCGGGCAGCGCTGGAGGCGCCGGGCCGGGCCGGTCACGTGCTGCGGCTGCACCTCTTCCACATCCTCCAGACGCTGTCCCCGCACACCGCGGTCCTGGACGTCGGTGTGCCCGCCCGCGGGCTGCACGGGGAGGCGTACCGGGGGCACATCTTCTGGGACGAGCTGTTCGTCCTGCCCTTCCTGAGCCTGCACCTGCCGGAGGTCGCCCGCGCGCTCCTGCTCTACCGGTACCGCCGGCTGGGAGCGGCCTGCCGCAGCGCGGCGGACGCCGGGCGGAAAGGCGCCATGTATCCGTGGCAGAGCGGGAGCGACGGACGCGAGGAGACCCAGCGCCTGCACCTCAACCCCCGGTCCGGACGCTGGCTGCCGGACAACTCCCGGCTCCAGCACCATGTCGACTCCGCGGTGGCGTACAACATATGGCAGTACTACCGGGCCACCGGCGACGCGGCGTTCCTGCACGGGCAGGGCGCCGAGATGCTCTTCGAGATCGCCCGGTTCTGGGCGGACACCGCGCGCTTCGACCCGTCGTACGGCCGCTACCGCATCGAGCGGATCGTCGGCCCGGACGAGTACCACGACGCCTATCCGGGCGCGGTCGAGCCCGGGGTGGACGACAACGCGTACACGAACGTCACGGCCGCGTGGGTGCTGTGCCGGGCCCTGGAGACGGCCGACCTGCTGCCCACGCCGCGCCGCGACGAGTTGTTCGAGCGCATCGGGCTGGACCGGGCGGAGCTGGAGCGCTGGGAGGACGTCTCCCGGCGGTTGCGGGTGCCCTTCCACCAGGGCGTGGTCAGTCAGTTCGACGGCTACGGCGAGCTGGCCGAGCTGGACTGGGCCGACTACCGGGACCGCTACGGGGACATCCGCCGCCTCGACCGCATCTTGGAGGCCGAGGGGGACAGCGTCAACCGCTACCAGGCGTCCAAACAGGCCGACGTGCTGATGCTCGGCTACCTGTTCCCGATGGACGAACTGTCCGAGCTGTTCCGGCGGTTGGGCCACCGGCTCGATCAGGAGACGTGGACCGCGACCGTGGACCACTACCTGGCCAGGACGAGCCACGGCTCGACGCTGAGCGAGCTGGTCCACGGGTGGGTGCTGGCGCGATCCGGCCGGCGCGAGGCATGGAGCCATGTGCAGCAGTCGCTGCTGGGCGATGTCGCCGACCTCCAGGGCGGCACCACCGGCGAGGGCATCCACCTCGGTGCGATGGGCGGCACCCTCGATCTCGTCCAGCGTTGCCTGACCGGGCTCGAACCACGCGGCGGGGCGCTGCACGTCGACCCGGTGCCGCTGCCGGGGCTGTCCCGGTTCCGTGTCTGCGTGCACTACCACGGCCACTGGGGCGTGGGGCTGACCCTCCACTCCGGCCGGCTGCACGTGACCGTCCCGGACTCCGACCGGGCACCGGTGCGGATCGTGGTGGGCGGGCAACTGCACATGGTGGCCCCCGGGACCGGTCTGACCGTCGAAATATAAATCGGATCAAAGGAGTCCGCGCCCCGAGGCGGCACGCCGGACCCCGGCGCTGCACGTCGTCGGCCCGGCCGGCTCCGGGCTCCGAATCCGCCCACGCCCCGCGCGGCCGCAGCGAATTGAAGCTCTGACGGGACAGCCGAAAGCCGCCCGGGATTTTCGTCCTGTCAGGACGAAAAGAATGACCTGTGAATGCGTATTGACCGGCCATTTCCCGGCTCTGTAGCTTGCAGATGCCCAAGTGGGGCCGGTCGGGCAGGAGTCCGCCGGCCCGCTCGACTTCATTTGTCGAACACACGTGGAAGGGCGCCGCGCGAGGGCGCCCATTCCTTTCGGAGGAGACTCGATGACGAGTTCCGCTTTTTCCCGCAGAAGGCTGACGATGAGTGCCGTGGCCGTCGCGGCGGCCGTCGTGGCCGCCACCGCGGGAACCGGCACGGTGGCCGCCGCCTCTCAGCCGCCCCGGGTGACCGGCGACGCGCGGGTGGACCGGCTGCTGTCGCAGATGACGCTCGACGAGAAGCTCACCATGATCGAGGGCAGCGCCGAGGCCGCCTCGACCAACCAGTACGAGGCCGGCTACCTCACCGGCGTACCGCGCCTGGGCATCCCCTCGCTGCGCCTGAGCGACGGCCCGCCCGGGGTCATCACCCGGCAGGACTCCACCGGCATGACCTCCACCATGGGCGTGGCCGCGACGTTCAGCAGCGCCGACGCCCGGGCCAACGGCAAGGTGATCGGCTCCGACGCGAAGGCGCTGGGCCAGGACGCGGTGCTGGAGCCGTTCGTCAACATGGACCGCGACACCAGTTCCAGCCGCGGCTACAACACCTTCGGCGAGGACCCCCTGCTGACGGCGAACACCGGCGCGTCGGAGATCACCGGCATCCAGAGCCAGGGCGAGATGGCCCAGGTCAAGCACTACATCGCCTACGACGGCGGCAACAACGTCGAGGTCGACTCGCAGACCCTCCATGAGATCTACCTCGCGCCCTTCGACGCCGCCGTCAAAGCGGGCGTGTCGTCGGTGATGTGCTCCTACAACACCCTCAACGGCCCCCAGTCCTGCGACAACGCCGACACCCTCACCACGGTCCTGCGCGACGAGCTGGGCTTCAAGGGCTTCGTCACCTCCGACTGGGGTGCCAACCACTCCACCGACTCCCTCAACTCCGGCCTGGACATGGAGATGCCCGGCAACGGCGGCCCGGCCGGCGCCCAGATAGCCGCCTACTTCACCCCCGCCAAGATCAAGGCCGCCATCGCCGCCGGCCAGATCAAGGAGTCCCGGGTCACCCAGGCCGCGGGCCGCGTCCTGTACGAGATGGACCGCTTCGGCCTCCTGACCGGCGCCTCCAAGCACAACGTCACCCCCGAGCACACCAAGGCCGACGAGCAGACCGTGCTGCGGACCGCCCAGGACTCGGCGACGCTGCTCAAGAACACCGGCTCCGCGCTGCCGCTGGACGGCAAGGACCTCTCCTCGCTCGCCCTCATCGGCCCCGGCGCCGGGCAGACCATCGCCACCAACAGCGGCGGCGAGGCGGCGGGCGGCCTGGTCGACCAGCAGACCAGCGCCCTGTCCGAGCTGAAGAGCGAGACCGCCGGGCGCGCGAACATCTCCTACCAGGCGGCCGACGACCTCACCGGCACACCCGTGCCCGCCTCCGCGCTGTCCAGCGGCGGAAAGCCCGGCCTGACCCGCACGCAGAACGGCGCCACCAGCACCGACGCCACCGTAAACTTCACCACCAAGGGCGGGAACGCGCTCCCGGCCGGCACCACCGCCACCTGGTCCGGCACCCTCACCGCCCCCACCGCGGGCGGCTACTGGCTGAACATCCAGTCCCTCGGCGGCACCGGCACCCTCGTGGTCGACGGCAAGACCCTCACCACCGTCGGCGGCGGCTTCAGCACCGCACCGCGCTACGGCGTCGTGCACGCCACCGACGGCAACGCCCCCACCGCCACCACCGACGGCCTCGCCAACGGCCGCACCCTGGTCCAACTGACCGCCGGCGCCCACACCCTCAGCATCGCCGCCGCCCCCGACGTCTCCGGCAAGCCCGTCCAGCTGCGGCTGAACTGGGTCACCCCCCAGCAGCAGCAGGCGAACCACGACGCCGCCGTGGCAGCGGCGAAGAAGGCCGGGACCGCGGTCGTCTTCGTCTGGGACACCAGCTCCGGCGACCTGTCCACCGCCCTGCCCGACGGCCAGGACCAGCTCGTCGAGGACATCGCCGCCGTCAACCCGAACACCGTCGTCGTCCTCCAGGCCAACCAGCCCGTCGCGATGCCGTGGGAGAACAAGGTCAAGGCCGTCCTGGACACCTACTACGGCGGCGACCAGGCCGGCGTCGCGGCGGCACAACTGCTCACCGGCGAAGTGAATCCCAGCGGCAAGCTCCCCTTCACCTGGCCGAAGTCCCTCGACCAGGAAGTCGCCCACGACGCCTCCCACCCGGAGCGCTCCAGCGCCGGCGTGAACGGCACGACCACCTACTCCGAAGGCGTCGACATCGGCTACCGCCACTTCGACGCCACCGGCGAGACGCCGCTGTACCCCTTCGGCTACGGCCTGAGCTACACCGACTTCCGCTACTCCGCGCTGCGCACCACAGGCGCCGCCGACGGCGGGGTGAACGCCGCCTTCACCGTCACCAACGCCGGCCGGACCGCCGGCACCGAAGCCGCGCAGGTCTACCTCGGCGCACCCGACCACGGCCCCCAGGGCGTCCAGTTCGCCCCCAAGGCGCTGGCCGGCTACGACCGGGTCACCCTCAAGGCCGGGCAGTCCAGGACCGTGACCGTCCACATCCCGCTGCGGCAGTTGCAGTACTGGAGCGACACCACCGGCTGGACCCTGGCCACCGGCACCCGCCAGGTCACCGTCGGCGGCGACGAGCGCACCACCGCACTGGCCCGCACGATCCGCGTCACCGCCGCCCCCGGCCACGCGGCGCACTGACCGCGGCAGGGTCCGGGGGCTCGGCCCCCGGACCCGTCGGCGGTCGGGGTGTCCCGGACCCGGTCAGGGGGTTCGGGACGCCTCGCCCCCGGGGCGGGCCGGGCCACGCGCCCGGCCGTACGGTGGGGGTCCGCCCCCACGAGCCCGGCCGTACGGTGGGGGTCCGCCCGGCGCACCGGGTCGGCCACGACCGCGGGAGCGCGAGCACAGCACGGCCCACCGCGGCGCACCAGGAGCACACGGCACCAGCACAGGGACATGCCATGACAGCGGCCCGCGGCCCCCGAAGCACCGCCCCCGTCCTGGGACGCGCCCTCCTCGCCGCCTTCGAAGGGCACGACCGCCTCCGCCGTGTCGACCTCATGGCGGCCACCGGCCTGTCCCGTCCCGTCGTCACCGCACTGCTCGGCAAGCTCGTCGCCGACGGACTGCTGACCCCCGTACCCCCCGAGGACGGCCCCGCCCCGGTGCGCGGCCGCCCCTCCCCCGCCTACCGCCTCGCCCGCGCCGCCACCTGCGTCGCGCTGCTGCGCCTGTTCCGCGGACCCACCGCCTTCACCCTCGTCACCACCGACGGACCCACCGCCCACCGCACCCTCGACGTCCCCTGGACCGGTCCCTGGCAGGAGTGGTGCGCGGCGGTCCGCGACGTCCTCGGTGCGGCCGAGGCCGCCACGGGCCTGCACGCCCGGCACGTGGTCCTGGCGCTGCCGCTGCCCGTCGACGCCTCGGGAGACGGCCCGGCCCGGATCGGCCGGCCCTTCGGTCGGCAACTCCCGCCCGGGGCACCGGCCCCGCTCGCCGCCCTGCTGCGCCGCTGGCGGCAGGAGGACCCCCGCGACCAGCTCAGCCGCACCCTCGGCCGGACCGTCCACCTGGTCAACGACGCCAACCTCGCCGCCCTCGGCGAAGCACACCACGGCGCCGCGGCCCACGCCTCCTCCAGCCTCCACCTGTCCGTACGCGACGGCCTCGGCGCGGGCATCGTCATCGGCGGCCGCATCCACCACGGGGCCCTGGGCACCGCCGGGGAGATCGCCCACATCCCCGTCGTCGAGGACGGGCCCTACTGCCTGTGCGGCAAACGCGGCTGCCTGGCCACGCAGACCCTCGGCGCCGACCTCACCACCGCCTTCAGCGCCCTCTACCGCCGCGCCCTCACCCGGACCGACGTCGACGCCATGCTCCGCGCCCCGGACGCCACCGCGAACCGCTACCTCGACGACCTCGGGCGCCTCCTCGCCCGCCCCCTGGCCAGCACGATCACCATGCTCAACCCGGACGTCCTGGTCATCGACCCGGAACTGCGCGCCGGCCACGAGGCGTTCACCCGCGGCCTGGCCACCCGCATCGCCCCCTTCACCGACCCCGACCCCGCCGGCACCCTCCGCATCGTCCCCGGCGCCCTCCCCGAAGCCCACGCCTACGGCGCCCTGTCCCTCCCCCGCACCACCCCCGCCACCCCACTCTGACCACAGCCCCCTCCGCCGCCGGGTCCGGGCGGCGGCCGCCGTGCGCAAAACCCCGCCTTCGCCGACCTTCCCCCCGCCGACGGACAAAACACCGCCACGTTCGGCAAGGCCGACAACTGCCCCGAATTCGTGCCGCGTTCTCCCGCGACGAGCGGTGGAGCACCGCAGCAAAACGGCACCAATACGACTTTGCACAGCCATTGCACAGGGGTAGACGCCGTTCCCACCGCCCTGCTTTCATTCTTCTCGGCCTTCTTTCCAACGTTGGAAAGAAGGCGAGCGCAAATCCCTCCGGCGTTCTCCGAGCGCCGACTTCTCCCACGGAGAGGTGTATCCGCAGTGAGATCAGGCAGATTCCGCTCACCGAACCGACGCCGACTTGCCGCCCTGGTGCCGCTCCTGCTCGGCGCGGCACTGCTCGTCCCGACCGCCGCCGGCGCCACCGCCGCCGGCGCCGCCACCGGCAGCGCGAGCCCGTCGTCCGCCGCAGACACCCCCCAGGGCCTGCGCGCGGACTACTACCTCAGCTCCGACGCCACGTCGCTGGACTTCGCGCAGTACAGCAGCACCGGCGTCGAGAACTCCCTCAACGTCCCCGACCTGCTGCCCACCCTGCGCGACTACGCGGGCTCCACCCTGAACGTCGCCGCGCACTGGACGGGCCAGCTCGACGTCCCGGCCGGCGGCTCGTACACCTTCTACATCAAGGGCGACAACGGCTTCCGGATGTCGCTCGACGGCGCGAGCGTCATCGACCACTGGACCACCGACTGGGACGTCCAGACCCAGTCCGAGCCGATCACGCTCACCGCCGGCCTGCACACCCTGGCCTTCGACTACAACCAGGGCAACGGCGGCGCCTACATCACCACCGAGTGGTCCGGCCCCGGCATCAGCCGCCAGGCGATCCCGGACTCCGCGCTGCGCCTGCCGGAGGGCTTCACCGCGCCCACCGTCGACGCCGCGGTCACCTCCTCGGGGAAGTCCGCGACCGTGCAGCTGCCGGGCGCGGTCACCTCGCTGCCGACGGACATCGGCAAGCACCTGGCGGTCATCGCCGGCAGCAGTCGGTGGACGCCCGACATCGTTGTCAACCCCGCTGACCGGACGCAGCTGCTGCTCACCGCGGGCACGTCCGACATCCCCGCCTCGCTGAAGTCGGACGTGCGGATCAGCTATGACGGGCAGGGCGGCCTGACCACCGCCGCCGGCCCCGTCCCGCTCTTCTCGGGCCTGGCGACCAACAACTCCACCTGGTACTTCGCCACCAAGTGGGCCAAGGACGTCAGCCCGAAGAACGCGCTGCCGGACTACCCCCGGCCGCAGCTGACCCGGGACAAGTGGCAGAACCTCAACGGGACCTGGCAGTTCCAGGGCACCGCCGAGGACGCCGCGCTGCCCCACGGCAAGCTGAGCGGGTCGATCCTGGTGCCGTATCCGATGGAGGCGCCGCTGTCCGGCGTCGCCGAGCACCACGACTGGTCGCTGTACCAGCGCACGTTCACCGTTCCGCAGAACTGGCGGGTCGGCTCGGGCAACCGGCTGAACCTCAACTTCGGCGCGGTGGACTACGAGGCGTGGGTCTACGTCAACGGCAAGCAGGTCGCCCACCACGTCGGCGGCTACGAGGCGTTCACCGCCGACGTCACCGACGCGCTGGCCGGCCGCGGGACGCAGACCCTGACGTTGAAGGTCAAGGACACCATCGACCCGAACACGCCGACCGGCAAGCAGTCGAGCGACCCCAGCGGCATCTGGTACACCCCGTCGTCCGGCATCTGGCAGACCGTCTGGATGGAGCCGGTGGCCCAGGCGAGCATCGACTCGCTGGTGCTGACGCCGAACCTGTCGAACGACACGCTGTCCGTCACCGTGCGCCCGTCGGCGACCACGCCGGCCTGGTCCCTGGTGAACGCCACCGCGTTCGCGGGCAGCAAGCCGGTGGGCACGGTCACCGGCGTGGTGGGCCGGAAGCTGACGCTGCACGTGCCGCACCCGGAGCTGTGGAGCCCGGACCACCCGTACCTGTACAACCTCAAGGTCTCGCTGACCGACGGCCGCTCGTCGGACTCGGTGGGCTCGTACTTCGGGATGCGGTCGGTGTCCGTGGCGAAGGTCGGCGGGGTGAACAAGGTCGAGCTGAACGGCAAGCCGACCTACCTGCTGGCCAACTTGGACCAGGGCTTCTGGCCCGACGGCATCTACACCGCGCCGACCGACGAGGCCCTGAAGTCCGACCTGCTGCTGGACAAGCAGCTCGGCTTCAACACAGTGCGCAAGCACATCAAGGTCGAGCCGGCGCGCTGGTACTACTGGGCGGACAAGCTCGGCCTGATGGTCTGGCAGGACATGCCCAGCCGCAACGTGGGGCCCGGCGCGAGCCAGGCCAGTGACCAGGCGTTCAACGACCAGGCCCACGAGATCGTGGACCAGCACCTCAACGACCCGTCGATCGTGGTCTGGACGATGATCAACGAGGGGTGGGGCGAGCAGTCCAGCCAGGCCACCGGCGATCTGGCCGACTCGATCAAGCAGCAGGACCCGAGCCGGCTGGTCGACGCCGCGTCCGGCGTCAACTGCTGCGCCTCGCAGGGCGACTCGGGCAAGGGCGACCTGATCGACTACCACGTCTACCACGGTCCGGCGTTCCCGTCCCCGGACGCGACCCGGGCCGCCGTCGACGGCGAGCACGGCGGGTACTCGCTCAACATCCCCGGCCACATCCTGGGCGTCGCCGGCGGCCAGAACTACGGAGGCGACGCCTCCACCATCGCGGAGCTGACGCAGGACTACGTCGACAACACCAGCCAGCTGCTGTCGGCCGCCGCCGGCAACCTCTCCGGTTCGGTGTTCACGCAACTCAGCGATGTCGAGGGCGAGTTGAACGGGCTGATCACCTACGACCGCGCGGTCGTCAAGGTCGAGCCAGGACCGGTGCGGGACATCAACCGCAAGCTCATCGCGGCCGGCGCCGCGGCGGGCACCTCCTGAACGGTCCGATGATCTGACTCCCCACCCGGGCCCGGCGGCACCCCAGTGCCGCCGGGCCCGGCGCGTATGGCGGCCAACGCGGCACAACGTCAGCCCCATCACGGTGAATTGGTGCGCGTTGCGCCGTGGGTGGGCGAAGTGCGCGGCGATGATGCATATGACCTCGGTACGTGATCTGTGACAGGAGGAGTCATGCGTCGTTCCCTCGCGCTGCTGGGTGCCGCCCTCGGCACCGGGCTGGCGGTTCTGGCCGGTGCCGGGACCGCGGCGGCCGCCGCCGTACCCGGCTCGGTCCCCGCGGTCCAGCAGGCCCAGTCCGGCTGCGTCAACGCCAAGACCTGGCCCTTCATCGTCAAGAACGACACGGCCGCGCCCGCGTTCGTGTTCGCCGAGCGCGACTGCAGCGGGCCCGTGGTGTCCCTGGTGGCGCCGGGCCAGACGGAAGTCTCCGAGTTCGGCCAGAGCGCCTTGTTCCCGTCCTGACCCCGGGCCGGCGGCCACGACAGGCCGCCGGCCACCACACTCCGCCCGCCCCCGAGAGATGAGGAGAGCCCGTGTCCAGGGCGCTGGTCGTCGTCGACGTACAGAAGGACTTCTGCGAGGGAGGGTCCGTGCCGGTCGCGGGCGGGGCCGACCGGGCCCGCGCGATCGGGGAGCTGGTGAGCGGCCCGGCCCGCGAGGAGTACGCGCACGTGGTGGCCACGCGGGACCACCACGTCGATCCCGGCGGCCACTTCTCCGACCACCCCGACTTCCGGGACTCCTTTCCGGTCCACTGCGTGGTCGGGAGCGAGGGCGGGGAGTTCCACCCGGACTTCGCTCCGGCCGCGGCCTCGCCGGCCGTCAGCGAGGTCTTCTACAAGGGCGCCCACTCCGCCTCGAAGAGCGGTTTCGAGGGCGCGACCGCGGACGGGGAGGCGCTGGCGGACTGGCTGCGCCGGCGCGGGGTCTCGGACCTGGACGTCGTGGGCATCGCCACCGACCACTGCGTGCGCGCGACAGCGCTCGACGGCGCCCGGGAGGGCTTCGCCGTACGGGTCCTGCTCGACTACACCGCGGGTGTGGCCGCCGACACCACCCGCCAGGCGCTGGCCGAACTGCGCGCGGCGGGCGTGGAGTTGTCCGGGACGCCCGTCGTCCGTCCCTGATCCCCGCCGGCGCGCCCCGCGGCCGCGGGGCGCGCAATCGTGTCGCCCGGGGGGCGTCAGGGGCGGAAGGGCAGGCGCCACCTGCGGCGACCGGGCCCCGCGGCGTCCTTGCGGGCGGCCGCGAGGTTGCGGCGGCTGTGCTCGGTGTCGGGGTGCCCGCGCCCGAGGACGCGTTCGAGATGGGCGAGGTTGGCCTCGTGGAGCGCGACCGACAGGTCGTGGTGGCCGGCCGCACCGCTGGCGACCGCGAAGTTGTTGCGGCAGGTCATGGTCGCCTCGTGGTCCGCCCCGAACGCCGACTGGTAGCCGGACAGGGTGGCCTCGTACAGGTCGAGGGCCTCCTGGTGGCGGCCGGCCGCGGAGTACGCGCCGGCGAGGTGGCTTTGGCACTTGAGGGTCTCGGGGTGCTCCGCCCCCAGGACCTTGACGTGCTGGACCGCGGCGACCTGGTACAGCGGGACCGCGCGGTCGAGATCGCCCATCTCGGCGTAGGCGTAGGCGAGGAGATGGCGTCCCAGCACGGTGTCGGGATGCTCGTCCCCGAGCATGGTCCGTCGCTGGTCGACACAGACCTCGAGGAGCCCGGCCGCGGCCTCGACGTCGCCCGCGGCCACCAGGGCGGAGGCCAGGTTGCCGCGGATGCTGAGCGTGCCGCGGTGCTCCGCGCCCAGGGTCCGTTCGGCGCTGACGAGAGCGTCCCGGTGCAGTGCGACGGCCCGCTCGACGTCACCCGCGTCGTCGACCGCGAGGGCGAGGTTGCTGCGACAGGTGAGCGTGTCGGGGTGGTCCTTTCCGCGGACCCGTTCCAGCCGGTCGACGACTTCCTCCCAGAGCTGGACCGACCGGCCCAGGTCACCGGTCTTCCGCGCCACGTCGGCCAGTTGGGCACGGCATCTGATCGTCTCCGGGTGCTCGGCGCCCAGCAGCCGCCGGTACTGCTCGAGGGCGGTCTCGAGCATGGGGACCGCCCGGTCGGCGTCGCCCGCCTCGACGTACGCGCCGGCCAGGTTGCTGCGGGACTTGACGGTCTCCGGGTGCTCGGCGCCGAGCACCCGCAGGTTCTGCTCGAGGGCGGTCTCGAAGAGCGCGACCGCCTGACCGATCCGCCCGGCCTGGAGGTAGGAAGCCGCGAGGTTGTTGCGGCTCGCGTTGGTGTCGGGGTGCTCGGCGCCGAGCACGCGTCTTCGTCGGCCCAGCGTGGCCCGGTGGATCGGGAGCGCGCGATCGGGCGCGTCCATCGCGTCGAGAGCGCAGGCGAGGTTGCTGCGGGAGGTGAGGGTGAACGGATGGTCCGCTCCGAGGGCGGCCTTGCAGAGCGCGAGGTTGGCCTCGTGCAGGGCGACCGCCCGGCTCGGCGTTCCTGCGGCGGAGTAGGCGTCGGCGAGGTTGTTCCGGCACATCAGGGTGAGTTCGTCGTCCCTGCCGAGTGCCCGTTCCATGGCGGCCAGGGCCTCCTCGTAGGCGGGGACCGCCTGCCGGAGGTCTCCCGCCTCCGCCCGGGCGAGCGCCAGGTTCATGTGGCTCGCCATGGTGTCCGCGTGGTCGGGGCCGAGGACCCGCAGGCGCAGCGCCAGCGTCTCCTCCAGCAGCGGAAGCGCGCGCCGGAGGTCCCCGGCGTCCATGAAGGACAGCGCGAGCAGGTTGCGCAGGGTCAGGGTGTCCGGCTCCTCCGGGCCGTCCTCCCGTTCGCTCTGGTCGGCCATCGCCTCGAGCAGCGGGAGTGCCCGGGCCCGTTGGCCCTCGTCCAGGAGGTGGGCCGAGGTGGCGAGGGCCGCTCCCCAGAAGTCGTCCGAGACCGGGCCGAGCCGGGCGGTGGCGGTGAGGGCCAGGACCTGCGGTACGAGGGCTGCCAACCTGTCCTTGTCGACGGTCTCCTGGTGCCGCCCTTCGGGGAAGACCGCGTGCGCGACGGCCTGCTCGGCGTCCGCTCGTCCTGGCAGCGGGCGATCGGCGGGGTGGCCCGGTGGGGGCGTACGCAGGACGGCTTGGACCAGGCGGTGGACGCCGACCGCCTCCGCGCTCAGCGTGACCATGCTGTAGGCGTGGAGCCGTCCCAGGGCCCGGTCCACCTCGGTGACGCGCGGTGCGAGGTGGTGGAAGAGGGCGCGGGGGCATCCGTCGGGGTCCAGCCAGGCCAGGGCTGCCAGGATTCTGACGGCGAGGGGGTCCCGCTCGGTGAGGGTGTCGAGCGTGACGGCCCAGATCCGGCCGACCGTCCGCTGCGGAGCGATGTCCTCGGCCGGTTCGGCCAGCAGGTCACCGAGGTACTGGCGGTAGGTCGAGATGTCGGCCCGGGTCTCGGCCAGATACGCACCCGCCTGTTCCAGGGCCAGCGGCAGGAACCCGAGGGTGCCGGCGAGCGCCACCGCCTGCTCGCGGTCCGACGGCGTGGGCGCCGGCCCGTCCCACGCACGCCGGCACAGGAGGTCGACGGCCGCCTGCTCGGACAGCACCTCCACCGGGACGGTGCGCGCGAGGTGGCGCCAGCCCGTGGCACGGCGGCTGGTGGCCAGATGGTGGCCGTCGGGCAGAGCGCCAAGGTGGCGGCGCAGGTCTGACGGGTTCTCGACGTTGTCGTGGACCAGCAGCCACCCCGGATGGTGCTGGAGCCAGAAGGTCGCCCAGGCGGTGCGCTGCGCGGCGGACGCGGTCCCGGCCCAGTACGGCACCAGGAACCCGGCGAGGTCGGCGAGCGCGGCGTCGATGCGTTCGGGTGAGGACGCGTCGATCCACCAGACGAGGCGGTAGGAGGTCCGGTGGGTGTGGGCGTAGTGGAGCGCCAGCGCGCTCTTGCCGACGCCGCCCAGCCCGTGGACGGCCACCGCCGGCGGCCCCATGGGCCCCGCGGTCTCCCACTCGTGCCGCAGCCGCAGGAGTTCGGCCTCCCGGCCCAGGAACAGGTCGGAGGACGGTGCCGGAAGGTTCCCCGAGCCGGGCGGCGGCAGGACGGTGGCGGCGGAGTTCAGCGCCTCGGGGGTCAGGAGCACGTTTCCGTCGCCCGTGATCGCCATGCCGAGGTCGCCGCCGACCGCGATGGACCGTTCGCCCGAGGCGATCACCGACCGCAGCCCTCTGGACGGGCGCGGGTGGTTCACCGGCCCACCGTGTTGTTGTCGCCGGTGACCGCCGTTCCGATGTCACCGCCCGCCGCGACCGCGCGCGCACCCGAGGCATCGACACGGTTCGGCCCGGCGGGCGTCGCCGGCAGGAGCGCGGCCAGTTCGTCGAGCAACTCGGCATCCCCGGCCAGGGCCCGCCGGATCTGCGCTCGCAGCACCTGCGCCGCGTCGTCGTCGGACGGGTGCTCCGCCGCGTTCTGCACGGCGTCCTCCAGCACCACCTGGGCCCGCGGCGCGCCACGCCGCCAGATCCGGGCGAGCACCCGCCGCCCCAGATTCGCGGTGGCACCGACCGCCGCCTCCTCGGCGCGGGTCAGCACCGCCGTGCCGTACGCGGCCAACGCGGCGTCGATCGCCGGGCCGACCTGATCGGTGAACTCAGTGATCTCCACGCGCCCAACCCCCAAGAACGCCGGCCCACATGAACGGTCCACCGCCAGCCTACGCGGAGCCGGACAGCCGCCGAAGCCGTTCCGCCTCGGTCGGTACCGCACGTCGGCACGTCCCGGACCGCGGTGATCGCCGCCCCCGCGGTCCGGGGAGTCCGGACGGACATCTACCATGGCGCCATGATCGATATGCCGTCTCTTGCCATTGATGATGTCGTTATGCGTCCTCTTGAGGCAGGGGATGCGCGTGCGCTGTGCCGGGCGTATGTGCGCAATCGCGATCACCTGCGTCCGTGGGAGCCTCGTCGGAGCGACGGCTTCTTCACCGAGCAGGGGCAGGCGGAACGCGTGAGCGGCCAGTTGGAGGAGCGGGAGGCGGGGCGCTTCGTCGCATGGGTACTGGCGGACGGGGACGAGGTGGTCGGGTGGACGGCGTTGTCCAACGTGTCGCTCGGGCCCTTCCGCAGTGCGAATCTCGGGTACTGGGTGGATGCCGGGCGCGCGGGGCGCGGACTGGCGACGGCGGTGGTGCGGGAGGCATGCCGCGCGGCCGACGAACTCCTGGGCCTGCACCGGGTCGAGGCGGGCACGCTGGTGGACAATGTCGCCTCGCAGCGCGTGCTGGCGAAGTGCGGCTTCACCCGGATCGGTACGGCGCCTGAGTTCCTGCACATCGACGGCGAGTGGCGCGACCACGTGATCTTCCAGAAGATCCTCAACGACCGCGCCCCCCAGTAGACCGCGGGCTCTTCGGCCTGCCGAGGGGCCGGGGTGGTCCGCGTCGACCACCCCGGCCCCGGGGCACCTCGCGGCCTCGGCCCGGAGGATCTGCCGGGGGCCGCTCACATCGGTGTCAGGATGCGGTGGGGATGTTCCACTTCTGGTTGGCGCCGCCGTTGCAGTCCCAGATCTCCAGTTGGGTGCCGTTGGCGGTGTTGGCGGCGGGTATGTCCAGGCAGCGGCCGGAGGCGGGGTTGACCAGGGCTCCGTTACTGACGGTCCACTGCTGGTTGCCCTGGCCGTTGCAGTTCCACAGGTCCACCAGGGAGCCGTTGGCGGTGCCGGCACCGACCACGTCGAGGCACAGGCCGTTGATGGTGACCGCGCTGTTGCCCACGGTCCACTGCTGGGCGGACGAGCCGTTGCAGTCCCAGACATCCGCGATCGCACCCGCGGTGCTGGATGCCTGGTAGTCGTCCAGGCACTTGGAGGTGTTCGCCGCGGAGCTGACCTGACCGGTCGCGGTGCCACCCGCGCTGCCGGAACCCGGGGTGATGGACAGGTTGTCGAACTGGTCGGTGCGGTAGCCCTGGATTCCGAGGCCGGCCTGCCCGGACTGGAACGAGGTGTCGGTGACCGAGCCGACCTGCCTGCCGTCGACCTCGGCGCTGATGGTCGAGCCCTGGAAGGTGAAGGCCAGGTGGTGCCAGGTGCCGGTGCCCAGCGCGGTGGTGGTGCCGGTGGCCAGGGTGTGGTTGGAGCCGTCGGTGTACATCTTCTCGATCCACCACTGCCCGGTGTCCCTGATCCGGAAGTAGTAGGCGTTCATGTGCGACTGCGGGCGCAGCTGGGTGTTGGCGCGGCCGAGCAGTTCGGTGGTGCCGGCGCCGCGCAGCAGCACGTCGGAGCTGACCGTGTAGTTCGACCAGCCGGTGTCACCGATCAGCGCGTAGGAGTCGGAGTCGTCCTGCCACTCGATCGGCTTGACCGGCGCCATCTGCTGCACGCACTGCCCCGACCGGCCGGTGCAGGGCTGGACCTCGAAGGAACCCTGCATGTCGGACAGGTACTTCGCCTCGGTGCCGCTGGCATCGGCGTCGAAGTTGTCGCTGTAGGGCAGGGCGAGGGCGTGGGCGGCGGGCGCGGTCGCGGTTCCCTTGCCCGCGGTGTTCAGTGTGCTGACGGTGTAGACGTAGCCGGGCTGCATCGTCAGCGAGTACGTCCCGTTGCTGGGGGTGATGTCCTGGGTGTGGAGGAACGACGTGGCGTCGCTGGGCGAGTCGACCTTGGTGGCCCACACGTGGACGGTGCCGGTGGACAGGCCGCCCTTGACGGTGAAGTTCGCGGTCTGGGTGGAGTTGGAGGTCGTCGTCTCCAGGATGGTGGAGTAGTCCGAGGAGGTGTTGGACCTGATCGTGACGTAGCTGCCGTTGGACTCCGAGCCGCCGAGGTAGCCGGACGCGGAGTCGATGAACTTCCAGCCGGGCTGGGTGAACTGGGTGACCTGGGCGGTGGCCCAGGTGTTGGCGCCGATCGTGTAGTTCCCCGACCACGGGGAGCTCGCCGTGGCCAGACCGACGGTGTCGAAGGGAAGGTTCGGGTAGACCGAGGCGATCAGCGGCCAGTTGAAGAAGCTGGTGAACCTCGCGTCGGTGTAGCCGCGGACGATGGCGCGGATCAGTGCCGGAGCCCCGCCGTTCATGTCCTGCGAGCCGTTCTCACTGTCCCACAGCGGCTTGCCGAGGTTCCGGCCGTTCTGGGTGCTCTGGCAGGACGTCGCGTCGCCGCCGTCACCGCCGTTGCAGGAATAGTGCACGCCGACCACGGACACCGCGTTGTCGAACGCCGAGTTGGTCGTCATGTCGTCCGCGACGCTCCAGCCGGAGTCGTCCCCGACGATCTGCACGCCGCCGTAGCCGGCGGTGTTCAGCGCGGCACCGCCCTGAACCAGTCCGGCCACACCATCCACTTCCAGCTGTCCAACTCCCTGGACGTCAAGAACGCCGCCGTGTGGAAGGACAACTCCAACGGCTGGCGCATCGACGGCGACGTCGAGTGCTACCGGGTCTCATCGCAGTGCACCGGGCTTCAGCCCGGTGGTGAGGCGATTCTGAGAAGTGCTCTGACTCGCGCTGTGCGCACGGGTCCGCACTGTCGGCCTCTGCTCGGACGGGCCGGTTCTGCTGCTCGATGTACTGCTTCACGATCGACAGTGGAGCCCCGCCGACCGACCCGGCGAAGTACGAGCCGGACCACAGCCTCTGTGCCCGCCGGTAGTGTCGGACCAGCTCCGGATACTCCTGGCGGAGCCTGCGGGAACTGACGCCCTTGAGGCCGTTGACCAGCTTGGACAGGGCAACTTTCGGCGGGAAGTTCACGAGCGGGTGGACGTGGTTGTTCTCGCCGTTGAACTCGACCGGCTCGCATGCGAACTCGGCGCAGACGGCCCGCATGATCTCTTCCTTGCGCGTCAGGTGGGCGTCCTTGAAGACCTTGTGCCGGTACTTCGTCACGAAAACCAAGTGGGCGTGAAGAACGAAGGCACAGTGTCGGCCAGTACGGATGTTCTGATACTCGGCCATAAACCAACTGGAGTAGGATGATCGA
>NZ_JBYIRL010000053.1:0-52816 GCF_057708125.1 Actinacidiphila sp. bgisy145
TACGCGACATTGGCCCGCGCCCACTCTGCGGTGGTTCCTGTTGCGGGCGCCGGTGGCGACCGGGGTGGAGGAGAGGATGGGTTCCGTCGCGTCGGGGTCCGTGTTGCGACCGGTTTCCGGCCTGTCGAAGGTGGCGAGGCGTTGTCGAGAGCGAGAGCCCAGCCAGCGTCTGACCTCGTAGTTGGTAGGCGGCTTAGAGGTCCGTCTGAGACCAGAACTGAGACCACGCAACGACGAAGCCCCCGGCCGCGGAGCGGTCGGGGGCCTCGTCTGCCCTGCTCGGGCCGAGTGCGGAGGATACGAGATTCGAACTCGTGAGGGGTTGCCCCCAACACGCTTTCCAAGCGTGCGCCCTAGGCCACTAGGCGAATCCTCCGGGGGAGACATTACAGGGTGGTGGGGGGTGGTTGCGAACTCGTTCGCCGGGTGGGGGGTGGGGTAGGGTGGGCGCAGCCCCTCGCGTGGCGCTATCTCGCTGAACTCCCCCAGGGCCGGAAGGCAGCAAGGGTAGGTGAGCTCTGGCGGGTGCGTGAGGGGTCTTTGCATGTCCGGGGCCGGGCTGGGGCGGGTCCGGGGCGCGGGGCGGGGTGGCCGAAGCGCCGGGGCGGGGTGCCGAAACGAGGTGGGGGACCTCGGGGTGGGGCGCGGTGTCGGTGGGCCCGGATACCCTCGGAGGCGTGTCACTTGCCCTGTATCGCCGCTACCGCCCGGAGACCTTCGCCGAGGTCATCGGGCAGGAGCACGTCACGGACCCGTTGCAGCAGGCGCTGCGCAACAACCGGGTCAACCACGCGTACCTGTTCAGCGGGCCGCGGGGCTGCGGCAAGACGACCAGCGCGCGGATTCTGGCCCGCTGTCTGAACTGCGAGCAGGGGCCGACGCCGACGCCGTGCGGGGAGTGCCGGTCCTGCCGGGACCTGGCGCGCAACGGCCCGGGGTCGATCGACGTGATCGAGATCGACGCGGCGTCGCACGGCGGTGTGGACGACGCCCGTGACCTGCGCGAGAAGGCGTTCTTCGGGCCGGCCGGGAGCCGGTACAAGATCTACATCATCGACGAGGCCCACATGGTCACGTCGGCGGGGTTCAACGCGCTGCTGAAGGTGGTCGAGGAGCCGCCGGAGCACCTGAAGTTCATCTTCGCGACGACCGAGCCCGAGAAGGTCATCGGCACGATCCGGTCGCGTACGCACCACTACCCGTTCCGGCTGGTGCCGCCGGGGACGCTGCGGGACTACCTCGCCGAGGTGTGCGGGCGCGAGGCGATCCAGGTCGAGGACGGGGTCTACCCGCTGGTGGTGCGGGCCGGCGCCGGCTCGGTGCGTGACTCGATGTCGGTGATGGACCAGCTGCTGGCCGGCGCGGGTGCGGACGGTGTGACGTACGCCATGGCCACCGCGCTGCTCGGCTACACGGACGCCGCGCTGCTCGACGAGGTGGTGGACGCGTTCGCGGCGGGCGACGGCGCGGCGGTCTTCGGGATCGTGGACCGGGTGATCGAGGGCGGGCACGACCCGCGCCGGTTCGTCACGGACCTGTTGGAGCGGCTGCGCGACCTGGTGATCATCGCGGCCGTGCCGGACGCCGTGGAGAAGGGGCTGATCGACGCGCCCCGGGACGTGGTCGAGCGGATGCAGGCCCAGGCGTCGGTCTTCGGCGCCGCCGAGCTGAGCCGCGCGGCCGACCTGGTCAACACCGGGCTGACCGAGATGCGCGGCGCGACCTCCCCCCGGCTCCAACTGGAGCTGATCTGCGCCCGGGTGCTGCTGCCCGCGGCGTACGACGACGAGCGCTCGTTGCAGGCGCGGCTGGAACGGCTGGAGCGCGGCGTCAGCCTCGGCGGCGGTGCCCCCGCGGCGCCCGCCGGCGATGCGGCGTACCCAGGGGGCCCGGCGTACGGAGGGGGCGCGGCACCCGGCGGCGCACCGGCCGGTCCGGCGGGTCCGTCCGGTGCGGCCGCGGCGCGGGCGGCGCTGGGCCGTACGGCGGCGGGCCCGTCGGCACCCGCACCGGCCCCCGCACCCCCCGCGCCCGCGCCGAGCCCCACCCCGGCGCCCGCACCCGAGCCCGTACCCCCCGCGCCGGAAGCACCGCACCAGCAGCACCCGGCCCCTGAACCGGTACCGGCCCCCGCCGCACCCGAGGCCCCCCGCCCGGGCGCGTGGCCGACGGCCGCCGCCCCGGGAGCCCCGGCGGCCCCGGCGGCCCAGGTGCCCCCGGCCGCTCCGGCCAACGGGTCCCCCCGTCCGGGCGCGTGGCCGACCACGGCCGGCCCCTCGCGACCGGCGGGCTCAACCCCGGCCCCGCCCCCGCCGCAGCACCAGCAGACCCCGCCGGCCGCCGCCCCCGCCGCGCCCAGCGCCCCCCTCGGCGACCCGACCCGCGTCCGCGAGCTGTGGCCGCAGATCCTGGAGGCGGTCAAGCACCGCCGCCTCACCTGGATTCTGCTGCTCAACAACGCCCGGGTGGTCGGCTTCGACGGGGAGACGCTGCAACTCGGCTTCGACAACCCCGGCGCCCGCAACAGCTTCGCCAACGGCGACAGCGAGGACGTGCTGAAGCAGGCGATCGGCACGGTGACCGGGGCGCGGTGGAAGATCGAGACCCTCGTGGACCCGGGCGGTGGCGGTGGTGGCGGCGACGCGCGCGGCGGTGGCCGAGGCGGCCCGCAGCGGCCGCAGGCTCCCGGCGGCCCGGCGCAGCAGGGCCCGGGGCCGGGCGGCCAGGGCGGCGGCGCCGGACCGGGCCGGCCGCAGGGCCAGGGCCAGCCCCCCGCCGGCCAGGCACCGTACGGCCAGGGCGGCCCACCCGGCGGCGCAGCCGCGTACGCACCGGCCCGCACCGCCCAGTCGGCCCAGACCGTTCCCGCCCCGCCCGCACCGCGCCGGGAAGGCCACGGCGGTGCCCCCGCGCCGGGCCCCGGCGGCCCGGGCGGCCCAGGTCCGGACCCGTCCGACCCCTTCGACGAGCCCCCGCCGCTCGAGGACGACATCCCCGAGGACGACGACCCGGACCTGGTCGGCACCGTGCTCAGTGGCCACGACCTGTTCATCAAGGGCCTCGGGGCGACCGTCATCGAGGAGATCACCAACGACTGAGCGCGGGGCCGTACGACCGGAGCCCGCGCCTGGCGGGCGTACGGGCCGCTGGCACCCGTACGGCCCGCACGTACGCGTTACGTCCTGCGGGCAGGGCTACGGCGTTGGTACGTACGGGCGCGCGTGCGACCGGGGGAGGGGCGTGCGCCGCGCCGATCCTCCGTACGGCGTAGGGCGCTGGGCCGTACGAGCACGTAGGCTCGCCCTGTCAGGTAAAACACGCGGCAGTCCCGTAGCCGCCCGTGGAGCCGCAGGGTTTTCGGGCGTGGACGACCGACGGCACAGGCAGGAGCGATTCCGTGATCCCCGGTGGTGGTCAGCCGAACATGCAGGCGCTGCTCCAGCAGGCGCAGAAGATGCAGCAGGACCTCGCGGCGGCCCAGCAGGAGCTGGCCGACACGACGGTGGACGGCTCGGCGGGCGGCGGCCTGGTCCGGGCGACGGTGACGGGTTCGGGCGAGCTGCGCGGGCTGGTCATCGACCCGAAGGCGGTCGACCCCGACGACACCGAGACCCTCGCCGACCTCGTGGTGGCCGCGGTGCACAACGCGAACGAGGCGGCGCAGAAGCTCCAGCAGGACAAGCTCGGCCCGCTCGCGCAGGGGCTGGGCGGGATGCCCGGGCTGCCGTTCTGACCTCGCGGGCCGGCTGAGCGGTCGCCCGAGCCCCGAGCCCCGCGCCCCGGCGCCTGGACCTCGGCGCCCGGCCCCCTGAACTCCCAGAACCCCCGAAACAACCCCCGAAACCACGAACCCCCCGAACCGAACCCCGAAGGAAGGCACGGCGTGTACGAAGGCGTGGTGCAGGACCTGATCGACGAGCTGGGCAGACTGCCCGGTGTGGGTCCCAAGAGCGCGCAGCGGATCGCCTTCCACATCCTCCAGGCCGACCCGGCCGACGTCCGGCGGCTGGCGCACGCGCTGTCCGAGGTCAAGGCGAAGGTGCGGTTCTGCGCGGTCTGCGGGAACGTCGCGCAGGAGGAGAAGTGCCGGGTGTGCAGCGACCCGCGGCGCGACCCGGCGGTGATCTGCGTGGTCGAGGAGCCCAAGGATGTGGTGGCGGTCGAGCGCACCCGGGAGTTCCGCGGGCGGTACCACGTGCTGGGCGGGGCGATCAGCCCGATCGAGGGCGTCGGCCCCGACGACCTGCGGATACGGGAACTGCTCGCCCGTCTCGCGGACGGCACCGTCACCGAGCTGATCCTGGCCACCGACCCGAACCTCGAGGGCGAGGCGACGGCGACGTATCTGGCCCGCATGGTCAAGCCCATGGGGCTGCGGGTCACGCGGCTGGCCAGCGGGCTTCCGGTGGGCGGCGACCTGGAGTACGCGGACGAGGTGACATTGGGGCGGGCCTTCGAGGGAAGGCGGTTGCTGGATGTCTGATGCGACGGTGGGCGAGGACCGAGACGGGAGCGGTGGGAACGTGGGCGTGACGGGAGCAGGCGCGACGGGCAAGGGCGCGGGTGCCGGTGCCGGCGTCAGTGCTGGTGTCGGGGTGGGCGCGGGCGAGGCCGGTGGCCTGGGCCGGCCGGACGCCCCGGGGCCGATCCCGGTGCCGCAGGAGCCGGACGAGTTCGCCGTCCAGATCAGCGACCAGATCGAGAGCTTCATCCTCTCGGTCCGCGAGGTCGCCAAGGGCGACGACCCGGACAGCGCGGTGCCGTACCTGCTGCTGGAGGTCTCGCAGCTGCTGCTGGCCGGCGGGCGGCTCGGCGCGCACGAGGACATCGTGCCGGACGAGCGGTACGAGCCGGACGCCGGGCCGGAGCCCGACGAGGACGACCTGCGGCAGCGGCTGGCCACGCTGCTGGAGCCGATCGACGTGTACTCGGAGGTCTTCGACCCGTACGTGCCGCGCTCGACGCCGGTGGCGTGCCGTATCTCCGACGACCTGGCCGATGTGGTGGCGAACCTGGCGCACGGCCTGAGCCACTTCCGGGCCGGCCGGGTGTCGGAGGCGCTGTGGTGGTGGCAGTTCTCCTACCTGTCGAGCTGGGGGCTGACGGTGAGCGCGTCGCTGCGGGCGCTCCAGTCGCTGGTGGCGCATGTACGGCAGGACAGCCCGCTGGACGAGCTGGACGGCCTGGACACGGGCACCGACGAGGACGAGGAGCAGCTGGCGCGGGAGGCGGGCCGGGTGATGGAGGCGGAGCTGGGCACGATGGGGCTGCGCCGCCGGGGCCGCCGCTGACGGGTGGGCGGTCTGCTGCCGGGCGGTCCGGGACGGGCGGTCCGCTGGTCGGTTGTGCCGGGACGGGCGGGCCGGGCGCGGACGAGATCCACGGTGCCGAACTGATCAACTGGTGAACCTCGCGTCTCAGCATGTGATAAGGGCGGGGCGGTCGGCAGGGGCTCGTTAAAATGGGCCGACCGCATTCACCCGTGATCCACCCTGAGCGAGGAGCGCACGTGGGCCTTGTCGTGCAGAAGTACGGCGGCTCCTCAGTCGCCGATGCCGAAGGCATCAAGCGGGTCGCCCGTCGGATCGTGGACACCAAGAAGGCCGGCCACCGCGTGGTCGTCGTGGTGTCGGCGATGGGCGACACGACCGACGAGCTGATCGATCTCGCGGAGCAGATCTCGCCGATCCCGTCGGGGCGCGAGTTCGACATGCTGCTGACCGCCGGTGAGCGCATCTCGATGGCGCTGCTGGCGATGGCGATCAAGAACCTCGGCCACGAGGCGCAGTCCTTCACCGGCAGCCAGGCCGGTGTGATCACCGACTCCGTGCACAACAAGGCGCGGATCATCGATGTGACGCCGGGCCGGATCAGGACCGCGCTCGACGAGGGCAACATCGCGATCGTGGCCGGCTTCCAGGGCGTCTCGCAGGACAAGAAGGACATCACCACGCTGGGGCGCGGGGGGTCCGACACCACGGCGGTGGCGCTGGCCGCGGCGCTGGACGCCGAGGTGTGCGAGATCTACACGGATGTCGACGGGGTGTTCACCGCCGACCCGCGGGTGGTGAAGACGGCCCGCAAGATGGACTGGATCGCCTTCGAGGACATGCTGGAGCTGGCCAGCTCCGGTTCGAAGGTGCTGCTGCACCGCTGCGTGGAGTACGCCCGCCGCTACAACATCCCGATCCACGTCCGTTCCTCGTTCTCCGGGCTGCCGGGCACCTGGGTCAGCAACGAACCCCCCCAAGGAGACAGGCCAGTGGAGCAGGCGATCATCTCCGGCGTTTCGCACGACACGACCGAGGCGAAGATCACCGTCGTCGGCGTACCGGACAAGCCGGGCGAGGCCGCGACGATCTTCCGGGCGATCGCGGACGCCGAGATCAATATCGACATGGTGGTGCAGAACGTGTCGGCCGCGGCCACCGGGCTGACCGACATCTCGTTCACGCTGCCGAAGGCCGAGGGGCACAAGGCGATCGAGGCGCTCACCAAGGCGCAGACGGTCATCGCCTTCGACTCGCTGCGCTACGACGACCAGATCGGCAAGCTGTCGCTGGTCGGCGCGGGGATGAAGACGAACCCGGGGGTGACCGCGACCTTCTTCGAGGCGCTGTCGAACGCCGGGGTGAACATCGAGCTGATCTCGACCTCGGAGATCCGCATCTCCGTGGTCACCCGGATCGACGACGTGAAGCCGGCGGTGCAGGCGGTGCACTCGGCGTTCGGGCTGGACAGCGACAGCGACGAGGCGGTCGTGTACGGCGGCACCGGCCGCTGAGCGCGGGCGCGGTGCCGGCCCGGACCCGGGTGCCGGACGATTCCCTCCCCCGTGGCCGCAACCGGCGGCCGCGGGGGAGCGTCTTTGTGTCGACGCACACCCGTAGAGGCGCTCGGGGCCGGAGAGTTCACAGCGTTCCCCTAGGGTGGTGCACACTGAGCGCCGGCCCGGGGCGGTCGGTGCAGGTGGGGCACCGCGTGGCGGCACGCGGCAGTGCGCGGCATTGAGGAAGAGCTGGTACGCATGGCGATATGTGGCACTCCGTCGAGCGAAGTGCCTTGCGCGTACAACCCTCGCGGGGGGATGCGTGTCCAACTGGCGTGGCGGACGCATGGGGTATCGAGACGGGGTTCGGGCGGCGCGGCGGCACCCTCGCGCCTGCGCGGCCGTCGCGTACGGCGACCGGCGGGCTGCCGGTGATCGCGCCGTGGCCGGTCCGGGTGGCCGGTGCGAACGCCGACGTGGCGAGCCGCGACGGCGCGGGGACGACGGCCGCCGCAGGCACCACCGTCGACCACCTCACCGAGACCTACCGGGCCCACTACCGCTCCCTGCTCGGGCTGGCCGCGCTGCTGCTGGACGACACCGCCTCCTGCGAGGACGTGGTCCAGGAGGCGTTCATCCGGGTGCACTCCGCGCGAAGCCGGGTGCGTGACCCCGAGAAGACCCTCGCCTACCTGCGGCAGACCGTGGTCAACCTCTCCCGCTCGGCGCTGCGCCGCCGCATCCTCGGCCTCAAACTGCTGTCCAAGCCGATGCCGGACATGGCCAGTGCGGAGGAGGGCGCGTACGAGATCCTGGAGCGCGACCAGCTCAAGGCGGCCATGCGTACGCTCCAGCGCCGCCAGCGCGAGGTCCTCGTGCTGCGCTACTTCGTCGACATGACCGAGGCCCAGGTCGCGGAGACCCTGGGGATTTCCCTCGGCTCGGTGAAGGCGTACGGTTCGCGTGGCCTTGCCGCGCTGCGTGTCGCGATGGAGGCGGCGTCATGACGACACCTCCGTACGACTCCCGGAACCCCGAAGGCCCCACCGGCCCCACCGGCCCTGGCGGTTCCCGCGGTACCCACGGCCCCGAAGGCCCCGACGACGCACTCGAGATGGACGAGCAGACCCCCCGAGACCCGCACGACGCGCAGCCGGACGACGCGACCGTGCAGCAGAAGCCGGCCGATCCGGTCACTCCGGCTGGTTCGGCCGCTTCGGCTGGTTCGGCTGGTTCGGCCGCGGAGCCGGCACCGACGGCGCCCGACGCGGGCGGCGACAGCGCGACTGCGGCCACTTCCGTCTTCGCCGCCTCCGAGGACACGGCGAACGTCCGCTCCCTCACCGCCGCCCTGTTCACGCCCGACGTGACGCCCGGCGGCGCCGACGGCGAGGGCGGCCTGGACGACGGCCTCACCGCGGACGAGGCCGCGCTGCGCGTCCTCATGCACCGCGCCGTGGACGGGCTGCACGCCTCCCCGGACGCCCTGGAGCACCTGCGGCGGGCCGTACCGATGCGCCGCCAGCGCCGCCGGCAGGCCATCCTCGGTGCCGCGGCCGCGGCGCTGCTCGTCTGCGTGGCGGTGCCCGCCGTCCTGCGGGTGGCCCACCGCACCGGCCACACCGCGGCCGCCCCGGTCGGCGTGGGCAGCTCCTACTCGCTCGCCCCCGGCACCGACGGCCACCACAAGGGCGGCCAGGCGGACCCTTCGGACAAGGCCACCCACTCGCCGGACGGCACGCGCACACCGTCCGGGCGGTCGACCGGCCACCACACCACCCCGCCCGTCACCGGCGCCGCGGTGCCGGACTGCTCCAGCACCCAACTCGGGCAGGGCGTCAGCGAGGCCGGCAGCCCCGATGCCGACGGCCGCGTCTACGGCTGGTTCCGCGTCAGCAACGTCTCCGCCAGCTCCTGCACCGTGCCCAGCCCCGGCGTGATCCGCGCCGTGGCGCACGGCTCGGCCGACCAGGCCGCCATACAGGTCGTCGGCCACACCGTGGGCGACCCGGCCTCCGGTCTGCCCGCCACCATGTCCGAGTCCCCGATCGTGCTGCTCCCCGGGCAGGGGTACGAGGTCGCCTTCGCCTGGGTGCCGACCACCGGCACCGGCGGGTGCACCGCCGCCACGACCTCGCCCACCACCTCGACGGCGACCCCCACCGCGACCGGCACCCAGAGCAGCGACCAGGGCACCGGCTCGGGCTCGTCCGGCGGCAGCGTCCAGTCCGCCGACGGCGCCTCCCCGACCACGGCCCCGGCCAGCGTCACCCTGGACCACACCCCGGCCGCGGGCGCGCCCGTCGTCACCGGTCCCGTCATCCAGGGCGCCTGCGCGGGCACCGTCTACACGACGGCCGCGATCGCCGAGTCCGCGTCGACCGGCGGCGCCGAGCAGTAGCGGCCCGGCCCGCGGCCCGCAGCGGCCCACGGCGGTACGGGGCGGCCCCGGCCGTACGGGGCCGGTCCGGGCCCGTGAGCAGGGCCGTTCGCCGCACCGGCGCCGACCGCGGCCGCGGGCCCGGACCATCCGCCGGGGGCGGTTGCGGCCCGCCCGGGCCCGCACCGTAACGTGGTGGCGTGTACCGGTTCCTGCTCACCCCGCGCTGGCTGGCGGTCAGCCTGCTCGCACTGCTGGCCGTGCCGGTCTGCGTGTTCATGGGCAGTTGGCAGCTGAGCCGCTTCGACATGCGGGTCGAACAGCACAAGTCCGCCGAGCACGACGAGAAGCGCACCGCCGCCGCGGCCCCCGTGCCCCTGGCGCGGGTGCTGCCCACGACCGACGCCACCGTCGGCAGCGACGACACCGGGCGGATCGTCAGCGCCACCGGCCGCTACGACACCGCGCACCAACTCCTCGTCCCGAACCGCCTCCTCGACGGCCACGACGGCTACTACGTCCTCACCCCGCTGCGCCTGTCCGGTGGTGCCGCCCTCCCGGTGGTCCGCGGCTGGCTGCCGGGCAAGGCCGCCGACGCCGCCCGCGAGGGCCGGGTGCCGGCCCCGCCGGCCGGGCAGGTCACGGTCACCGGGGCCGTGCAGTACCCCGAGACCACCGAGACCAGCGGGGTGGACACCAGCGGCGCGCTGCCCACCGACGAGATCGGCATCATCAGCGGCGCCTCCCTGGTCAATGTGCTGCCCTACCCCGTCTACAACGGCTGGATCACCGCCAACCACCCGGCGAAGCCGCTGACCGCGGTGCCCCCGGCGGCGGCGCCGAACAGCGGCCTCGACCTGAAGGCGTTCCAGAACCTCGGCTACACCGGGCAGTGGTTCGTCTTCGCGGGCTTCGTCGTCTTCATGTGGTTCCGCTTCGTCCGCAGGGAGGCCGAGGCGCGGGCCGACGCCGCGCTCGGCATCCTCCCGGACCAGCCGGACGGGCCGGACGGGCCGGGCGGACCCGGCGGCTCCGGCCGGCCGGGCGGGCCCGCCGCCCCCGACCCGCACGCCGCGGACGGCGAGCCGGGGGAGCCGGACCCCGAGGGCACCCGGCAGGCCGAGGGCACCCGGGACGCCGAGCCGGTCGGGTCAGCCGCCCACGTGGCGTAGCGCGAAGGCCAGCTCCAGCCTGACCTGCTTGATCCGCTCCTCCACGACGAGCGAGCCGTGTCCCGCGTCGTACCGGTACACCTCGTGGGGCTTGTCGAGGGCGCGCAGCCGCTCCACGTAGTTGTCGATCTGGCGTATCGGGCAGCGCGGGTCGTTCATCCCCGCGCTGATGTAGACCGGTGCGGCGACCTTGTCGACGTAGGTGATCGGCGAGGACGCCTCGTAGCGGTCCGGGACCTCCTGCGGGGAACCGCCGAACAGGGTGCGGTCCAGGGCCTTGAGCGCCTCCATCTCGTCCGCGTACGCCGTCGCGTAGTCCGCGACAGGGACCGCGGCGATGCCGACCGTCCACGCCTCGGGCTGGGTGCCGAGGCCGAGCAGGGTCAGATAGCCGCCCCACGAGCCGCCGGTGAGGACCAGCCGGGCGGGGTCGGCGAGGCCGGATTCCACCGCCCACTGCCGCACCGCCGCGATGTCCTCCAGCTCGATCAGGCCGACCCGGTGCTTGAGGGCGTCGGTCCACTCCCGGCCGTATCCGGTGGAACCGCGGTAGTTGACCCGGACGACCGCGAAGCCGTGGTCGAGCCAGGCGGCCGGGCCCGCTGCGAAGGAGTCCGAGTCGTGCCAGGTGGGGCCGCCGTGGATCTCGAAGACCGTCGGGAACGGCGCCGGCGCCGCGTCCTCCTCGCCGGCCGGGCGGGGTGGCCGCTGCACGAGGGCGTGGATCGGCCCGCCCGGGCCCTCCACCCACACGTCCTCCACCGGCACCGACTCCGGGGCACGCAGCCCCGGCGCCTCCAGGACGATCCCGCCCGCCGTCGAGCGCACCGCGGGCGGCTGCGCGGCCGAGGACCACAGGTACTCCACGCTTCCGTCGGGCCGCGCGGTCGCCCCGCCCACACTGCCTGCCGGGGTGTCCAGCCGGGTCAGCGAGCCGTCCGCCAGGTCGTACCGGAACAGCTCGCCGCGGGCGTGGAAGTCATGCACCACCAGCAGCGCGGAGCCGTCCGGATACCACTCGGCGTGCACGTCGCCGGGCAGGTCGAAGGCCAGCTCGGTCTGCTCGCCGCCGGCCACGTCCCACACCATCGGCAGCCAGCGGCCCGTGCGCTGGTGGCCGACCAGGAGGCGGGTGTCGCCGGGCACCGGTGCGAAGCCGAGGCAGTCCAGCCCCAGCTCCAGCCGGCCCCCGTCGGTGTCGTCCAGCTCGGCGACGGTACTGCCGTCGGAGACGCGCAGCACCCGCAGCGCGCTGTGCATCGCGTCGCCGTGCTCGGTGTGCTCGATGACGACCAGCGTGCCGTCCTCGGAGAGGTCGCCGACGCCCGCGGACTCCGGGTGCCGGTAGATCTCGTACGCCTCGCCGGACGCGGGCACGACGTGCACGGAGGTGCCCTCGTCGTCGCTGGAGCGGCCTATCACGGCCAGCCCGCCGACACCCAGCGCGAGGCCCGCGGGATAGGACGGGGGCAGGCCGGGCGCGGCCGGTATGTCGTCGCCGCCGCCGAACGGCTGCTTCATCCACACCCCGAACTCGTCGCCGTCGGTGTCGGAGAACCACCACACCCAGGCGCCGTCCCTGCTGAGGGTGCCGTCCGTCGTCCCGTTCGGCCGGTCGGTGACCTGGCGGCGGCCGCCGGTGGTGCGGTCCCACGCGTACAGCTCGTACGTCCCCGTGACGTTCGACACGAACAGGCTGCGGTCCGGGGCGTCCTCGGCCCACTCCGGCAGCCCCACCCGGGGCGCGCGGAACCGCGTCTCCCACGCCGGCATGGCGCCGGTCTCCGACATGGGCCCGACGGCGGACCCGGTGATCTCGTTCATGACCCCATCATGCTCCGCCGCGCCCGACTTCTGTGCGGCTCCCCGCACAGCCTGTGGATAACTTCGCGGCGCCGCGGGTCGGAGCGCGGGGCCGGAGCCACGGGACGGAGTGGCGGATCGGAGCCGCGGATCGGAGTGGCGGGTCCGGGTGCGTCCGGCTCAGTCGGCCTGCTGCGCCTCGCCGCGCACCACCACGACCGGGCAGGCCGCGTGCAGCGTCACGGTGTGGCTCACCGACCCCAGCAGCGTCGCGCGGAAGGTGCCGCGGCCGCGGACGCCGACCACGATCAGCTCCGCCCCCTCGCCGCGGTCGAGGAGGACCTGCGCCGGGTTGCCCATGACGGTGACCGGGCTGACCTCGGCGGCACGGGCGGGCGGCAGCGCCTGCTCGATCGCCTCGCGGAGCGCCTGCGCCGCCGACGCGCCCAGGTCGTAGTCCTCCGGGAGGCCCGGCACCGCCCCGCCCCAGCCGAACGACGCGGGCATCTCCCACGCCGTCACCGCCTCCAGCGTCGCCCCGGTCAGCACCGCCTGCCGGTCGGCCCAGCGCAGCGCGTGCAGGGAGGGGTCGGAGCCGTCGACGCCGACCACGATGCGCCCGTGCTCCGTCGCGGACTCGCTGGTGGGCGCGCTCGTGGCCTCGCTCTGCTCGGCGGCCGGCTCCGTCATGGCCTGCTCCTTACCCGCTGTGTCCCGCGGTCGGGCCGCGGAATCCGCCGCCGGGCGCGCGGCCCGGCCCCTGCCACTTCCTGTTCCTGTTCCTGTTCCTGTTCCTGTTCCAGGGCAACTTTAGGGGACATAACGGCGCATTGCCGGATGAGGTGGGCGAGGGAGCGGATGTGCGTGCGGGACGCCGACGGATGTGCGGGCGTGGTGCGGCGGGCCGCGGGCGGCTCAGTCCGCGGCCGGGCGCTCCGGCAGCCCCGCGCGCAGGTCGAGGAGCGGGCCGAGCTCGCGCGCGACCGTGTGCAGGGGCGCGGGCGACTGCTCGGCCCGGGCGATGAGCAGGGCCCCTTCGAGCGCGCTGATCATGAGGGTGGCGAGCGCGGGCGCCTGCGCGGCGGGTACGCCGAGGCCGGTGAGGGCGGCGGCGAGGGGTGCGTTCCAGGTGGCGAAGGCGGCAGCGGCGGCCTCGCGGGTGGACGCGGCGGACTCCGCGCAGTCGACGGTCGCCGCGGCCACCGGGCAGCCCGCGCGGAGCCCGTCGGCGTCGAATTCCCGCGTCCACTGCCCGACCATCGCGGTGAACAGTGCGCTCGGCGACGGCTCGGCCAGTTCGGCCACCTCGGCCAGGAAGCGGTCGACCCGCCCGGCGGCGTACCGGCCGGCCCACGCCACCGCCTCGTTGACCAACTGCTCCTTGCCGCCGGGGAAGTAGTGCTGGAGCGAGCCGCGCGGCGCACCCGCGTGGGCGGCCACCTCGCGCATGCCGGTCGCGTTCACCCCGTCGCGGCGGATGAGTTGGGCCGCGCTGAACACCATCCGCTCGCGCGGGCCGTACGTACGCGCCGGCGGGCCGCCTGCCCGATCGGACCCGCCCGCCGCCGAATTGTCGCCGCTCCCCGGCCCGTTCACCGTCGCGGCGGCGTCCGCCGCGTCAGCCGGGTTCCCCACGTCCGCCGTGCCCGCCGCGTTCGCCGTGTCCGCTCCCACCGTCTCCCGCCTCCGTCCACTCCGCCGGGTCCAGCCTATAGACGCCGGTCAACGTGTCGGTCGCGCGCGACATCCGCACCGGCCGCAGCCGCCGGCCCAGCGTGCCCAGCAGCGCCTGCCGGCCCGGGAGCACCGACGCCGACACCAGCCGGGTGCCGCGCGCCCGGGCCCGGTCGAACAGCACGTCGAGCATGGCCGCGCCGGCCCCGCGACGCTGCCAGCCGTCGACCACCAGCAGCCCCAACTCGCCCAGGGGGCAGGGGTACGGCGCCGCTCCCGGGCCGTCCGCCCACTCCGTCGCCAGGCTGCCGAGCCCCACGGGCGCCGGGCAACTGCTGTACGCCGAAGGGCTGTCGGGCGGGAAGGGCCCCTGCGGGTAGGCGATCACCGCGTCATGCCGCTCGGGTCGGCCGGCGAGCACCGCGTCCAGGTACGAGCGGGGCAGTTGCCGCAGCCGGCCGAAGAAGCGCAGCCGTACGGTCTCGGCCGAGCAGCGTGCGAAGAGCCCGTCGAGTACGGGGCCGTCCTGCGGTCGTACGGCCTCGACCCGCCACCGGAGAGCGGGGCCGGGGCCGGGACCGGGGCTGGGCGTACTCGACGCCGCACCCGTTATGACGTTCGTCATAGCTCCCAGTATTATGACGGCTGTCATAGATCGCAAGCGGGGGCGGACGAGGCGGGGAGGACCGGGATGAGCGCAGGTCACGCGGGTGGTACGGAAGGCGCGGGCGGCCGTACGGGGTTCATCGGCCTCGGCGTGATGGGGCAGCCCATGGCGCTCAACCTCGCCCGGGCCGGCGTCCCGCTCGTGGTGTGGAACCGCAGCCCGGACCGGTGCGAGCCGCTTCGCGCCGCCGGGGCGAGCGTCGCCGCGGACCCGGCCGACGTGCTCCGGCGCTGCCGTACGGTGCTGCTCATGCTCTCCGACGGCGCCGCCATGGACGCCGTACTCGGCCGCGGCACCCCGGACTTCGCCGCGCGCGTGGCCGGGCGGGTGATCGTCCACATGGGCACGACCGCGCCGGAGTACTCCCGGGAGTTGGGCGCCGACATCCGTGCGGCGGGCGGCGGTTACGTGGAGGCGCCGGTCTCGGGCTCCCGGGTGCCCGCGGAACAGGGGCGGTTGGTGGCGATGCTCGCCGGGGACGAGGAGGACGTCCGGACCGTACGCGAACTGGTCGCGCCGATGTGCCACGAGGTGTTCGTGTGCGGGGACGTGCCCGAGGCGCTGCTGACCAAGCTGGCGGTGAACATCTTCCTGATCACCACCGTCACCGGGCTGGTGGAGGCGTTCCACTTCGCCGAGCGGCACGGGCTGGACCGCGAGCGCTTCCTCGCCGTGGTCGACGCCGGGCCGATGGCCAGCGGGGTGTCCCGGATGAAGGCGCCGAAGCTCAGGGACGAGGACTTCGCCGTGCAGGCAGGGGTGCTGGACGTGCTGAAGAACAACGAGCTGATCGCGGCAGCCGCCAGGCAGGCGGGAATCGCCTCACCGCTGCTCGACGTCTGCCACGGCCTCTTCGCCCAGACCGCGCAACTCGGCCACGGCGGGGCCGACATGGTGGCGGTGCTGCGCGCCCTCGAGGCCCGCACCGAGGCGCTGCCCGGAGCCCGCGGCCAGGCGCGGACCGGAGCACATGACGAGGCCCAGCCCGGAGCCCAGGGCGGGAAAGCCGCCGCCTCCCGAACCGCCTGACCGCGCCGCCGCCCACCGCATAGGCTGCAACCGCCGCCCGCCCCTGACGTGTTGCGAGGTGCGGGACGGGACACCGGGGGCGCGCAGACGCGGCCAGGACGGAACGCGGACGGACCGACGGCGGACGGAAGGCGGGCGCGCGATGGGTGTGGCGATACGCAGGGCCGGGGCGGACGACCGGGCGGCCGTGGTGAAGCTGCTGGACGAGGGCTTCGCACAGGACCCGGTGAGCAACTGGGTGTTCCCCGACCCCGAGCGGTTCCGCCGCAGCCACGGCACCCTGATGGGCGCCTTTCTGGACATCTCGCTCGCCGAGGGCTGGACGGACGTCACCGAGGACGGCACCGGGTGCGCGCTGTGGGTGCCGGTGGAGGCGGGCGACCACGGTGACCCGGACGACCCGGCGCGCTTCCGCGAGGCGGTCGACCCCGGCAACGAACGGGTGGAGCAGATCGCCCGCCTCACCTCGGCGACCCACCCCAGGGACCGCGCCCACGCGTACCTGATGATGATCGCCGTCGCACCGTCCGTACGCGGGCGAGGCGTTGGCGCCGCCCTGATCAACAACACGCTGCGGCGGTGCGACCGCGACGGGCTGCCGGCGTACCTCGAAGCGAGCAGCCCGCGCAGCCGCGGGTTGTACGAGCGCCTCGGGTACGGCTTCCTCGGCACCGCGGTGGAACTGCCCGGCGGGCCGCACATGTACCCGATGTGGCGCGAGCCGCGCACCCCGGCCCAGGGCTGAGCGCGGCGCCCGCCGTCCGCGTGCCCGGTCGAAAACCGCTTCCGGTCGGCCCGGTCGGCCGCATAGCGTGCCCGCCCATGGACCAGCACCACGGCAACGATCACGGCAACGACCACGGCACACCGCCGCGCCTGACCCGGCTGACCTTCCACGGGCCGCTCTCCGACGCCCGTGCGGCGGCCATCATCGACCGGCTGGCCGGCACCGCGCCGCCGCGGACCGTGCTCGACATCGGCTGCGGCTGGGGCGCGTTCATGCTCCCGGTGCTCGAGGCGGTGCCGGGCGCGACCGGTGTCGGCGTCGACCTGAACGCCGAGGACCTCGCGCGCGGCCGTGCGGCCGCCGAGCAGCGGGGCCTGGCCGACCGCGTGGCCTTCGTCGAGGAGTCGGGCATCGGCACCACCCGCGGGCCCGCCGACCTCGTCCTGTGCCTGGGTGCCGGGCACGCGCTCACCGACCAGAGCCCACCCGGCCACATCAAGGCGGCACTTGAGGCTCTGCGCGGCCTGGTGACCCCGAACGGCCGCGTGCTGTACGGCGAGGGCTTCTGGGAGCAGCCCCCGCCGCCGGACCGGCTCGCCGCGATGTGGCCCGGCGCGTCCGCCGGCGAACTGCCCGACCTCGCCGGGCTGGTGGACCTCGCGGTGGCCGCCGGGTTCCGCCCCTCCTGGATCGAGACCGCGAACGCCGACGAGTGGGACGCCTTCGAGTCCGGCTACCAGTCCGACACCGAGGACTGGCTCGCCGCGCACCCCGGCCACCCGCTCGCCGCCGAGACCCGCGCCCGCCTCGACGCCCACCGCGCCAACTGGCTGCGCGGCTACCGCGGTTACCTCGGCATCGCCTACCTCACCCTCACCCCGGCCGCCTGAACCGCCCTGCCCCACCCCGCCCTGCCCCACCCCGCCCTGTCCCAACCCAACCCAACCCTGCCCCACCCCCCGGCCGCCTGGACTCCCACCGCCGAACCCGCCGCCTGGGCCTTGCCGACCGACCGCTTGGAGGACCACCGCATGACCCACGCACCCGGGTCCGTACGCGCCGCCGTCGACGAACTGCTCGCCGCTGTCGACCCGCTGCCCCACGGCGAGCGGATGCGGCACCTCGCCGCCTGGGCGCGGGAGCAGGCACGGCGTCCGGCGGGAGCCGGTCCACCCGACCTGCGGGCCGCGCTCCACGAGTTGGACCGCCGCGGCAGCTACGGCCGCCGGCTGGCGGGCACCGCGGCGGTCGCCGGGCGGGACCTGGAGTTCCTGGAGCACCGCCTCCTCGACCCGGACCCCGCGGTGCGCCGCCACGCGCAGAAGGCGGCGGTCCGGCTGCCGCTCCGCGACGACGCACTGGCCCGCGCGGTGCACGACGCACCGCAGGACGCCCGGCGCCGACTCGCCCACGTCGTCGTGGCCGGCGGCCGGACCGCACTGGCCGAGCGACTGCTGCCGACCGTAAGGGAGTTGTGGGACGACGAGGAGGCGGCCCGGCTGCTGCCCGGCTGCGGCGGCGCGACGGTGGCGCGGCTGCTGCCCGAGCTGTTCCGGGCGGTGGTGAACTGGCAGGCGCTCTGCCGCAGCCACCCCGACCAGGTGCTGGCCGAGGTGGAGCGCCAACTCGCCGAGCTGCCGCAGCAGTCCCGCGCCGCCTGGTGGGCCCGCAACGCCGACGTGTTCCCCGCCGTCGCGAAGGCCCGCCCCGCGCGCGTCCTCGACCTGCTGGACGCGCACTGCCCGCCCCGGCTCCCGCCGCCGGTGCGGAGCATCCTCGGGCTGCTGGCCAGGGCGGAGCCGGGCCGTACGATCCGGCTGATCACCGCGCCCCGCCGCGCCGCCGCCCCCGCGAGCGACCTGATATCCCGTGCCGCCCTGGCGCGGATCGCCCGCTGCGACCCGCCCGAACTGGCCGACCTCGCCCGGGCCTGGAGCCACCGGCAGGACGCCCTCGCCCACCTGCTGCGCGCCCTGCCGCCCTCCCGCCGCGCGTCCTGCTACGACGCCGCCACCGCGGGGCAGGACCTGTCGCGCACCGAACTGTCCGACGCGCTGCTCGAGGTGCTGCCGCGCCCGCGGGCCCAGGCAGAGGCGCGGCGGACGGCCGGGCAGCTCGAACGCGCCGGCGCGGCCTGGCAGGTGGTGCTGGCCGCCGTCGCCCACCTGCCCCCCGTCGAGGCCCGCCCCCGGCTGCTGGCCGCCACCCGCCGGCCCGCGGCCGAGGACCGCGCACAGGCGTACCCGCTGCTGGCGGCCAACGCCGCCCGGTCGGGCGACCCGGCCGCGGTGGCCGAACTCGTCGGTGAACTCGGGAGGTTGCGCAACGAGCAGGAGCCGGTCCGCACACCCGCGCTCGCGGCCCTCGCACGCGTCCCGGCGCGGCTGTTCACCGGTACCGATGCCGACGCGCTCGACCGGATCGCCGCCGACGCCGTGGAGGCGCGGGACAGCTCGTACGGCACCCGGCACGCGCTGTCCCGGCTGGCCGTCGCACTGCTGCGGGAGCACGCGGTCAGCGGTGAAGAGCAACTGGTCGCCGCCGCGTTGAAGATCCTCGCCCGGCTCTCGGGCGGCACCGGTGGCGCGAACCTCGGCCGGCTGGACCAAGTGCTCCGCCGAGGGCAGGAGTTCCAGGTCTTCGACGTACTGCGGCCCTGGCTGGAGGCGGGCGCGGACCGGGTCGACCACACGCTGACCTTCGCGCTGGCCCGGGCCCTGGGCCGCCGGGCGCGCCACATGCCCCAGCTCCAGGAACTCCTGTGGCAGGCCGTGCAGTTCGGCAACAGCACGACGGTACGCACCGCCGTCGGCCTGTGGCTGGACGACCCGCGGACCCGCAGCGAGCGGGCCGTGCGGGTGCTGGAACTCGAACCGTCCGCCGCCGTCCTCGCCCCGGTGCTGCACGTCCTCGCCCGCCACCGCACCGACCTGCTCGACACGGTGCTGGGCGACCGGCCGCCCTACGGCCGCTTCCTGACCCCCGGCACGCGCTGGCTGCCGCCCACCGACAGCGCCCACCGGTGGCTGCCGCGCCAGCAGCAGGCCGCGGCACGGCTGTTGCGGCGAGCCGCGGGCGAGGCGTCGCTGCCCACCTACCAGCGGGCCGGGTACATCCGCGACGCGGCCACGATCCCGGACGCCGGGTTCGACGTCGTACGCCGCCACCTCGGCGCCACCGACACGGTGCTCGCCGAGGCCGCGCTCGGCGCCCTGCCCTGGACCGACCGGCCCGCCGAAGCGCTCCCGCTGCTGCTCGCCCACGCCGGCGACGACCGGGCGCGGGTCGCGCTGTACGCGGCGGGGCGCGCGGCGCGCTTCGTCGCCCCGTCACGGCTGGAGGCGGCGCTGCGGGCCGCGCTGCTGCCCGCGCCCGACGGCACCCCGCCGCCGGCGGCCAAGGTCACCAGCCGCAAGGAGATGATCCGGCTCGCGGCCACCCGCCTACCCGTCGAGGCGGCGAGCGCGCTGGTCGCGGCCGCCTACGGCCTCCAGGAGCAGCACCCGGACGTGCGGGCCTCGTGCGTGCCGTTCGTGGCCGGGCGGCTGCTGCGCACACCCGCCGCATGGGAACTGCTCGAACAGGCCGCCGCCGGGGCACCGGTCACCCAGGGTGCGATCCTGCGCACCGCGCCCTTCGAACTGCCCCCGGCCGAACGCGCCCGCTACGCACGGCTGGTGGCACGGGTCCGGGACTCCGCGGACCAGGAGACCGCCGACGCGGCCACCGGCCGGCTCGCCGCCTGGTCGCCCTGGTACCCCGAGGCCGCACCGCTCCTGGTCGCCTCGGCGGTCGACCAGGGCAACCGGACATCCTGGCGGCCGGCCGCCGACGGACTGGTGTCGCTCGCCCGCGGCGCCGACGGCGCCCGGCCGCTCCTGGACGCCCTCGCCCGCCTCGTGGCGGACGACGCGCAGGCCGCCGCCCGCGGACTGGACGCCGCCGACGAACGGGACCGGCCCGCCCGGCAGCGGATCGACCACCTCGTGCAGCGGCTGACCGGCACCGTGTCCGCCACCGGCGGCCGGGCCACCCGCGCCGCCGTCCGCCGTGCGGGCGAACTCCTGAGTGCCCACGACGACTTCGTGCACCAGGGTGCCCATCTCGCCGCCCTCGCCCTCGACCTGGACGCCGAACCGCCCGCGGCGCTGGTCGAGTCGCTGGAGCTCCTGGCCGCACCGCTGCGCCGCCGGCCGGTGCTCGCCGCGCACATCGCGGGCGTCCTGCGCGCCCGGCTCGGCACCACCCGCCGCCCGGGCGATCCGCTCGCGCTCCTGGCCGCCGTCGACCGCCTCAGCGCGGCCGACGGGCAGGCCGCGGAAGGGCAGTTCGCGGTGGCCGTCACCCAGGCGCTCGGCGTCCGCACCGGCTGGAGCGAGGACTGGCGCGCCCGCCTGCGCACCCTGCGCCGCCACCCGGACCCGGACGTGCGCGCCGCGGCCCTCGCGGTGACCACGGCGGCGGAGTGAGCGGGCGAGCCCCGACCCGCGCTTTTCGGGGCCTCGGTGGTGTACGACCCGGCAGCCCGGCGCCGTACACCACCGAGGCCCGTACGGCCGGTACGCCGTCCGCCCCTGGCCGCCACCGTTCGCCCCCTGAGCCCCGCCCGCCCCAACTCCCGCACAGCATGCGGAAGAGGGCTCCCCATGCTTCCTCCACAACCTTCACGACATCGCCACGACCTGTGAAGCGCCAGGCCAGCACCCCGCAGGCGCCCTTGCACGACGGGCCGCTCCGCACCAGCGACTTCAAGAACTGTTGACACCCCCGAACCGGAAGCGCAACATGCCGTGACGCGGGAGAGCGCTCTCCGAACTCTTCGCCGCGTTGTCGGCCGCACCGCGGGCACCCTCGGGCGGAGCGGCCGCGCGAGGACATCCACCGGAGCCGGGAGGACGAGGAGGTTCCCATGGCACGCAGGTCCAGAAAGCTTCCAGGGCTGCTCATAGCGCTCGCGATGACCGCGGTGGGGGGTGCGGTGGCACTCACCGGAAACGCTTCCGCCGCACCGTCGTCGCACACCGCGGCGCACCACGCCGGCACGGCGGCGGCGATGGACATGCCGGTGTCCACGCAGACGTCGGGCGACGACCCCGACGGGGACGGCTACATCATGGCCGACCCGCCGGTCACCGGGGTGACGCCGTCGACGTACGACCCGCCGCACGCGTACTTCCACGAGTTCCAGGCGAAGTGCGCACCGTCCCACACGCTGCCGGACGACCCGATCGTCTTCCCCGGGCAGCCGGGCAAGTCGCACGACCACACCTTCATGGGCAACGTCAGCACGAACGCCGACTCGACGACCGCCTCGCTGGAGGCGGCGAGCGGCACCACGTGCAACGCGCCCGGCGACAAGTCGGCCTACTGGATGCCGAGCATGTTCAACGGCGACCAGAAGATCCTGCCGATCGGCCCTCAGACGATCTACTACAAGTCGGGCGTCAACGACTACACCAGCGTCCGGCCGTTCCCCAAGGGGCTGCGGTTCGTGGTCGGCAACCCGATGCAGACCAAGGAGCAGTTCCAGAACCTCAAGGGCACGGTGGAGGGTTGGGAGTGCGGGAACAGCTACGGGAACTTCGACATCCCCGTCTCCTGTCCCGACACCCCTGACGTGCAGCTCAACATCCGCCTCCAGGCGCCCAGCTGCTGGGACGGCATCCACCTGGACACGCCGGACCACCAGAGCCACATGGCGTATCCGGTCCCGTCGGGCGCCAACCAGAACGTCTGCCCGGCGGACCACCCGGTGGCGCTGCCGATGATCGAGTTCAAGATGGCCTTCCCGGTCAACGGCGACATGTCGCAGGTCCACCTCGCAAGCGGGGCGGGCTTCTCCTTCCACTACGACTTCTTCGCCGACTGGGACGACGCCACGCTGGCCGCCATGGTCACCCACTGCATCAACGGCGGGTTGCAGTGCGACGACCACGGCTACGACCAGAGCCAGCCCGGCAAGGGCGCCGTGCTCGACAGCAACTACGAGTTGATCCCGTAACCCGTGCGCGGGTCTCTCCCGGAGGGCGCCGTTCCACGCCCTTCGGGAGAGCGCTCTCCCAACGTCTCGTACCGAGCGCGTACCAAAGCTCGTACCAAGGAGGAAGACACATGCAACGACCCTTCCGGAAGGGGCGGGCGCGACGCGTGGTCGCCCCGCTCGCGGCGACCGCGCTCGCCGTCGCCGGGCTCGCCGTGATCCAGGCGCCCGCCGCCCACGCGGCCGGGTCCGTGGTCAAGGTGACCGGCTCGCAGGGCCACTGGCAACTCACCGTCGACGGCGCCCCGTACGAGGTGAAGGGCCTGACGTGGGGGCCGGCCGCGACCGACGCGGCGCAGGACCTGCCGGACCTGGCGAAGGCGGGCGTCAACACGGTCCGCACCTGGGGCACCGACGCGACCAGCGCGCCGCTGTTCGACGCGGCCGCGGCCAACGGCATCAAGGTGATCGCCGGCTTCTGGCTCCAGCCCGGCGGCGGCCCGGGCTCGGGCGGCTGCGTCGACTACCTGACGGACGACACCTACAAGAACGACATGCTCGCCGAGTTCCCCAAGTGGGTGGACACCTACAAGGACAACCCGGGCGTGCTGATGTGGGACGTCGGCAACGAGTCGGTGCTCGGGCTCCAGAACTGCTACAGCGGCGACGCGTTGGAGCAGCAGCGCGCCGCGTACGTCAGCTTCGTCGACCAGATCGCGCAGAAGATCCACGCCGTCGACCCCAACCACCCCGTGACCTCCACCGACGCGTGGACCGGCGCCTGGCCGTACTACAAGAAGTACGCGCCGGATCTGGACCTGTACGCCGTCAACTCCTACAAGGACGTCTGCAACGTCAAGTCGGCCTGGGAGGCGGGCGGCTACGACAAGCCGTACATCGTCACCGAGGGCGGCCCGGCCGGCTCCTGGGAGGTGCCGAACGACGCGAACGGCGTGCCCGACGAGCCGACCGACCAGCAGAAGGCCGACGGCTACACCACCGCCTGGAACTGCATCACCAGCCACCAGGGCGTCGCACTCGGCGCCACCCTCTTCCACTACGGCACCGAGGACGACTTCGGCGGCATCTGGTTCAACCTGGTGCCCGACGGCCTCAAACGCCCGTCGTACTACGCGGTGAAGAAGGCGTACGGCGGCGACACGTCCGGGGACGACCAGCCGCCGCTGGTCTCGGACATGACCGTCAGCGGCGCCACCGACGGGGTGCCCGCCGGCGGTGACGTGACGATCAGCACCGACACCACGGACCCGGAGCACGAGCAGATCAGCTACCAGGTGCTCTACAGCAGCATCTACCTCGACAACAACGGCGCGCTCACCCCGGTGGCCGCCACCGTCAACGGCAACACCCTCACCGCCAAGGCGCCCGACCGGCCGGGCGTGTGGAAGGTCTACGTCAAGGCCACCGACGGCCACGGCAACGTCAGTTACGGCGCGAAGTCGCTGAAGGTGGTGCCCCCCAAGGTGTCCGGCACCGATGTGGCGCTGAACAAGCCCGCCACGGCGTCCTCGTTCCAGACCGACCCGACCGGCGGCTGCCCCTGCACCGCGGCCGACGCGGTCGACGGCAACACCGCCACCCGCTGGTCCAGCGACTGGAGCGACCCGCAGTGGCTCCAGGTGGACCTGGGCCAGCACACCGCGTTCACGCATGTGCAGCTGTACTGGGAGGCGGCGTACGCGAAGGCGTACGACATCCAGACCTCGGACGACGGCGTCAACTGGACGACGGTGAAGTCGGTCACCGACGGTGACGGCGCGATCGACGACATCGATGTGAACGGTGCCGGGCGCTACGTCCGGGTGCTGGGCACCCAGCGCGGGACCGGATACGGCTACTCGCTGTACGAGTTCGGCGTGTACGCGTGACACAGGGCGGCCGAGCGGTCGCCCGACGGCCCCGCGGGCGCGCTGCCCGCGGGGCCGTTGCCCGGTGGGCCGGTCGCGAGCGGCCCGGCTGATCTACAGTGCTGAGGTCAGGACCTGCCACCCGGTGATCTGTGAAGGACCAACGGACGATGTCGACCGAGACGTTCGAGTTCCAGGTGGAGGCGCGCCAGCTCCTCCAGTTGATGATCCACTCGATCTACTCCAACAAGGACGTGTTCCTGCGGGAACTCGTCTCCAACGCCTCCGACGCCCTCGACAAGCTGCGGCTCGAAGCCCTCCGCGACGACTCGCTCGGCGCGGACGTCTCCGACCTCCACATCGAGCTCGAGGCCGACCCGCAGGCCCGCACGCTCATCGTGCGGGACAACGGCATCGGCATGTCGCGCGACGAGGTGGTCCAACTCATCGGCACGATCGCGAATTCGGGCACCGCGAAGTTCCTGCGGGAGCTGAAGGACACCGAGGGCGCCGCGGCCACGGAGGGCCTGATCGGCCAGTTCGGCGTGGGCTTCTACGCGAGCTTCATGGTGGCCGACGAGGTGACGCTGCTGACACGGCGCGCCGGCGAGTCCCAGGGCACCCGCTGGGTGTCCGACGGCGAGGGCACGTACACCGTGGAGACCGTCGAGGACGCGCCGCAGGGCACGTCGATCCTGCTGCGGCTCAAGCCCGAGGACGCCGAGGACCAGCTGCACGACTACACGTCGGCGTGGAAGCTCCGCGACATCGTCAAGCGGTACTCGGACTTCATCACCTGGCCGATCCGGATGGCCGCGCAGCCGGCGCCCGCGGCGGCGGAGTCCGGCGACGGTGACGGGGACGCCGAGACCGGTGACGGCGAGTCGGGCGGGGAGTCCGCAGCTGCCGCCGAGCCGGAAGTGCTCAACTCCATGAAGGCGCTGTGGGCCCGGTCGCGGGAGGAGGTGACCGACGAGGAGTACCACGAGCTCTACAAGCACATCAGCCACGACTGGGTCGACCCGCTGGAGGTCATCCGCCTCCAGGCCGAGGGCACCTTCGAGTACCAGGCGCTGCTGTTCATCCCCTCGCACGCCCCGCAGGACCTCTTCATGCAGGGCTACCAGCGCGGTGTGCAGCTGTATGTGAAGCGCGTGTTCATCATGGACGACTGCGAAGCGCTGATGCCGTCGTACCTGCGGTTCGTCAAGGGCGTCGTGGACGCGCAGGACCTGTCGCTCAACGTCTCACGCGAGATCCTCCAGCAGGACCGCCAGATCCAGCTGATGCACCGCCGCCTGGCGAAGAAGGTCCTGTCGACGGTGAAGGACATGATGTCCGCCGCGCCCGACCGGTACGCCACACTGTGGCGCGAGTTCGGGCGGGTGCTCAAGGAGGGGCTGCTCGACGACACCGACAACCGCGAGGCGATCCTCGGGGTGTCCTCCTTCGCGACCACCCACGACAAGGACGCGCCGACCACCCTCGCGCAGTACGTCGAGCGCATGAAGGACGGCCAGGAGCACATCTTCTACCTCACCGGCGAGTCCCGGCAGGCCATCGAGAACTCGCCCCACATGGAGGCGTTCCAGGCCAAGGGCATCGAGGTGCTGCTGCTCACCGACCCCGTCGACGAGGTGTGGGTGGACGCCGTGCCCGAGTTCGACGGGCGGAAGTTCCGCTCGGTCGCCAAGGGCGAGGTGGACCTCGGCACCGAGGAGGAGAAGGCCGAGGCCGGCAGCGAACGGGAGAAGCAGCAGGAGGAGTTCGCCGGGCTGCTCACCTGGATGACGGCCGAACTCGGCGACAGTGTCAAGGAGGTGCGGCTGTCCTCGCGGCTGACCGTCTCGCCCGCCTGCATCGTGTCCGACACCAATGACATGACGCCCGCGCTGGAGAACATCTACCGCGCCATGGGCCAGGAGCTGCCCAAGGTGAAGCGCATCCTCGAACTCAACCCCAAGCACGCCCTGGTGACCGGCCTCAACCGAGCCCACGGCGAGCGGGCGGACGACCCGGCCCTCAAGGAGACGGCCGAGCTCGTCCACTCCATGGCGCTGCTGGCCGAGGGCGGCGAACTCGCCGACCCGGCCCGCTTCGTCAAGCTGATGGCCGACCGCCTCGAACGCACCCTCTGACCCCCGCGTCGCGCCGAGCCGCCGCCGAGGGCCGCCCTCACCCGCCCCAGGCGGCGCCCAGCGCGACCAGCCGCTCGCGGTATTCCACGCCTGCGCCGACGCGGTCGACGGCGGTCAGGAGTGCCAGCGGTCGCGGCCGTCGGAACCGGGGCCGCAGACCATGGCGGTGCCGTGGTCGGTGACACCGTTGGCTCCGCGCGGCGAGCAGAACGCGCCAGGATGCACCGCGCCAGCGCTGCCGCCGCCGGTGGTGGACGAGGAACCGCCCGTCGAGGTGCCGGCTGCGTGGGATGCGCTGCCACCGCCGGTCGAGCCCGACGAGTCGGAACTGCTGCCCGGGAGGCTGCTGTCACCGGCGTGGTCCGGATCGTCCTCGGGGTTCTTGTAGGTCGTGTCCTTTGCCGACGGGCAGTGGTCGCCTGTGTCGGACGCGCTCCACCTGCCCAGGTCGAGCCGGACGGTGGTGGTGGATGTGATCTCCTCGCCGCTGCCCGGGTCTTGGAAGCAGACCCGCCATTCGTCGCCGTTCTTGGCCGCCTCCGTGGCGGTGGGTGGGGCGACGTCGAGGTAGACGTCGTCGAGCGTGACGCGGGTGAGGTCGATGTGGGCGTGTTCCAGGATCTTGACGGCCGCGTTGTAGGTGTGGCCCACGACCTTCGGCATGTCCGGCCACGGGAGCGGGCCGCCGTCCTTCGCCGGACAGGGCTCGTCGGTCTTGACCGCGGCGAAGTCGATGGTCTTCGCGGTCGGGTCCGCCTGCTGGAAGCACACGTTCCACCCGCCGCGGATGATGACAGTGCGGGCCTTGTCGGCGGCATCGTGGTCGATGGTGGTGAATCCGGCGGACCGTGCCTGCTCCTCAGCCGTGTCCAGCGGCTCGCCCGTGTAGTCGACGGTCCGCACAGCATGGGTCGTTGCCGCGGGCGCGGCGGCCGTCCGTGTTGCCCCCGGGGCGGCTTTCGGCTTGGCATCGGTCGTGCTGGCGCTCGTGTCGCTTGCCTGGCCCGTGAGCGCCGCACCGAGCGTCATGAGCGCGATGGCCCCGAACATGGCCCCCAGCTTCGCGAACCAGCGCCAGGGCGGCAGCACCCACACCAGCACCATTGCCGCGATCATGACGAGGCACCCGAGGACCGCGTTGACCGCGCTGAAGACGGCGATCAAGGCCAGTACGCCCAGCGTGGCGGGAGTCTTCCTCCACCAAGGCCGACGTGCCGCCGGGGAGTTGTACGGGTTCACAGGTGTCCTCGGTGCTCGGGGGGAGAGACGGGTTTCGCCATCGGCGGGTAGCCGACGAATCCTACCGAAAGTGTTCGCATCCTCGCGTTGGGTAACGACGATCTTCCTTGACGCACCCCGCGGTGCGTGCCGCACGCTGCTTCCGCTTTCCCGTCGCCGGGCGCAGAGGCGGGGGCGGGGGTCCAGGGGGATTGTCGGTGGGGGTGATTAGCCTGGTGGGACGGATGGAGGGGGGTCGGGGTGCTTGAGGTGGTGGAGGTGGAGCGGGAACGGTTGGGGGCCGCGGTGGCGGGGTTGGCGGGTGGGGAGGCGCTGTTCGTGGTGGGGGAGCCGCCGGGGCGGGGGCGGGTGGTGTTCTGGGGCGCGGAGGGGGTGGCGGACGTGGGGGTGCCGCCGGAGTGGGTGGCGGTGGTGTGCCCGGACGGGGAGGGCGGGCTGCGGGAGGAGAAGGTGGCGGCGGTGGCCGTCGGGGTGGAGCAGGCGGTGCCGGTGCTGACCCGCTGCCGGGGGCTGGGGGCGAGCGGCCGGGCGTCGGAGGGGATGGTGTTCTGGGGCGCGGCGGCGACGCTGGGCCTGGGCCTGCTGGCCCGGGGGCGGGCGGTGGCCGGGGTGACGGCCGAGGGCCACGACGCGTGGCGGATGGGTCCGCTGGACCGCGCCGACGAGGAGCGGCTCGCCGCACTGGCCGCCGCGATGCCGCACCGGGCCAGGGCCGTACCGGTGGCGGACGGGGCGCCCGTGGCGGTGCCGAGCGCCGAGGTGACGCTGCGGGGGTTCCTCGACGCGATGGCCGACGCGTTGACGCGCAAGCCCGCGGCTCGGGAAGCGGCCGGCGGCGCACCGTACGCGTCGCGCCCGCCGCGGGCCGTACGGGAGCGCGGCGCGCCGCCGGAGCCCGAACGGCGGGCGCCGGCACTGCGGGTGTCGCTGCGCGTCGAGGTGACTGGCGGGGCCGGCGGGGACGGCGGGGACGTGTCCTTCCGCGCCGTGGTCCAACTGCACAGTGCGGCCGACCCGTCGGTGCTCGCCGACGCCGCCGACCTGTGGGCCGGTACGGCCGCGGCGCCCGAACGGTTCGGCCCGTACCCGCGGTTGGACGCGCGGGCGCTGCTGCGGGAGGCGGCGCGCGGATGGCCGCCGGCCGCGCGCCTGCTGGTGCCGACCGCGCCGACCGCCCTCGACCTGACCGACGGCGAGGCGCGGGAGCTGCTGGGCGCGGCTGCCGAGCGGCTCACGGCGGGCGGCATCGCGGTGCACTGGCCGAAGGACCTGGTCCGCGGCCTGACCGCGACCGGCGTACTGGAACCGGCGGCCGCCGCGCGCCGCGCCACGACCTCCGCGGCCGCGTCCTTCCTGTCCGGCGGGCTGCTGGACTTCCGGTGGCGGGTGGCGCTCGGCGGCGAGGAGCTGACCGGCGCGGAAGTCGAGCACCTGGTCCGTACGCACCGCCCGGTCGTACGGCTGCGGGACAGGTGGGTGCCGCTGGAAGCGGAGCTGGTACGGCGGCTGCGGGCGGCCGCGCGCCGGGGCGGCACCCCGTCACTGACGCCGGTGGAGGCGCTGGGCGCGGCGCTGACCGGCAGCGTGGACGTGGAAGGGGAGCGGGTCGAGGTCACCGCGGGCGCGGCGCTGGAGGAGCTGCGCGCACGGGTCGCCGACCCGGAGGCCCGCGCGTCCCGCGAGCCGCGCCACCCGCCGAAGGCCCTCGCGGCCACCCTGCGCGGCTACCAACTGCGCGGCCTGAACTGGCTGCACCGGATGACGTCCCTCGGTCTGGGTGCCTGCCTCGCCGACGACATGGGCCTGGGCAAGACCGTCACCCTCATCGCGCTCCACCTGCGCCGCCAGGAGCGCAAGGCCACCGCGGGCCCGACGCTGGTGGTCTGCCCGGCCACGCTGCTGGGCAACTGGGAGCGCGAGATCCGCCGGTTCGCGCCGACCGCGCCCGTCGCCCGCTTCCACGGCCGCGGACGTGAACAGGCCATCCAGGACGCGGTGGCCGCGGGCGGCTTCGTGCTGACCACGTACGGGACGATGCGCCGCGACGCGGAACTCCTCGCCGCGCGGCCCTGGTCGCTGGTCGTCGCCGACGAGGCCCAGCACGTCAAGAACCCGCACGCGCACACCGCGCGGGCGCTGCGCCGTATCCCGTCCCGCGGCCGGGTGGCGCTGACCGGCACCCCGGTGGAGAACAACCTGTCGGACCTGTGGGCGCTGCTCGACTGGACCACGCCCGGGCTGCTCGGCACCCTCGGCGCCTTCCGGGACCGCTACGCGCGGGCCGTGGAGGGCGACCGCGACCCGCGGGCTGCCCGCGAACTGGCGTCGCTGGTACGGCCGTTCCTGCTGCGGCGGCGCAAGTCCGACCCGGGGGTCGCGCCGGAGCTGCCGCCGAAGACCGAGACCGACCGGCCGGTGCCGCTCACGAAGGAGCAGGCGGCGCTCTACGACGCGCTGGTCCGGGAGCTGATGGCCGAGATCGAGGGCGCGGACGGCATGGCCCGGCGCGGGCTGGTGATGAAGCTGCTGACCGGCCTGAAGCAGGTGTGCAACCACCCGGCGCAGTACCTGAAGGAGCCCGAGGGGATGGGACTCGGCGGCAGGTCGGGGAAGTTGGCGCTGCTGGACGAGCTGCTGGACACGGTGCTCGCCGAGGACGGCTCGGTGCTGGTCTTCACGCAGTACGTGGCGATGGCGCGGCTGATCGAGCGGCACCTCGCCCGGCGCGGTGTGCGGGCGCTGCTGCTGCACGGCGGCACCCCGGTCGGCCGGCGGGAGGAGATGGTGGACGCCTTCCAGAGCGGCGCCGTACGGGTGCTGCTGCTCTCCTTGAAGGCGGCCGGGACCGGTCTGAACCTGACGCGCGCGGGCCATGTCGTGCACTACGACCGGTGGTGGAACCCGGCGGTGGAGGACCAGGCCACCGACCGCGCGCACCGGATCGGGCAGACCCGTGCGGTGCAGGTGCACAAGCTGGTCGCCGAGGGGACGGTGGAGGAGAAGGTCGCCGCGCTGCTGCGGCACAAGCGCGAACTCGCCGACGCCGTCCTGGGTTCGGGCGAGGCGGCGTTCAGCGAGCTGAGCGACGGGGAACTGGCCGAGCTGGTCGCGCTGCGCGGGCGGGTGCCGCGCCGGAAAGGCTGAATTCATTCGAACGAGGGGTCGGCGAGGGGTCGGCGAGCGGCCGGTTCACTCGATCGAGTGTGGTTGCCGGTCATATGCGGGGGGAGAATTCCTGATGTGGCCGGGCGGTCATTCCGGGAGGGTGGAGGGGCATGATGGGGGCTTTGCTGGACCGTAAGTACGAGCGGCTTTTCGCGCTCTTGGACGTGAATGGCGACGGTGTCATCGCGGAGGACGACTTCGTGTTGATGGCCGGTCGTGTGCGCGCCTCGTTCGGCGAGGAGCGCAGCCTCGCCAAGGGCCGGCGGTATGCCGACGCGATGACGCACTACTGGCAGGCGCTGCGCGCGACCGCCGACACGGACGGCGACGGCGTGATCGACCGGGACGAGTTCCGCCGGGCGGTGCTGCACGTGAGCGCCGACTTCGACACGCTGATCGGCCCGCTCTACGAGGCGGGCTTCCACTTCGCCGACCGCGACGACGACGGGCTGGTCGGGCGGGACGAGTTCGCCGCGGTCATCGCCGCCGTCGGCGTGCCCGAGCGGCACGCGGCGCAGACCTTCGACCTGCTGGCCGGCCCGGACGGCACGCTGACCCTGGAGCGGCTGATGGCCGCGGCCGCGCGGTACTACCGCGGCGACGGCTCGGCCGACGACGCCGGCGACCAGCTCTTCGGACCGCTGTGAACCCCTACCCCACGGTGACCCCGCCCGTGTGGATGCCGACGGCGCGTGTCGCGGACGGGCCGGGCCCACCGGGTGCGCCGGGCCGACCGGGCCCACCGTCCGGCGCGGGCGGGGCGGTTCCCGTGGACACCGTCCCGGTCGAGGCCGTCCCGGCGGGCGCGGTGCGGGCCGGACCGCTGACCGACGCTCTCTTCGACGGCGGCTTCGAGGCGGCGCACCGGCCGTGGACCGAGGTGCTGCGCCGAGAGGTATTCCGTTACCGCGACGGATTATCGCTTTCCGAGCGGGCGGAATCCGCCTATGAACGGCTGCGGGAGGTCAATGGCGCCGTGGGTTCGGTCCCGGAATTCGTCGGTTCGACCACGCGATTGGTCGCGCTGCACGAATGGCTGGGCATGGTCGACGGCTCGCTCACCACACTCGCGACGATCCATTACAACCTCTTCCTGGGCAGCCTGCTCCGGCTGGACCCCGGAAAGGCGGTCGACCCGGCGCCGTTCATCCGGCTCGACGACTACGGCGCGGTGCTGATCACGGAACTCGGCTACGGCAACAACGCGGCGGACCTGGAGACCACCGCGACCTACCGCCAGGAGACGGACGACTTCGTGCTGCACACCCCGACCGCGGGCGCGCAGAAGTTCATGCCCAACACCGGCCCCGCGGGCGGCCGCAAGAGCGGCCTGGTGGCGGCCAGGCTGATCGTCCGGGGCCAGAACTGCGGGGTGCACCTGTTCTTCGTACCGCTGCGCGACGCGCGTGGGCCGCTGCCCGGCATCCGCATACGCCCGCTGTCGGAGATCCCGGGGTCGTCGGTCGACCACGCCCTCACGTCGTTCGACCGGGTGGTGCTGGCGCGGTCGGCGCTGCTGGCGGGCGAGCACACGGAGTTGACCGCCGAGGGCGCCTTCCGCAGCGCGGTCGGCAGCCGGCGGCGCCGCTTCCTGCGGTCGATCCAGCGCGTCACCACCGGCAAGCTGTGCCTGAGCGGGGCGGCGGTGGGCGGCGCCCGGTCGGCCCTGGCCATCGCGGTGCGGTACGCCCACCACCGCCACACCTTCGCGCCGGTCGGCCGGACCGGGGTCCCGGTCTTCGCCTACCGCTGCCATCAGACGCGGCTGCTGGGCGCGGTGGCGCGGGCGTACGCGGCGACGTTCCTGCTGCGGGCGGCGGTGCGGGAGTGCGGCCGCCGGGACGACGGCGAGTTCGCGGAGGCCCGGACCGGCACCGGGGAACCGGGCGGCGGCGCCGGGGCGGCCGACGCCGCCGAGGTGGACGTGCTCGTCGCCGCGGCGAAGGGCTGGACCACCTGGCAGGCCCGGGACATCGTGCTGGAGTGCCGTGAACGCTGCGGTGCGCAGGGGCTGTTGTCCGTCAACCGGATCGTCGACCTGATCACGCCCATCGAGAGCACCATCACCGCGGAAGGGGACAACCTCGTCATCTGGACCAAGGCCGCCGCGGACATGCTGACCGGGCGCGGCTACCGGCCGCCCGCCGAGACGGCCGCCCCGGCCGAGTCCGCCGTACCGGCCGCGTCCGCCGTGCCTGCCGGGGCGGCCGATCGCGCCGGACCCGCGGCCGCGCCCACCGGCTCCCGCCGGCTGCTGGAGGTGCTGATACGCCACGAGCTGCGGTGCCTGCGGCGGGCCAGAGAGCGGCTCGGCCGCCCCAGCACCGGGCCGTTGGACCGCTGGAACCACGCGGTGAACCCGGGGCTCGAACTGGTCGACGCGTATGCGGCCCGGCGGGCGGCGGAAGCGTTCCTGGCGGCGGTCGACCAGGTCGGCGACACCGCCACGCGTACGGTGCTCGACCAGCTCTTCCAACTGTTCGCGCTGCAACGCCTCGCGCCGCACGCGGGCCTGCTGCTGGCCGACGGCCACCTGTCCGCCGAGGACGTCCGCGAACTCGACCCGGCCGCCGACCGGATCAGCGCCTGGCTGGCGCCGCACGCGCTGACGCTCGTGGACGCCTTCGCCATTCCGGACGAGGTGCTTCAGGCGCCGATCGCGACGGAGGGGTTCGCCGCCGCCTACGACGACCCGGCCGGCCCCTGGCGGGAGGAGGACGCCGGCTGAAGCAGGCGGGGCCGGGCGAACGGGGGCCGGTGCAGTGCACGTCAGTAGGCGCCCGTGAACCGGGGCACCTGGCCTGGGACGCGGGGGCCGTGACGCGCGGAGCCGGCCCCCCGGAGCCGGACCCGCGGCGCCGTGAACCGCTGGTCGGAACTCGTGGGACCCAGGAGGGGGAGGTCGGGCATGAGTGACCCGTTCGCGCGGGAGCCGTCGTGGGACCCGCGGCGCTTCCCGCCGGCGGCCAGGGCGCCGCGGGCTGTGCAGACGCTGCGGATGCTGCTCGACCCGCAGGGGTACGGACTGGCGCTGCGCGAGCGGTTGGGGCCGGTGTTCTCGCTGCGGGTCCACCCGTACCGGGCGGCGCTGGTGTGCTCGGCGGACATCGCGGCCAACCGGGCGGTGCTCACCGACCACGAGCGGTTCGCCGGCGGGGACGGCGCGGCGCTGCTGCGGCAGGCGGTCGGCGCGGGGTCGCTGATCTGCACACCGCCGCCCCGCCATCTGCCGCACCGCAAGCTGCTGCTGCCCCCCTTCCACGGTGATCGGGTCGTCCGCTGGGCGGCGCGGATGCGGGAGTTGGTGCGCGCCGGGCTGCCGGAGCTGCTGACCGGCGACGGCGTGGCGGTACGCCCCTGGGCGCAGCGGGTGGCCCTCGACGTCATCCTGCGGGTGGTGTTCGGCCTGACCGACCCCGGCCGGGTCGCGCTGTTCCGGCGGGCTCTGACCGCGTTCGCCGGGATGGACAACGTGGCGGTGCTGTTCCTGCCCAGGCCGTTGCAGCGCGACGCGGGCCGGTGGTCGCCGGCCGGCCGCTTCGCACGGCTGCGGGCGGCCGTCCAGGACCTGACGCGCACGGAGATCGCGGTGCGCCGGGCCGAGAGCCGCCGGCGCGGCGGCACCGCGCGGGAGGACGTGCTGTCGATGCTGCTCGAGGCCCGGGACGAGCAGGGCGCCGGGCTCGACGACGAGCAGGTGCTCGACGAGCTGACCGGCCTGGTGCTGGCCGGGTACGAGACCACCGCGACCACGATCGCCTGGACGCTGCACCTGCTCGCCCACCACCCCGCGGCGCGCAACGCGTTGATCGACGACCTCGACGCGGGCTCCGACCGCCTGCTGAAGGCGACGGTGAAGGAGTCGACCCGGCTGCGCCCCGCTGTCTACTACGCGATCCGCACCGCCGTCCGGGACACCCGGCTCGCGGGGTACCCGGTGCCGCGGCACGCGTTCGTCGCCGCGCTCTTCCCGCCGGTCCACCTCGACCGGCGGCTGTGGCCGCAGCCGCACCTGTTCCGGCCGGAGCGGCACTTGGCGGCGGACCCGGTGGCGTACTCGCTGACGCCGTTCGGGGGCGGGGTGCGCCGCTGCATCGGCGCACCGCTGGCGCAGTTGGAGGTGGAGACGGTGCTCCGGGAGGTGCTCGCCCGGGCCGTGCCCGCGCCGGCCGGCCCGCCCGAGCCGGCCCGGCTGCTGTCGGTCACGCTCGTGCCCGCCCACGGAGCCCGGGCCCGCTTCCACCGCCGGCTGCGACCGGCGGCCCGGTAGGCCGGCGACGGGTCGGCGAGGGTCGGCGAGGGGGCGGCAGGGGCGGTGCCCGGCCGTCGGGCGTCCCGTTCCGCCGTTCCAGGGGAAGCACGTTCGCGCTGGTCAGATGGTGTTTCGACGTTCCATCGTCCCCAACCGGCCGCCAGGCGTGGCGGCTGGGACGGATCACGCCGCAGGCTCAGGTCGTCCAAGCGATCCACCGGCTCGAACCGCGAAAGAGGCCCACCCGATGTTCAGCATCCGCACCACCCGCACCCGTACCGCTCGTGCCGCCCGTACCCGTACCTCGGGTGTCCGGCTGGCCGGCGCCGCCGCGGCCGTCGTCGTCGCCGCGCTGTCCCTGACCGCCTGCTCGGACGACGGCACGGGCAGCCGGGCGGAGGGCGCCGCGAACGGCGTCTCCACCACGAAGACCGCGGACCCGGCGGTGACGCTCCCCGCGGACCAGGCGCAGACCCCGACCGCCCCCGCGGCCCAGGGAACCGACCCGGCCAAGGCCCCGGCCGCGGACGACACCAGCGGGAAGAACACCGGCAGCGGGACCAGCGGGAACAGCGGGACCAGCGCCGGCAACGGGAACAGCGGGAACAGCAGCGGCACCGGCAAGGCGGTCACCTGCGAGGCGTCGAACACCAAGACGGTGGCCGCCCCGCTGACCCGCCCGGTGAACCACCTGCTCCTCACGGTCACCAACACCGGCACGCACACCTGCTACCTGTACGGCTACCCGGAGCTGGACTTCACCGGCGCCCAGGCGGTGCCGCCGGTCATCGACGACTCGCAGCCGCAGGCCGTGGTCACCCTCAACCCGGGCGAGTCCGGCTACGCCTCCGTCTCGCTGTCGGCCACCGACGGCAGCGGCAAGTACGGCTACACCGCGAAGACCCTGGACGTCCTCTTCCAGCCCCGCTCCCTCTCCGGCAGCGTCGGCGGCGCCGCCCACCCCGCGCTGCCGCCCAAGGGCGTCTACATCGACGACACCCTCACCACCACCTACTGGCAGCAGTCGATGGACGACGCCCTGAGCTGGTGACCGCGCGGGGTTCGCCCTCGGCAAGCAGCCGCGGACGACCCCCGGTCAACCCCCGCGGACCCCGCGGACCCCGCGGACTCCGCGGACCCCGTCCCCCCCGCAGACCCGATCGGACAGGTGGCATCTCATGCGCAGCACCCGTAGGATCTCCCGTTTCGTGGCCGCGGTCGCCGGCGCGGTCTTCCACGTCGTCGTCCTGGGCGACGTGGGCGCCTCGGCCCTCGAGGCGGGCGTCCGCCGCCCGCACTGACCGAGGCACCCCCGTGGCTCAGGCGACGACGAGCCCCACCGGGCTCGTGGTCAGCCCCAGCGGCGTACTCCCCAGGAGCGCCAGGGACTTCGCGTCGATCGCGTCGATCGTCGCGGAGGCGTTGGTGGCGACCCAGACGGTGGAGCCGGTCGCCGTGACGGTGGTCGGGACGTGGGCGACGCCGACGGTGCCGACCACCCGGTTGCGGGCCGCGTCGAGCACGGAGACCGTGTCGTCCCTGGAGTTGGTGACGTAGAGCCGCGAGCCGTCGGGGCTGACGGCCACCTGCCAGGGGGTGCGGCCGACCCGGACAACGTCGAGCACCCGGTGGGTGCGGGTGTCGACCACCGAGAGGGTGTCGTGCCAGGTGTTGACGACGTAGACGCGGGTGCCGTCGGGGTGGACGGCGACGCCCTGGGCCTCGGCCTGGTCGGTGAGCAGGGCGCGCTGCCTGCCGGTGCCGGTGTCCACGACCGACAGGCCGTCGTAGCAGGAGACGTAGAGGGTGCGGCCGTCGGTGCCGGGGGCGACGGAGTGCGGGCTGTTGCCGGTCTGCCAGGTGGCGGTGACGGTGTCGGTGGCGGTGTCGAGGACCGACAGGGTGCGCGAGCCGCCGAACCCGCTGTCCGGGCCGGTGTTGGCGACGTAGAGGCTGCGGCCGTCGGGCGAGGTGGCCAGGCCGTGCGGGTAGGGGCCGACGCCGACGGTGCCGGTGACCAGGCCGGTGGTGGTGTCGTAGACGGAGACGGAGTTCTCGCCGGAGCTGCTGAAGTACAGCTTGGCGCCGCCGTCGGCGCTCGCCAGGCCGTACGGGCTCACGCCGGCCTTGACGCTGGCGACGAGTTGGCGGCTGGAGGCGTCGATCACCGCGAGGGTGAAGCTGACCACGCCGACGGTGTAGACGTGGGTGCCGGTGGTGGGGCCGACGGTGGGCACGGCCTCCTGGGTGCCGGGGAAGTCGGTGCCCTTGGTGCCGTGCGGGAAGTCCGAGCGGTGCGTGGTGGCGTTCTCGACGATGCGGCTGATGGCGTACGGGCGGGTGCGCGGGTGCGCGGACCCGGTGGCGGGCGCGGTGTCCGGCCCGTACGGCCCGCCGGACGCGGGCTGCTTCGCGGTGTCCTCGGCGGCGCGCTTCCCCTCCTGGTGCGGCGGGGTCTGGTCGGCGCCCGGCAAAGTGATCGGCGGCAGCGTGGCGACCTCGTTCTCGGCGGCCCAGAACTGCTTCTTGGTGTCGGGCAGCCGGGGGAAGGGGCGGGAGCCGGGCAGTCCGAGCGCGGAGGTCAGGTCGCCGAAGGTGGAGCGCCGCCAGGCGCTGATGTTGGTCTCGCGCACCCCGGTGATCCGCTCCAGGAAGCGCAGCACCGAGGTGTGGTCGAAGGGCTCGCCGGCGACGTAGCCGCCTTGCGTCCAGGGGGAGACGATCAGGCACGGCACGCGGACCCCGGCGCCGATGGGCAGCCCGCCGACGAACTCGTCCGGGGTGCCGGGCGGCGGCATCGGCGGGACCATGTGGTCGAACAGTCCGTCGTTCTCGTCGTAGTTGACGATGAAGACGGTCTTGCGCCACACGTCGGGGTTGGCCGCGACCGCGTCGAGCTGGCGGGCGAGGAAGTCGGCGCCGGCCGCCGGGGTGTAGTCGGGGTGCTCGCTCTGCTCGGAGGTCGGGATGATCCAGGAGACGGTCGGCAGGCGGTCGTTGACCGCGTCCCGCGCGAACTGGTCGGCGGGGCCGATGGTCAGGGCGTGCTCGTGGAGGGCGTCGCCGGGTCTCGCGTCCTGGTAGGCCTGGAACCACTCCAGCGGGTTGGTGCCGTAGTCGTCCTCCTGCTGGTAGACGTGCCAGGACACGCCGGCCGCGGTGAGGCGTTCGGGGTAGGTGGTCCAGCGGAAGGGGGCGGGGATGACATTGCTGATCACCGGGCCGCCGGCCAGGCCCGCGGGGTCGATGGTGCCGCTCCAGTGGTAGAGCCGGTTGGGCCAGGTCGGGCCGAGCAGCGAGCAGAAGTACGCGTCGCACAGCGTGAACGACTCGGCGAGCGCGAAGTGGAACGGGATGTCGTCGCGCTTGTAGTAGCCCATCGTGTAGGGGCCGTTGGCCTGGCCGTCGGCGGCGCGGTGGGCGGGCAGCCACTGGTCCATCCGGCCGCCGTTGACCGCCGCGTGCTGCACGGTCCAGGCGTGGCTGGTCGAGGGGATCGCCTGCGCACTGCTCGACCTGGTGTCGAGGTGGAAGGGCAGCAGGTAGCCGTCGGGGTTGACCGGGTCGGGCTGGTAGAAGACCGACCGCCCGGTGGACAGCGTCACCGCGTCCGGGTCGTCGAAGCCGCGGACACCGGGCATGGTGCCGAAGTAGTGGTCGAACGAGCGGTTCTCCAGCATGAGGACCACCACGTGCTCGATGGCGTCGAGCGAGCCCGGGTCCCCGGCCGGCTCGGCCATGGCGCGCCGCAGGTTCGGGGGCAGCAGCGTCATCGCCGCCGCCGCGCCGCCGGCGCCGAACGCGGACCTGAGCAGCCGTCTGCGCGAGAAGTCAGCCATGTTCCACACCTTCACCGTCGAAGATCGGGAACGGCCGTACGACACACCACCAGGCCGCCGAACGGCCGTGCACACAACGCGCTGTCGCCTCAATGGGCGGCCGCCTCGACGGGCGGCCGCCGGACCGGGGACGCCGGTATGTCCCCACGTCCCCACGTCGGTACGTCAGTAGACGGTGACGTCCCAGTGGTTGCCCTCGTCGCAGTAGAGGTTGCCGGACGCCGCCTGCCACTGCGGGTAGCCGTCACCGCGGTAGCCGATGTACGTGAAGCTGTTGTGCACGTAGGCGTCGATGCAGGTGTTGTGCGACAGGTCGACCTTGTAGCCGTTGTAGTGGCTGTAGGTGCCGGAGGCGTGCCCGACCTCGGTGCCGCCGGTGATGTTGAGGGCGCAGCCGCTGGCGTTCTTCAGGGTGACCATGGCGTCGACCGTGCCGGAGTTGATCTGGTCGAAGGAGGTGCAGGTGGAGTTGGAGCGGGTGGTGCAGTTGCCGCTCGAACTCCAGGTGATGCCCGCGGCGGACAGTTCGGCGGCCGCCGCGGCCTGGGTCATCTTGCTGCCGCTGGCCTGGGCTAGCGGCGCCGCGGCCAGGAGGGCGGCCGCCGCGACCAGCGTGGCGGCGGCGAGTCGGCGGGGGCGTACGGACACGGGCGCGGACGCGGGCACGGGGCCTCCTGGGGCGAGGGGGACGGGCGGGACGTACGGACCGGGCAGCTCTCAGGCTAGCCCGATCCGTGAACATGACAAGTACGTCGGGCCATCCGGCCGCCACCCGGCCACCGTGCCGCCGCGCCGCCCGGCCGTTGTCCTGCCCGTCCGGTTGCCGCTACCGCGGCTCGAGCCCGCCTGCCCGCGCCACGCCCCCCAGCCACGCCAGCGACGGCTTCGGGGTGCGGACGAAGGTCTGCCGGTCCACGGCGATCAGCCCGAAGGTCGGCCGGAAGCCGGACGCCCACTCGTAGTTGTCCAGCAGGCTCCAGTGCAGGTAGCCCTCCACCTGGACGCCGTCCGCGATGGCCGCGTGCAGCCCGGCGAGCGCGCCGCGGGTGTAGTCGATCCGGCGGGCGTCGTCGGCGGTGGCGATGCCGTTCTCGGTGACGAACACCGGGGTGCCGCCGGTCTTCTCCCACGCGCTGCGCACCCCGAGCTCCAGCGCCCGCGGGTAGAACTCCCACCCGGTCAGCGTGGTCTCCACGCCCTCGGGCACCTGGCGCGGGCCGTCGGGGCCGATGATCGTACGGGTGTAGGCCTGCACGCCGACCCAGTCGTCGCCGCGCGCGGCCTCCAGGTACCAGTCGTCGCGGTGGTAGCCGTAGGCGTGCGCGATGTCCTCGCTGCCCGGCTCAGCCTGGAACGCCTGGGTGGCGACGGTCCAGCCGGAGCGCACCCCGCCCACGCCGGACAGCACCTCGCGCGCCCGCTGGTGGCAGGCCAGCAGGGTGTCCGCGACCTGGAGGTCCGGCGCCGGCAGGCCGTACGCCACCAGGTTCGCCGGGTCCTCGCCGCCGGCGATCATCGCCGCGATGTTGGGCTCGTTGACGGTGCAGACCCACTTCACGTCATCGCCCAGCACCGGCAGCGCCAGCTCGGTGAACCGCGCGAAGCGGTCCGCCGCCTTGGGGCTGCGCCACATGCCCTCCTGCGCGAACCAGCGCGGCACGGTGAAGTGCATCAGCGTCACCATCGGGGTGATGCCCAGTTCCAGCGCGGTGTCCACCATCCGCCGGTAGTGGTCGATCGAGGCGCGCGAGACCACGCCCTCCTCCGGCTCGATCCGGCTCCACTCGATGCTGAACCGGTACGTGTCCAGGCCCGCGTCACGCAGCAGCGCCATGTCCTCGCGGAACCGGTGGTAGCTGTCGCAGGCGTCCCCGGAGGGCTCCACGATGCTGGTGCCGGGCGCGTGCTCGCGCGGCCACCAGTCGTTGTTGATGTTGTTCCCCTCGATCTGGTGCGCGGCGGTCGCGGCGCCCCACAGGAAACGGTCCGGGAAGTGCAGCACGGAGAAAACCTCGTTCGTGTCGTGAAAGGTGACGACCGGTCAGCCGGTGTGCGACCAGAAGTCGGAGAGCAGGTCCGCGGTGGCGGCCGGGTTCTCCTGGTTGGGCAGATGGCCGGCGTCGGCGATGACCTCGTGGCGCGCGCCGAGGCGTTCGGCCATCGTGCGCTGCCACTCCTGCGGCCAGGCGTCGTCGTACGCGCCGTGGGCGACCAGGACGGGCAGTCCGGTGGCGGCCAGGTGAGGGGTGGAGTCGGCCGGGTCGGCGAGGACGCCGATGGCGCCCAGCAGGTGGTCCACGCTGGTGCGCAGCGACCGCTCGCGCAGGAACCGCTCGGTGGGGCTGAGCCGTTCCGGGGCGCGCCGGGCGGTCCTGGCCGCCTCGGGCCGGTCGAGGGTCCACAGGTCGGTCTGCTTGCCGGCCCCGCGCAGCCGCGCCTCTTCCGCGGCCTTGCGGCCCGGCCAGCCGTGCGGGCCCGAGCAGAGCATGGCCAGGTCGGCGAAGACCGCCCGGCCGCCGCGGATCGCCGCCGCCCGGGCGACGGTGCCGCCGAAACTGTGGCCCAGCAGATGCGTGCGCTGATGCCCCGTCAATTCGGCGATGAGCGAGGCGACATGGAGGACGTCTCCGGTGAACGCGTCCAGCGTGTACGCCTCCTCACCGGCCGGCGCCGCCGAGTCGGCCTGCCCGCGCTGGCTGAACGCCCAGGCGTCGACGCCGCGTTCGGCGAGCAGCGGCAGCAGCGGGAGGAAGTCCTCCTTGGAGCCGGTGAACCCCGGCACCAGCAGCGCGGTGCCGCCGGCGGCGGGACCGGCGGGGTGCGCCCGCAGGGCGGTCAAAGTGCCGACGGGCGCCTCCAGTTCCAGCACTTCGACGGTGTCTGGCACCGGCAGGACGCTGAACGGGCGGCCCGGGCGGACCTGCCCGCCCGGCAGCGCGCTTCCCTGCCCGCTCATGCCGCGCCCTCCCCCGCGGCGCCGCCGCTTCCCTCACCGCTGCCGGCGGCCGCCGCGAAGCGGCGCGCGGGCTGCGGGATGGAGTCCAGCAGCCGTGTCGTGTAGTCGTGTTCGGGGAAGCGCAGCACCTTGGCGGTCGGCCCCGACTCCACCACGCGCCCCTGGTGCAGCACCATGATCCTGTCGGTCACCACGCGCGCCGACAGCAGGTCGTGGGTGATGTACAGCAGCGAGACCCCGAAGTCGGCGCGCAGGTCGCGCAGCAGGGCCAGCACCCCGGCGCGCAGCGAGACGTCGAGCATCGAGACCGGCTCGTCGGCGATCAGCACCTGCGGGTCGCTCGCCAGCGCGCGGGCGATCACCACACGCTGCCGCTGGCCGCCGGACAGTTCGTGCGGCAGCCGCGCGGCGAACTGCTCGACCGGCGTCAGCCCGACGATCTCCAGCAGTTCAAGCACCCGCTTCCTGGCCGCCGCGCCCTTGCGCCCGGTGAAGTTCACCACCGGCCGGGTGAGCGTGTACTCGACCGTGTGCAGCGGGTTGAGCGCGGCGTACGGGTCCTGGAAGACCATCTGGACGTCGGCGTGCAGGGTGTGCAGCTTCCGCCGCCGCAGCCGGTCGACCCGCAGGTCGCCGAAGGATACGGTGCCGCTGGTCGGCTGCTCTACCCCGGTGATCAGCTTGGCCAGGGTGGACTTGCCCGAGCCGGACTGGCCGACCAGGGCCATCGACTCGCCCGGCTCCAGCCGGAAGGAGACGCCCTCCACCGCCGTCACGGGGGCGTCCCCGCGCCGCCGCCCCGGGTAGACCCGGCTGACATCCGCCACGACCATCGCGTCCTGCGCGGCCGTACGCGTTCCCGTCCGCGTTCCCGTACGGCCGCCGGTACGACCGCCGTTACGGCCACGCGCGACGGTCGCGGCGGATGCCGTACCCGTATCCGTAGCTGCGCCCGCCGTACCCGTACCCGCCGCCGTGTCCGTACCTGAATCCGCCGCGGGCAGCCCCGGCAGCTCCACCACCTCCGCGCGCGGGTCGGCGTAGTGCCCCAGCAGCGACCGCGTGTAGGGGTGCTGCGGCCGCTCGAAGACGTCCTTGGACGGCGCGTCCTCCACGATGACGCCGTCCTTCATCACCAGCACCCGCGCCGTGGACTCCAGCACCACGCCCAGGTCGTGGCTGATCAGGACCGCGGTGAAGCCCTCGCTCTCCTGGAGTTCGCGGATGGTGCGCATCACCGCGTGCTGGACCATCACGTCCAGCGCCGTGGTCGGCTCGTCGAAGACCATCAGCCGCGGCTCCAGGCACAGCGCGAGCGCGATCGACACGCGTTGCCGCATCCCGCCGGACAGCTCGCCCGGGTAGCGGTCGAGCACGGCGGCGGTCAGCTCGACCTTCTCCAGCAGCTCCACCGCCCGCGCCCGGCGGCGCGGCCGCGGCACATGGCCGTGCGCGGCGAAGATGTCACCGAAGTGGTGGCCGATGGTGCGCACCGGGTTCAGCGCGTTCATCCCGGACTGGAGCACCATGGCGAAGCCGCCGTGCCGCTGCAACCGCACCTGCTCGGTGTCGAGTTCGGCGATGTCGGTGCCGTCGAAGAGGATGCGGCCGGCGGAGATCCGCGCCGGGGGCTTGGCCAGCCGGGTCAGCGCGAAGCCCAGGGTGGACTTGCCCGACCCCGACTCGCCGACCAGGCCGACGAACTCGCCCTGCGCCAGCCGGAAGGACGCGTCCTTGACCGCGAGCGTCGGCTCGGCGCCGCGCGGCTCGTAGACGATGCTGAGGTTCCTGACGTCGAGCAGGCTCATCGCGTGCTCCCTTCCCGCAGCCGCGGGTTGCTCAGCCCGTCGACACCGAAGTTGACCAGGGTCATCGCGGTGGCCAGCAGCGCGACGCACAGACCGGGGGCGAACAGCAGCACCCACTGGCCGGTGAGGAGGGCGTTGGAGTTCTGCGCCCAGTAGAGCATCGAGCCCCAGCTGACCGTGAAGGGGTCGCCGAGCCCGAGGAAGGACAGCCCGGACTCCGACAGCACCGCGGCGGTCGCCGCGCCGAAGAAGGAGCCGGCGATCATCGAGGTCATGTTGGGGAGGATCTCCCGGAAGACCACGCGGGTCGCGCTCTCGCCGCTGAACAGCGCCGCGGTCACGAAGTCCCGGCTGCGCAGCGACTGGGTCTGCGCCCGCAGCACGCGCGCCCCCCACGCCCAGCCGGTGATCACGACCACCAGCACGACCATCTTCAGGCCGCCGTTCTGGAGGTAGGCGGCGATGATGATCATCAGCGGCAGGCCGGGGACCACCAGGAAGAGGTTGACGACGAAGTTGACCACGTCGCCGAGCCAGCCGCGCAGGTAGCCCCAGGACAGGCCGACGGCCACCGCCACCAGCGTGGCCAGACCGCCGGCGACGAAGCCGACCACGATCGACACCCGCGCCCCGTACAGCAGTTGGGACAGCACGTCCTCGCCGGCGCCGGTGGTGCCCAGCAGGTGTGCCGAGCTGCTGCCGGCGCCGGTGGCGAAGTCGTTCTCGTGCGGCGAGTACGGCGCCAGCACCGGCGCGAAGACCGCCACCAGGACGAAGAGCGCCAGGATCACCAGGCCCACCCGGGCCTTGCCGTTGCTCCACACGGTGCCGAAGGAGCGGCCGAAGACCTGGGCCGCGCGCATGGCGCCCGAACTCGACGGCGCCGCGGGCCCGGTCGGAAGCGCGGGGCCCGGCAGGTTCGTTGCAGGGGAGGTCATCTCGGTCACCGCCTGGTCCGGGGGTCCAGGACGCCGTAGAGGACGTCCACGATGAAGTTCGCGACCAGCACGCACACCGTGATCATCAGGAACAGCGCCTGCATCAGCGGGTAGTCGTGGTTGGTCACCGCGCTGTACAGCAGGTGGCCCACACCGGGGTAGTCGAAGACCTGCTCCACCAGCAGCGAGCCGCCGACCACCCCGCCCAGCGCCATGCCGAAGCCGGTGAGGTTGGGCAGCAGCGCGTTGCGTGCCGCGTACCGCAGGGCGACGGTGCGCCCGCGCAGGCCGTTGGCCTCGGCGAAGGTCACGTAGTCCTCGCCGATGGTGCCGATCATGGTGTTGCGCATGCCGAGAATCCAGCCGCCCAGCGAGGTCAGCAGGATCGTCAGCGCGGGCAGCACCGCGTGGTACAGCGAGTCCTGGACGAAGCCGAACGACAGGTTCGGCACCGCGTCCGCGGAGTACGCGCCCGAGGTCGGGAACCAGCCGAGCACGTATCCGGCGAAGAAGACCAGCAGCAGCGCGGTCCAGAAGTACGGGAACGCCGCCAGGAACGCGCCGGACAGCGTCGGCAGCGAGTCCAGCCAGGTCCCGCGCCGCCAGGCCGCGGCCACGCCGATCAGCGAGCCGACGACGAACGCCAGCACCGTGACCAGGCCGACCAGCATCAGCGTCCAGGGCAGCGCCTGCGCCACCATGCTGGACACCGACTGCGGGAAGAAGGTGTACGACACCCCGAACCGCAGGTGGACCACCGTGTTGAGGTACTCCACGTACTGGTGCCACCAACTGCCGCTGGGCACGCCCAGTTGGGCCTCGATCGCGGCCCGGGTCGACGGCGACACCGGGCCGCTCTGCGAGAGCTTCGCCACCGCCGCGTCGGCCGGTGAGCCCGGCATCAGCCGGGGGAGCGCGTAGTTGAGCGTGACGGCGGCCCACAAGGTGAGCAGCAGCAGCCCGAACTTGCGCAGGATGTAGCGCATGAGGGGTTCTCCTCGTCCCTTCCGCGGTCGCCTACTTCGCCAACCGCAGATGCGTCATCACCAGCAGCGGGGTCGAACCCCAGGTCATCAACGACGCATACGGATTCTTCTGGCTGGGCCAGCCGGTGAACTTCTTGTCGCTGGACAGGCCCCACAGGCCGCCGTAGAAGAGCGAGATCTCGGGCAGCTGCCCGTACACCACGTTCTGCAACTGGTCGGCGAGGCGCTGTTGCGCGGCCGGGTCGGTGGTCGTGCGCAGCGTGTTGAGCAGCTTGTCGGTCGCCGCGTCGCCGTAGCGCTCGTAGTTGGACGCGGTGGAGGTGCCCACCGCCTTCTTGAACGCGGAGTTCAGCAGGTTGTTGTAGTCCTGGTAGAGCGAGCCCGAGCCGCCGACGGTGCCCAGCGCCAGGTCGAAGTCGCCGTTCTGGAGGTCCTGCTGGTACGCCGCGGGCTGCGGCTTGTCGAGCTTGACGGTGATGCCGACCGCGCGCAGCTGCTGGATGATCTCCTGTGCGCCCTGGAGCCAGTCCGACCAGCCGTCCGGCACCGTGAGGTCGACGCTCAGCGGCCTGCCGGACGCGTCCACCAGCTTGCCGCCGTGCCTGGTGTAGCCGGCCTTCGCGAACGCGGCGAGCGCGGCGGCGGTGTCCTGGGTCACCATGCCCTGGTCCGGGATGGCGGTGTTGAGCGACGCCTTCTCGTTCGGCAGCAGCAGCCCGGTCTGGCTGGCCGCCCGCACATAGCCCTGCTCCGCCTTGTCGGCGATCTGCTGGCGGTCCAGCGCGAGCGACAGTCCCTTGCGGAAGTCGATGTTCTTGAACGGCGCCTTGGTGAGGTTGGGCAGCAGCGAGACGATGCCGCCGGGCGGGAACCAGTAGCTGTTGTGCTGCTCGTCCGCCTTCACCCAGGTCTTGTCGACGTTCGGGAAGAAGGAGTACGCCCAGTCGAAGCCCTGGGTGGCGATCGCCAGGTCCGAGCTGGAGCCCGGCACGACGACCTTCTGCACCTCGACCTTGTCGGCCTGCCAGTAGCTCTTGTTCTTCGCCAGGGTGTACTGGTTGGGCGTGAAGCGCGCCAGCGTGTAGGGGCCGGTGACCACCGGGTTCGGATCGGTGTAGGTCACCGGGTCCTTGACCTTGCGCCAGATGTGCTCGGGCACGATGAGCGTCTGCTCGATCAGCTTCGCCGCGGGCACGTCGGAGTTCTTCAGGTGGAAGACCACGTCGTCGCCGTCGACGGACACCGAGCGGATGTGCTGCCAGACGCCGGCGGCGTCCAGCGCGGCATGGGTGCGCAGCAGCTGGAAGGTGTACGCGACGTCGGCCGCGGTGAACGCCTTGCCGTCCGACCAGCGCACGCCCTGCCGGATGTGGAAGTCGACGGTCCTGGCGTTCGGCAGGTCGTAGCCGGTGGCGAGGAACGGCGTCTCGGCGCCGTCGAGGTTGTTGACGACCCCGAGCGGCTCGTACATCCACGTCGTCAGGTTGCGCTTGTTCGGCGAGAACGGGTTGAAGTTCCGGAACAGCGCCGGTGAGCCGTTGTCCGCGCCGCCGACCAGCAAGGTGGTCGGGCCGACGTTCGAGGTGCCGGACTTCACCGAGACCGAGCAGCCGGTGGCGACGAGCATGGCGGCGACCCCGAACGCTGCGGCGGCTTTCAGCCGTCTCCCGCTGGCACGCGTCATGGTGGGGTGATCCTCTCCCTTGAGGCACCTCCGAGGAGGGAGGGCACAGGCCCCTGCCTGCGCTTTCCGCACTGTATGCGCATACATTTCGTTTCCGCAAGGTTCCTGTCCTGTGAACTGCGCACGGCCTCGGGCGGTTGCTCGCGGCCCTCCCGGGCGGACGGTGGCCGTCTTCCCGGGGGGTACCGTGTGTGCTGCGTGTATGCGCATACGGGGAGCAGGCGTGTTCGCGCGCACCGGAAGAGGAGCACCAAGTGGCCACTGCGCGGAAACCGGCGACCGGCACGACCGGGACGCCGACGGTCTACGACGTGGCCGAGCTGGCCGGTGTGTCGATCGCCACGGTCTCCCGGGTCTACCGCTCGCCCGACGCGGTCCGCGCGCCCACCCGGGAGAAGGTGCTCGCCGCCGCCCGCGACCTCGGCTACGTCCCCAGCGGCAGCGCCCGCGGCCTGGCCAGCCGGACCACCGGCATCCTCGGCCTGTGCATCCCCGACCACGCCGACCCCGAGACGGACACCCCGGGCGACGGTGACGAGGGCGCCGCGACCCTCTACGCCGACCACATCATCCGCGGCATGGAGCGCGCCGCCCGCAGCCGCGGCTACGCCCTGCTGGTCGCCGCCTCGCTGCGGGACGGCCCGTCGAGCCTGGTCGCCACGCTGGCCGGCCACGTCGACGGCTTCGCGATCATGTCCAGGACCGTGGCCGCGCGGGAGCTGGAGACGGTCTCCCGCCGGATGCCGGTGGTCATGCTGGCCGGGCCGCCGGAGCTGGACCACCTCGACAACGTCCAGGTCGACAACCGGGCCGGGCAGCGCGAGCTGACCCGCCATCTGGTCGAGGAACACGGCCTGCGCCGACTGGAGTTCGTCGGCGGGCCCGCGGACTCGCCGGACGCCGAGGCGCGTTTCCTCGGGTACCGGGACGCGTGCCGGGACGCCGGGCTGCCGGTGCCGGAGGAGCCCGCGCTGCGCGGCGACCTGACGCGGACCGCGGGGCGGGACGCGGCGCGGGCACTGATCGACGCTGCCGGGGGCGCCGTCGCGGGGCCGGACGCCGCGGCCGGGGGCGCCGAACGCGGGCTGCCCGACGCGCTGGTGCTCGCCAACGACCAGATGGCCGTAGGGGCGTTGGAGGAGTTCGCCGCCCACGGCATCCGCGTGCCCGAGGACATCGCGGTGACCGGCTTCGACGGCATTCCGCTCGGTGCGATGGCCCAGCCGCCGCTGACCACCGTCCGCCAGCCGAGCCGGCGGATCGGCGAGGAGGCGGTCGCGCTGCTGGTGGACCGGATCGGGGCGCCGCCGCGCGAGCCGCACGCCCTCATGCTCCCGGTCGCGCTGGTGCTGCGGGCGAGCTGCGGCTGCGCGGAGTCGGTGCCGGCGCCGCGCCGCGGCTGACGGGCGCCCCAAGTCCCCTTCGGTTGAGGGCCCGTCGGCCGGGACCCGGGGCGCCTGCGGCCGGGTACGCCGTCAGTCCGCCGTGGCGGCGTCGGCGTCCTCGTACGCGGACACCTGGGCGCCCGGGGCGAGTTCGTAGACCGCGTAGGAGAACCCGGCGGCCTGGATGCCGGACGCGGTCAGCTCGACGCCGTGCGCGGCGAGCACCCGCGGGGCCGGGCCGCTCGCGGGCCAGGGCGCGCCCGCCGGTTCGCGGCGGCCGTTGACCACCACCAGGTGGCTCTCGCCGCGCAGGTAGACGAACGGGTAGTCCCGGTGCAGCACCCGTACGGTGCCGCCGCTGCGGAGCGCGGGTGTCTGCTTGCGCAGCGCGATCAGCCGGTGGACGTGGTGCAGCAGGGAGCCCTCGTCGGCCCGCTCGGTGGCCACGTCGGGCCGGTCCGGCGCCGGGTCGACCGGCAGGTAGTACCGCTCGGCGCCGGCGGTGGAGAAACCGGCCCCCGCGGAGGCGTCCCACTGCATCGGGGTACGGGACCCCTGGCGCGCCTCGGCGTCGAGCTGGCTGCCCTCCTTGTCCGGCAGCCCGGGGACGTACCGCATGCCGATCTCGTCGCCGTAGTAGATGACCGGCAGCGTGGGCCAGGTGAGCAGGAAGGCGAAGGCGGGCGCGACCATGTCGCGGGTGCGCGGGCCGCAGGTCAGCCGGGAGAAGTCGTGGTTGGCGGTGGGCAGGGCGATGTGGCCGGCGCCGTCGATCGCCTTGTCCGCCTCCCGCCAGGCGTCGAGGAAGGTGCCCATCGAGCCGCCGCCGTCGGGGTCGAAGTAGCAGGGGCCGATGGCCGGCCACGAGCCCTGGCTGCCGGTGCCGTTGTCCCACAGGGAGCGCAGCGCGGTGCCGGTGAAGTGCAGGAAGAAGTCCGCGTGGAATCCGGCCGGCACCGACGTCTTGGGGTCGCCCCACTCCGACAGCAGGATGCGGCCGGGGTACTCCCGGTCGATCCAGTCGCGCATCTCGGCCCACAGCCGGCCGGTCTCGACCGACCCCGGGTCGTCCTTGACCAGCGAGGCGGCCATGTCGACGCGGAAGCCGGACACGCCCCGGTCGAACCAGTACGCCATGACCTCCCGCAGCGCGGCGCGGTTGGCCCGCGGGCCGGGCGCGTCCACCGGCTGCCGCCACGGCTCGGCCGGGTCCGGCCGGGCGTAGCCGAAGTTCAGGGCGGGCTGGATGGCGTAGAAGTTGGCGAGGTAGTAGCCGCCGCGCCCGGCGTGGTTGGGAATCCAGCCGCGCACCGGGGCGCCGACGCGGTCGGACCAGATGTACCGGTCGTCGTCGGGGTTTCGTATCGACTCCAGGAACCACGGGTGCTCGTGGGAGGTGTGCCCGGGCACCAGGTCGAACATGATCCGCATCCCGCGGGCGCGGGCGGCCTCGATCAGCGCGTCGGCGTCCTCGTTGCTGCCGTAGCGCGGCGCGATGGTCAGGTAGTCGCTGATGTCGTACCCGCCGTCCCCGAACGGCGAGGCGAAGCAGGGGCTCAGCCACAGCGTGTCCACGCCGAGCCAGGCCAGGTGGTCGAGGTGCTCGCGCACCCCGCGCAGGTCCCCGATGCCGTCGCCGTTGGAGTCGGCGAAGGCCGCCGGGTAGATCTGGTAGATCACGGCTTCGGAGAGCCATGCCGGTGGGCGCCGGTGGGCGCCGGCGCCCGTCGTGCCGTGCGGTTGTCCGTCGAGAGCCACAGATGCCCTTTCCTCGAGCGAGATGGTGATGGCGCTGTCACCATGTAAGCGCATACGCGCGGTGATCGGGGACACCGGCCGTATGACGTTCCCCCCAGGGCGCCGCGGCCCTTCCGGCCCGGCGGGGGCCGCGCCGGCGTCCGGCGGTGGGCCGCTGTTCACCAGGATTTCCCCTGCCGCCCCGTGCCCGCGGCAACCCGGCCCGCATAGGGTCTGCGGGCCGGCAGGAGATCATCAGGAGCAGCGGTGTGCGGCGGGGGCGCACGTCGGGGGGACACGGCCGACGGTCGAGGGGACCGGGGCCGGATCTGACGGCACCCGCACGCAACGCACCACCGGCACTCGGGCAGCACCGGGAGCAGTCCGCCTCGTTGAGCGGTCGGCCGCCCGCGCCCGCGGGCCGGAGCGCGCACCGCCACCGCACCTGCTGCACGCCGGCACACCGTATGCCGTAGGTCGATGCCGCACGGCATCGCATCTTTGGGGGGCTCCACGTGAAAGCTCGTACGCGCCGCGGTCTCGCGGCGCTCACCTCGGCCGCGTCGCTGGCCACCGGCCTGCTGTACGTGACCGCACAGCAGGCCGGGGCGATGACGGTCGCCGCCGGCACCGGCCAGATCTCGGTCGTCGACTCCTTCGGCGTGAGCACCGCCGACGCCGACGCCAACGAGGCGTCGGAGGTGCCGAACCTGCCCGACACCGCTCGGCTCTCCGCCAACTGGGCCCCGGACGGCAGCCGTCTGGTGGCCGGCGGCCAGGACCCGACCCGGCTCACCAGCACCCGCCTGGTCGGCTCCCCCTCGCACGTCACCACCGAGTGGCCGCAGGGCGCCTCCGGCGCGCAGTACACCGACGCCGCCTTCTGGCTGGACGGCAGCGACATCGTCACCAGCACCGGCCAGGAACTCTTCTACGGCCCGTCCGACGCCTCCTACGGACAGCAGCCGCTGCTGACCGGCGACAACCAGCAGCCGGCCGGGACGTGCGACACCCACCCGAGCGCCAGCATCCTCGGCCCGCTCGCCTTCGAACGCGCCACCTGCGGTGAGACCGGCTCGGACATCTGGACGCTCGACCCGAGCACGAACGCCGTGCGGCGGATCGTCTCCGACGGCGCCGACCCCGCCTACTCCGCGGACGGCAGCCAGTTGGCCTTCACCCGGGTCGTCGACGGCTACCGCCAGATCTTCACCGCCGCCGCCGACGGCACCGGCGCCAAGCAGATCACCACCGACGCCGTCAACCACGTCGACCCCGCCTGGGACCCGGCCGGCGGGCGGATCGCCTATGGCGCCGCCACCTCCTCGTCCGCCTCGGCCGACGCCACGACCACCAGGATCGTCAACCTGGCCAACGGCATCAGCACCGTCTACAGCAACAGCGGCACCAAGCCCGCCTGGCAGCCGGTCCGCAACAACACCCTCGACCGGGTCTACGGCACCGGCGGCATCACCATCGACCAGGCCGCGTCCCGCTTCACCTTCGACACCACCGGCGCGACCCACGAGCCCGGCCTGATCACCGCGCACTCCGCGGTCCTGGTCGACAAGGCCAACGCCACCTACGCCACCCCCGCGATCTCGCTCGCCGCGGAGAAGCAGGGCCCGATCGTGCTGACCTCCAGCACCTCGCTGGACGCCACCGCCACCGCCGAACTCAAGCGCACCCTCCCCAAGGGCAGCACCGTCTACCTGGAGGGCAACACCTCGCAGTTGAGCGCCACGGTCCTCTCCCAGGTCACCGCGCTCGGCTACACCGCGCTGCGCATGGACGGCGCCGACCTGGCCTCCGTCTCGGCCCGTACGGCCGTCCAGATCACCAAGAAGCCCGACTGGGTCTTCGTCGCCGACGGCATGGACTACCACGACCCGGTCGCGGCCTCCACCGCCGCCGGCGCCCTCGGCTACCGCGGCCTCGGCGTGGTCCTGCTCACCAAGGGCACGACGATCCCCGCCGCCGTGAAGACCTACCTCAACTCCCTCGACCCGGACACCACCGGCCTGGTCTCGGTCGGCGCCAACGCCCGTACCGCGCTGGAGAACACCCCGCTCGCCGCACAGTGGCAGTTCTACGACGTCAGCGGCAGTTCCTACGAGCAGACCGCGGTCAACCTCGCCCAGTTCTGGTGGACCTCGCCCAACGTCGCGACCGTGGACGGCGGTTCCACCTGGTCCAACGCCGTCACCGGCAACGCGGTCACCGCCACCTACGGCCCCGCCCTCTGGTCGGCCGCCGACTCCCTGTCCCCGCTGACCGCCGGCTACCTCACCAAGGAGTCCGCGAGCATCCAGGAAGTCGTCGCCTTCGGCGGCAACGACTCCTACGCCCCCGCGGCCCGCACCTCCATCGGCAACGCCGTCGCGATCAGCAGCGCCCAACTCACCACCGTCTGGTGGGCGGGAGGCGCCGCCCCTGCCGCCGCCTCTGCCAAGACCGCGGCCAGGGCCCTGCCGACCCTCCGCGCATCCACCACCACGGACCGCCTCGCGCCCACCCTCCAGCCCCACGGCACGCACCGCTCCACCCCCACCGCCCGCACCCCCTGACGGGGCCGGACACGACTGCGGGGGCGGTGCGCTTGTTTGCGCACCACCCCCGC
>NZ_JBYIRL010000054.1:0-51127 GCF_057708125.1 Actinacidiphila sp. bgisy145
CCCCCCCCCCCCCCCCCCCCCCCCCCCCCCCCCCCCCCCCCCCCCCCCCCCCCCCCCCCGGCCCGGAGTTGGGGGAGAGTTCGGCGGACGGACCCCGAAGTGCCGTGCCGCCGTAGGCGGAAGATCCCTAGCGTGACGCCGTTCGAATCCCCACCTTTGGAGTGGACATGCACGGCTCACCCGACAGCGCGCCCGGGTCCCACCAGGCGCACGAGACCAGCGGCGGCGAGGACGGGCAGTGCGCCTGCCCGCGCACCGCGGACCTGGACGGCGAGGGCATCGCCGCCGCCAGCCGCCGCACCTTCCTGCGCGGCGCCGGCGTGCTGAGCGCGGGCGCGGCCGCGGCGGGCCTGCTCGGCACGGCCCCCGCGTACGCCGCAGCCGACAGCAAGGACGGCAAGGGCGCCAAGGGCAGCGGCGGCAGCGGCAAGGACGACGACCCGTACGGCCAGACGGCCATGACGCCCGCGCCGCGCGGCAAGTGGAGCCCGGACCCGGACGACCCCCGGTTCACCGTCGTGGTGATGCCCGACACCCAGTACATGTTCGACCAGGACCGCATCCACCCGGTGCCGGTCGAGGCGTCGTTCCGCTACGTGCTGGACCCGGCCGGGCGCGCCGGCGGCGACGACGAGAACATCGTCTTCCTCGCGCACCTCGGCGACGTCACCAACAACGGCCTGGCCGAGGAGTACACCGCGGCCACCAAGGTCTTCGACATGCTGGACCGGGCGGGCGCGGCGTACGGCGTCCTCGCGGGCAACCACGACGTCTCCGGCGACGACCAGCGCGGCTCCACCCCCTACCTCCAGACCTTCACCCCGGCGCGGGCCAAGCGCACCGCGGGCTACCACTCCTCCAGCCCGGACGGCTACAACACCAGCCACGTCTTCAAGGCCGGCGGCCGCTCCTGGATGCTGCTCTCGCTGGACTGGCGGCTGTCGGAGCAGGGCTTCGCGTGGGCCAACGCGGTGATCAAGGCCAACCCGACGCTCCCGGTGATCGTGACCACCCACGAGATCGTCGGCTCCTACGACGACGGCACCGCGGGCCTGTCGGACTACGGCCAGCAGATGTGGGACGGCCTGATCAAGGACAACGACCAGATCTTCCTGACCCTCAACGGCCACTACTGGCCGCCCGGCAGCACCGTGATGAAGAACAGCGCCGGCAACGACGTGCACCTGCACATCACCAACTACCAGGACCGGTACTACGGCGGCGCGGGCATGATCCGCTCCTACCGCTTCGACCTGACCCGCGGGGTGATCGACGTCGCGACGTTCTCGCCCTGGATTCGCGAGCTCGCGGCCGACGACGAGCTCAACGACCTCGCCGCGAAGGAGATCGAACTGACCTCCTCCGTCGACCGGTTCTCGATGGCGATCGACTTCGACCAGCGGTTCGCGGGCTTCGCACCGGTGCCGGCGCGCGCGGCCCGCCCCGCGCGGCGGATGCTGGTGCCGGGCACCCTGGCGTACTGGCGCTTCGACGAGGGCGGCAAGTCGGGGTCGAACGTTGCTGCGGGCACCGTGGTCAAGGACCAGACCGGCCAGGGCAACGACCTTGCCCTGCACAGCGTTTCGGGCAGCGCCGCCGACGCGCTGACCTGGACCGGCGACCACCACCCCGACCAGCCCGGTCACGGCAGCCTGGTCTTCGCCGGACAGGGCAACCCGGTCACCGGCGCGTACTTCCGCACCGTGGACGGCGCGCCGATCAACGCCGAGACGTTCACCCGCGGTTACACCTTCGAGGTCTTCTTCAAGGTGCCCTCCGACTGGGACGGCGGCCGCAACGGCTGGTCGTCGATGCTCAGCCGCAGCGGCAGCGCGGGCAAGGCGGGCAAGACCGGCGCCTCGGCGACCGCCGACGAGCCGGTCCTGACGCTGAGCCTGTCCAGCTCGATCGAACTCCAGTGGAACGTCTACCCGGTCAACCAGGACGGCGCGGCCACCAACTGGAGCCACCTGCTCCAGCAGGAGGAGTGGTGGCACGTCGCGGTCGTCAACGACGGCCGGATCACCAAGCTGTACGTCAACGGCTGCGAGGAGGGCCGCAACCCCAACAGCACCAACACCGGCCTGACCGCGCTCGACCTGCCCTTCCTGCTGGGCGGTTACGAGTGGGCCGGCGCGGTCAGCCAGGTCTTCCACGGCTCGATCGGCGACGTGCGCATCGTGGACCGCGCGCTCGCGCCGAGCAGCTTCATGAACGCCTGAGGCCCCCCGGACGGCCCGGACGCCTCGGACGGCCCGACGGCCCGACGGCGGCGGAGCGGTGCGCGTCCGCCCGCCGCCGTAAGGGTGTTCAGCCCGCCTCGACCGCGGGCCTGAGCACCTCCCGCATCCACTGGCGGTAGCTCGTCGGCGCGGTGTTCTCCGGGGTGCGCACGGCCGCGTTGTCCAGGCCGCGCGCCTTGGCGGCGGCCATGTCGAGCAGGCTGCCGGCCATCGCCTCGGAGAACCCGTACCCGGTCAGCTGCTGCCGGGTCTGCTCGCGGTCGGCCTGCTCGTAGCGGACCGGGATGCCGAGCACCTCGGCGGCGAGCGCGGCGACCTCCTCGAAGGTCAGGTCCTCCGGGCCGAGCAGGTCCAGGGTGTCCTGGCCGGTCCAGCCGCGGTCGCGCAGCAGGCGGGCGGCGAGGTCGGCGATGTCGCGGGTGGCGGTGAACGGCAGCTTGACGTCCCCGGGGACCGTCTCGGTGATGACCCCGCGCTGCCGGATCTGCGCCACCTGCCGGGTCAGGTTGTCCATGAAGCTCGGGATGGCCAGCGCCCGGAAGTGCACGCCGGTGCTGCGGATCAGGTCCTCCATCGCCAGCGACCCCGAGACATGGCCCGCGTACAGCTGCGTGCCGCGGCCGAGCGCGGAGACGGTGACGACGTGCCGCACGCCGTGCCGGACGACCGCGTCGGCGAAGGGGATGCTGAAGGTGACATAGGCGTCGTAGACGCTGGCCGCGCGCGAGTCCGCCGGGACCAGCCAGAACACCGACTCCGCGCCCTCGACCGCGCGCTCGGCGACCTCGCGGTCCCGATGCGAGCCGACCACCACCTCCACCCGCTCGCGCACGGCCGCCGGCAGCCGGTCCGGGTCGCGCACCACCACCCGGACCTGCTCGCCGTGGTCCAGCAGGTCGGTCAGGACCCGGCTGCCGATGTGTCCGGTCGGTGCGGTGACGACGATCACGATGCGTCCTCCAGTTCGTGAAGTAAACTCCACCGTAGAGTTTACTTCATCGCCGGGGGAGGCCCGCACCCGTGCGGGCGGGCCGGCCGGGCCGGGGCGCCCGCACGGGGTGGATCGGGCTCAACCGCGCCGGTACTCGCGGGCCTTGAGGCCGATCTGCCAGCGGTAGAAGCTCATCGCCAGCGCGTAGTCCAGGCCGGCCCGGCCGTCGAGGAAGCCCCGCCGGTAGACGTAGGCGTACGCGAAGGAGACCAGCGGCTTCAGCGGCGCCCGGTGGAAGAGCTGCCCCTGCCGGGACTTCACCCGGCGGATGTCCTCCTTCACCGCCGGGTGGACCTCCAGCCACGCCTCCCAGTCGGAGTAGCGGTTGTGGCGCTCGAACCAGGTGCGCACCGGGTCGAGGTCCTCGTGCTCGATCGAGGCGCGCAGCCGCGCCGCGGAGGGCGCCAGCGGCTGGTAGTGGCCCTCCTGCTCGCCCATGCCGGGTGCGTCGAGGTCGGCGGGCTCGGGGAAGCGGCAGCGGGTGCGGTCGAGCAGGGCCCGCTTGACGATGGTGTGGCCGTGCCGCAGCCGCCGCCCGGCGAACCAGTAGCCGAGCGGGATGTCGAACGCGGCCACCGACGGCGGCCCGGCGGCGAAGGCGGCCCGCAGTTCGGCGAGCAGTTCGCGGCTGGGCGTCTCGTCGCCGTCGAGGAAGAGCACCCACGGGATCTCGGGCCGGACCCGGTCCAGGCACCACTGCTTCTTCTTCGGGTAGCCGCCGTCCCAGGTGTACTCGACCACCTCCGCGCCCAGCCCCGCCGCGATCTTGCAGGTGTCGTCGGTGCTGTGCGAGTCCACCACGACCACCGCCCGGACGTGGCCGATGACGGAGGAGACCGTACGGGCGATGTTCTCCGCCTCGTTCCTGGTCGGGATCACCACGACCAGCGGGAGTGTGCTCACGAGGTCCTTCCGGAAGGGGTGGCGGACGGGGAGGAGGGCGCGCCCGGGGACGTGCTCGGGGACGCCGAGGCCGACGGGGCCGGTGCGGTGATCGGCGGCAGCCAGGCGTAGCAGCCGCTGGAGCTGACCGTGCGCGCGCCGGGCGCCACCGTCAGCACCGCCTTCGCCGGGGTCGCGGCCGCACCCGACGCGAGCGTTGTGCCGTCGGCGCCGGTCACCCGCCAGGTGCAGGTGGGCGACACGCTCGGCGCCCGGTAGCGCCCCGGCGCCACCGACGTGCCCGCGACCGCCCGCGCCGCCACCGGGTGGGTGCCGTCGCCGAAGCCGTGCGCGGCCGCGGTCACGACGTACGCCTGGTCCGGGCACAGGGTGCGGACGGCCGCGGTGGCGCCGGACAGGCTGATGTCGCCGGTGACGACGGCGCTCGCCGCCACCGCCGGGTCGATCGCGGAGGTACGGGTCAGCCGGTCGCACACCTCCTGGCCGCCTTCGAGGACGGCCACCGGGTCCTCGCCCTTGGGCACCCGCCCGGACAGGTACTTCTTCTCCGGCGCGCTGAAGGCGCCGCCGCCGGGCGGGGTGAGCCGGCTGTCGGGCACCTTCGGGCCGGAGGCGGCCGAGCCGGCCGCCTCGCTGGGAGCGTCGGCGCCGTGCGCGCCGCCGCTGCCCGCCGAGGCGGTGGCGGGCGCCGCGGTCGCGTGGTGCCCGCCGCTGCCGCACGCGGCGAGCAGCGCCACCGCCGCCGCCGTCGCGAGGACGGCGGCGGCGGCGCGGCGGGCGCGCGCGGGGCGGACGCTCACTTGGCCGTCCCCAGCGTGTAGTGCTTCGCGACCTGCGCGGCGGTCAGCACCGTCGGGTAGACGGCGGCCTCGTCGATCGAGCCGGCGAAGTCGTCGCTGGTCGGCCGGTTCGGCCAGCCGTTGAGGTTGTCGCCGCCGACCCGCCAGTAGCCGGTGTACGCCTGGCTGCCGGTCATGGTCGTGCTGGACGCCTTGAGCACGCCGTCGACGTAGAGCTTCGAGCCGCCGCTGCCCTCGGTGGCGACCACCTGGTGCCAGGCACCGTCGTTGTACTTGGCGGAGCTGGTGAGCGTCTGGACCTTGGTGCTGACCGCGCCGTAGACCACCTGGCCGCTGTTGAGCATGTAGATGTGCTTGTCGTAGTAGACGCTGGTCTGCGTCGGGTCGTTGCCGAAGCCGATGATCTTGCCGCCGGTGGTGGTGGTCGTCCTGAACCACGCCTCGACGCTGAACGTCTTCGGCTGCGGGTGCGAGCGGTCGCCGTACGTCCACTGCGAACTGCCGTTGAACGTGTACGCCTTGGAGCCCGGCACCGCGCCCGTCACGCCGTGCACCGGGCCGCCGACGCTGACCCCGCTCTCGTTGGACGCCGAGGAGTCCGCGGTGTAGGAGCCGGACGCCGCGTCGTACCGCCAGTACAGCGTGGCGCCGTCGGCGAGCACCTGCGTCGGGTACGCCTCCGCCGAAGCCGGCACCGTGGCCGAGGCGTTGGGCGACAGCGCGGTGGTGTTGGTGCCGTCGCTCGCGGTGACCCGGTAGGTGTACTTCACGCCCGGGCTCACGTCGGTGTCGGTGAAGGACAGCTGCGGGCGCACCCACGGCAGCGAACTGGCGGTGGTGGTGTAGATCGGCGTGGTGGCGCCGTTGCGGTACACCCGGTACGTCAGCAGGCTGTCGTCGTTGTCCAGGCTCGACTGCCAACTCACCTTCACCGCACCGGGCTTGATGCTGGTGACCGAGGTCTGCGGCAGGCTGGGCGCGGTGGTGTCGGGGGTGCTGGGGAAGCGGGTCAGGCCCTGCTGCGCGGTGCCGTTGACGGTGGTGAACTCCCCGCCGACCCACAGGTACTCGGTGCTGCCGACCTTCGAGAACGACATCACCCGCGGGCCGATCTGCTCGCCGATCCCGTCGTTGGTGTCGGGGAACCAGGAGACCAGGTGCGGGTCGCCGACCGGCTCGGCGAGCAGGTGCTTGCGCACGCCGTTGGGGTACTCGCCCATGCTGGAGCAGTCGTGGGCGTGGCTGCCGCTGTACAGCACGCTCCCGTAGACCGCGACGGTCTGGGTGGCGCCCAGGCAGTTGTCCCGCCAGACCTGGCTGAAGTCGGTGAGGCTGAAGCGCGCCCGGCCGTCGAACACCCCGCCGCCGGTGCCCTCGTTGCCGGTGTAGAAGCTGTTGCTCGCCGGGTCGACGTAGATGGTCTTGGTGACCGAGGCGGCGTCGAAGAAACCGGTCGGGTACGCCTTCACCAGCGCGCCGGTGGTCGCGTCGACCACGGCCAGGGAGTGCGAGTCGGTGCCGTCCACGGTGTTGAAGTCGCCGCCGAGGATGGCGTCCTTGCCGTCGGGGGTCAGCGCGAGGGCCCGGCCCGGGTTGTCGACGTTCGGCGCCCACGGCAGCAGTGCGCCGTCCGAGGCGCTGACCGCCGCGTAGCGGTGCCGGGTGGTGCCGCCGACCGAGGTCACGTCGCCGCCGAAGTAGACCGCGTCGTCGGTGGCCACGATGGTGCGCACGGTGCCGGAGACCGCCGGGCGGAAGGTGGTGCGCACCGTGCAGGTGGCCAGGTCGATCGCGGCCAGGCTGCTGACGCCGGTGCCGCTGACCGAGCCGAAGAAGCCGCCCGCGTAGAGCGTCTTGCCGTCGGGCGAGACAGCCAGGGCGCGGACGGTGGCGTTGTCCGAGCCGACCGTGAACGACGGCTGGCAGCCGGCCGGTTGGCCGGTGGCCGCGTCGAAGGACGCGAAGTTCGCCGCCGCCGTCTCCTGGGTGCCCGCGGCCGCGCCCGGCGGGCGGATCGTGGAGAAGGTGCCGCCCGCGAACACGTCACCGCCCGACTGCGCCATCGCCCAGACGATGCCGTTCGTCTGGTAGGTGGGCAGGTTTCCCGCGGTGATCCCGACGGGTGCTTGCAGTGCGGTCGCCGACGGCGGCCCCACCATCCCCAATGCCGCGGCTGCCAAGGCGAGGGCAGCGGTCAACACCGGCCATCTGCGCATGGGTTGCTCTCCTCTGGAACGGATAGGCGGGTGGTGCGGGGGCGTTGTACTCAGGTGCGTGCCGTGCGTGCTGCTTCAGGTAGGTGCCGTGCTTCCGGTACGTGCTGTGCTGCCGTACGCGCGGGGGCGCTAGCGGTCGATGCGGACGGCCGCGCCCGCGAGCTGGTCCGCCACCTGCTGGATGTCGGCGTCCACCATCAGCCGGGCCAACTCCTCGGCCCCGACCCGTGGTTGCCAGCCGAGCAGCTCGCGGGCCTTGGAGGCGTCGCCGATCAGCGCGTCCACCTCGCTGGGCCGCTCGTACTTCGGGTCGTAGCGCACGTGCTCGGCCGGGTCCAGGCCGGCATGCGCGAACGCCGTGTCCAGGAACTGCCGTACGGTGGCGGGCCGTCCGGTGGCCACCACGTAGTCCTCGGGCTCGGCGCGCTGGAGCATCCGCCACATCGCGTCCACGTACTCCGGCGCGTAGCCCCAGTCCCGGACCGCGTCCAGGTTCCCGAGGTAGAGCCGGTCCTGGAGGCCCGCCTTGATCCGGGCCACCGCGCGGGTGATCTTCCGGGTCACGAAGGTCTCACCGCGGCGCGGCGACTCGTGGTTGAACAGGATGCCGTTCACCGCGTACATCCCGTACGCCTCGCGGTAGTTGACCGTCGCCCAGTAGCCGAAGACCTTCGCGCAGGCGTATGGGCTGCGCGGGTGGAAGGGGGTGCCCTCGTGCTGCGGCGGCGGGGTGGCGCCGAACATCTCGGAGGAGGACGCCTGGTAGACGCGGGCGTCGCTGCCGCTGGCCCGTACCGCCTCCAGCAGCCGCAGCGCGCCGAGCCCCGTGACGTCACCGGTGTACATCGGCGCGTCGAAGGAGACCCGCACATGCGACTGGGCGCCGAGGTTGTAGATCTCGTCCGGCCGCACCTCGCGCAGCAGGTTCACCAGCCCCACCCCGTCGGCCAGGTCCGCGTGGTGCAGCACCAGCGACCGGTGCGCCTCCTGCGGGCCCTGGTAGATGTGGTCGATCCGCTCGGTGTTGAACGACGAGGAGCGCCGCACGATGCCGTGCACCGTGTAGCCCTTCGACAGCAGCAGTTCGGCCAGGTACGAGCCGTCCTGCCCGGTGACGCCGGTGATGAGGGCGGTCTTGCCCACGGGTTCCCCCAAGAGGTGGAGTGGTCGGGCGGACACCCGGGACAGGGTGCCAGGGCGAGTCGGCCGAAGTCAGGGAATGGACGGAAAGAAGGGATCGGCACCGCGGTGTCCCGATCGGCTGGCACAATCGCCGCCATGAGCGAACTGCTGCCGCCCGGCGCCCGGATATTCGTCGCCGGCCACCGCGGGCTGGTCGGTTCCGCGATCGCCCGCCGGCTGACCGCCGACGGCCACCGGGTGCTCACCCGCACCCGCGCCGAACTCGACCTGCGCGACGCCGCCGCCACGGCCGCCTACCTGCACGGCACCCGGCCCGACGCGGTGGTACTGGCCGCCGCCCGGGTCGGGGGGATCATGGCCAACGCCACCCACCCGGTGCAGTTCCTGGAGGACAACCTCGCCATCCAGCTCAGCGTGATCGCCGGCGCCCACCAGGCGGGCGTGGCCCGCCTGCTCTTCCTCGGCTCCAGCTGCATCTACCCGCGGCTGGCCGAGCAGCCCATCCGCGAAGAGGCCCTGCTCACCGGCCCGTTGGAGCCCACCAACGAGGCGTACGCGCTCGCCAAGATCGCCGGCATCGTCCAGGTGCGCTCCTACCGGCGGCAGTACGGCGCCGGCTTCGTCTCCGCGATGCCCACCAACCTCTACGGGCCCGGTGACAACTTCGACCTCGCCACCTCGCACGTGCTGCCCGCACTCATCCGCCGCTTCCACGAAGCCGCGCAGGGCGGCCTGCCCGAAGTGGTGCTGTGGGGCAGCGGCACCCCGCGCCGAGAGTTCCTGCACGTCGACGACCTCGCGTCGGCCTGCGCGCTGCTGCTGCGCCGCTACGACGCGGACGAACCGGTCAACGTCGGCTGCGGCACCGACCTGACCATCCGCGAACTCGCCGAGACCGTACGGGACGTGGTCGGCTACCGCGGCGCGATCGGCTGGGACACCGGCAAGCCCGACGGCACCCCGCGCAAACTGCTGGACGTGACCCGGCTGCACGCGCTGGGCTGGCGGCCGCGGATCGCGCTGCGCGACGGCATCGCCGCGGTCTACGACCACTGGCGCACCGCGCCCGCCGCCGCCCGGTCTGTGTCCGGCTCCTGACCGGCCCATCAGTACGCACCGCGCCCGTCGACGACCGCCCGCAGCGTGCGGGCCATCACGTCCACGTCCCCGGCGAGCGACCAGTTGTCGACGTACCGCAGGTCGATCGCCAGCGTCTCGTCCCACGACAGCTCGCTGCGCCCGCTGACCTGCCACAGCCCGGTGATGCCCGGGCGCACCGAGAGCCGCCGGCGGGCCACCTCGTCGTAGCGGGCCACCTCGTCCGGCAGCGGCGGGCGCGGGCCGACCAGCGACATCTCGCCGCGCAGCACGTTCAGCAGCTGCGGCAACTCGTCCAGCGAGCAGCGCCGCAGCACCCGGCCGACCGCGGTGATCCGCGGGTCGCGGCGCATCTTGAACATCAGCCCGTCGTGTTCGTTGCCGCCGGCCTGCTCCAACTCCGCCCGGCGGGACTCCGCGTCGGCGACCATGGTGCGGAACTTCCACATGGTGAACGGCGCGCCCGCCCGCCCGTGCCTGGTCTGCCGGTGGAAGACCGGCCCGCGCGAGGAGCAGCGGACCGCGGCGGCCAGCACCGCGAACAGCGGGGCCAGCAGCAGCAGTCCGAGCGCCGCCCCGGCCCGGTCCAGCGCCGCTTTCACCGCGACGGGCGCACCGGAGCGGGCCGGCGGCGCGATGTGCAGCAGCGCCAGGCCCGCGGGCGCGTCCAGTTGCATACGGCCCACCCCGACGTCCACCAGGCCGGGCGCCACCGCCAGCGGCACCAGCGCGTCGTGCAGCGCCCACGACAGGCGGCGCAGCCGCTCGGCGGACAGCCGCGGGCCCGGCAGCACCAGGACGAGTTCGGCCCGGTGCTCGCGGACCGCGCCCAGCACGATGCCCGCGTCCTCGGCCGGGCCGCTGGGCGCCACCGGCCCGAGCCGCGTGGTGACCGGCGCCCCGCTCGCCACGCGCGCGCCGCCGACCGGCACCACCCCGACCACCACGTAGGCGTGGTCGGTGCGGGCGGCGAGATGGCCCACCACGTCGTCCGCGGCGGCCGGTTCGCCGACCACCAGCACCCGGCGCACCGCGTGCGCGCAGCGCCGGGCGGCGACCAGGTGGCGGTGCGCGGCGGTCCGGGTCGCCACCGCGACCGGCGGCGCGGCGGCGACCCCGGCGAGCGCCTGCGCGGCGCCGACCTGCTCGTCCGCCGCCAGGAGCAGCACCGCCAGCACCCCGAGCAGCACCAGCCAGTCGGCGACGACGGCGGTCACACCGCTGCGCTCGCCGAGTTCGGCGGCGGTGTAGCGGCGGCGGCAGGCGCGGACGGCGAGCCAGGCCGCGGCCGCCGCCGCGCCCGCCGCGGCGGCGTGCGGCTGCCCGGCGCGGTGCAGCAGCGCGGCCGGCGGGAGGGCGGCGGCCAGCGCGTCGGCGGTCAGCGTCAGCGGCAGGTACCACAGCGCCTTGTCGCCGTAGCCGCTGTGTGCGCGGTGCACGCCGTGCCAGCCGGGCAGGGCGCGGGCGCGGTACGGGGACGGCGGTGTCTCCGCCGCCCCGGATAAGGCGGGCAGGACCGGCGGGGCGGGCCGCGCGGAGCGCGGGCGGAACCGGCGCCGTGGCTCGCCTTCCACGGGTATTGCGGGCAGTACGGGTGTAGCCGGGGTTGTTTCGGTACGCCGCATGGACCCCCCTGGCACATCGCGACCGACGAGGAGCCCCAGCACTTCCCCAAGTGCTGGCGCTCCGTGACACCTGCGAACGGTAAGCCACCAAGGGTCCGTTGCGCCGTCGATTGCACGTATTCGAGTGGATGTGATGACAGAGTTGACTGTCTGCGTGTGCTCTTGGCCGCTTCGACGGTCTCCGACCCCCGCCGCCCGCGCAAGAGGGCGTCCCCTCCCGGCGCGCAGCCCGGAGTGCCGCCGCCGGCGGCGCGGGGACGTGCGGGGGCTGGGCGCGGGGAGTGCGGGGGCCGGCCGCGGACCGCCTAGAGTGGGGCTTCGTGTCTCTCGTTCCCACCGTGCACCTGCCCGACGACCTTGCCGCGGCGCTGACGCGCCGGCTTGCCGCCACCGCGCCGACCGAGGCGTCCGCGCAGGTGGACCGGCTGATCGAGAACTACCGCGGGGCGACACCCACGGCCGCGCCGGTGCTGCGGGACGCGGGTGACGCGGCGGCGTACGCGGCGTACCGGATGCCCGCGACGTACGCGGCCGCGCGGTCGGCGCTGGCCGAGCTGCGGGCCCGTACGGGGGCCTGGACCCCGCGGGCGCACCTCGACCTCGGCGGGGGGACGGGCGCCGCGCGGTGGGCGGTCGCCGACACCTGGCCGGGGGAGTCCGGGCCGCGCGGCACCGTACTGGACTGGTCGGCCGCCGCGCTCGACCTCGGGCGGGCGCTGGCCGCCGACGCCTCGGCGCCCTCGGTGCGGGCCACCACCTGGACCCGGGCGCCGCTGTCGGGGGCGCCCGAGCTCCCGGCGGCGGACCTGGTCACGGTCTCCTACGTGCTCGGCGAACTCACCCCCGGCGACCGCGCGTCGCTGGTCGACGCGGCCGCCGGCGCCGCCCGCGCGGGCGGGGTGGTGCTGGTCGCGGAACCCGGTACGCCCGAGGGCTACGCGCGGGTGATCGCCGCCCGCGACCGGCTGGTCGCCGCCGGGTTCAGGGTGCTGGCGCCCTGCCCGCACAGCGGGCCCTGCCCGGTCACGGGCACCGACTGGTGCCACTTCGCCGCGCGCGTGCCGCGGTCCGCGCTGCACCGCCAGGTCAAGGGCGGCACCCTGCCGTACGAGGACGAGAAGTTCAGCTACGTCGCCGCCGTCCGCCCCGACGGCGCCGGGACCCCTCCCGCACCTGCCGCCAACCGCGTGGTGCGCCACCCGCAGACCCGCAAGGGCCAGGTCCTCCTCGACCTGTGCGCCGCCGCGGGCGACATCACCCGCACCACCGTCACCAAACGCCACGGCCCCCTCTACCGCGCCGCCCGCGACGCCCGCTGGAGCGCCCCCTGGCCCCCCGACGACCAGCCCGCCAGCGGCGGAGGGTCGGACCGCGAAGGGGCGGTCTAGGCCCCGTCAGCCAGGCGGGATTTGTTCAGACACGACCTACAGCCAGCCGACGCGGTGGAAGGCGCGGTAGCACAGGGCGGACAGGACGGCGGTGACGCCGAGCATCACCGGGTAGCCGTAGGTCCAGGCGAGTTCGGGCATGTGGTGGAAGTTCATGCCGTAGAAGCCGGCGATCATCGTCGGGATGGCGAGGATCGCCGCGCCGGCGCTGATCCGGCGCATGTCGACGTTCTGCTGCACGGCGAGCTGGCTGAGGTTGGCCTGGAGCAGGCCGTCCACCAACTCGCCGAAGGCCAGGAGCTGTTCGCGGACGTGGGAGAGGTGGTCGGAGACGTCCCGGAAGTAGCGGCCCATCTCGGCGCTGACCAGGCCGTCGGCGCCCTCGGTGAGGCGTTCGAGCGGGCGGGCCAGCGGGAAGACGGCGCGCTTGAACTCGATGAGTTCGCGCTTGAGTTGGTAGATGCGGCTGGCGTCGTCGCCGTGCTCGGGTGAGAACACGTCGGACTCCAGAGTGTCCACGTCGAGTTCGACCGCGTCGGCGACGTCGACGTAGTCGTCCACGACCTGGTCGGTGATGGCGTGCAGCACTGCGGTCGGGCCGTGCGCCAGGATCTCCGGGCGGCTTTCCAGGGCGCGCCGGACCCGGGAGAGCCCGGGCGCGCTGCCGTGCCGCACCACGACCACGAAGTCCGGGCCGAGGAAGATCATCACCTCGCCGGTGTCGACCACCTCGCTGGTCGCGGTGAGCTTCTCGTGCTCCACGAAGACGACCGTCTTGAGCACCAGGAAGAGCGTGTCGCCGTACCGCTCCAGCTTCGGCCGCTGGTGGGCGTGCACCGCGTCCTCCACCGCGAGCGGGTGCAGCCCGAAGACCTGCGCGATCTCCTCCAGGTGCTCCGCGTCCGGCTCGTGCAGCCCGATCCACGCGAAACCGCCGCGCTTGCGGGCCTCGTCCAGCGCCTCCTGCGGCGGCAGCGACGCGGCCCGGCAGCCCTCCTCGTACACCGCGCAGTCCACCACCACGTCGGTGGTGCAGCGCCGCTGCTCGGGCAGCTCGCGCTCCGCGCCGTCCAGGGCGTGCCAGCGGCCGCCGCGCCGCCACTGCCGCCCGAAACCGCGCCGGGAGCCGTCCTTGCGGTGCGCCACCGCGGGGGTGTCCGTCATCGTGCCTTCTCCAGTACCGCTCTCGCCGCGTTGTGCCCGGGGACACCGCTGACCCCGCCGCCGCGGACCGCGCCCGCGCCGCAGAGGAAGACGTTCGCACATCCGGTGCCGACACCCCAACGGTCTGTGCTCTGGGTCACATCGCCGTCGGCGCCGGGGCCGACCGGGGCCGCGTACGGCCAGGACAGGTCCCGGTGGAAGATGTGGCCGCCGGGCAGCCCCACCTCCCGTTCCAGGTCCAGCGGCGACTTCGCCTCCAGGCACGGCCGCCCGTCCGCGTCGGTGGCCAGGCAGTCCGCCAGCGGCTCGGCGAGCACCGCGTCGAGCCGGTCCAGCGTCGCCGCCAGCAGCTCGCGCTTGGCGCCCTCCGGGTCGGCGGCGAAGAGCCGGGCGGGCGCGTGCAGCCCGAAGAGCGTCAGGGTGTGCGCACCGGCCGCGGCCAGCTCGGGGGAGAGGATCGAGGCGTCGGTCAGCGAGTGGCAGTAGATCTCCGACGGGGGCGCGTCCGGCACCCGCCCGGCGGCCGCCTGCTCGTACGCCGCCTGCAACTGCCCGTAGCCCTCGGCGACATGGAAGGTGCCCGCGAACGCCTCGCGCGGGTCCACCGCGCGGTCCCGCAGCCGCGGCAGGCGGCGCAGCAGCATGTTCACCTTCAGCTGCGCGCCTTCCGGGCGGGGCGGCGGGGGTGTGCCGAGCAGCCCGGCCAGCGTGTGCGGGGAGGCGTTCACGAGCACGTCGCGGGCGGCGACCGTACGGGTCCGGCCGCTCCCGGCGTCCTCGTACGCCACCTCCGCGACCGTGCCGTCGGTGGTGATCGCGGTGACCTCGGCGCCGGTCGTGATCCGCGCGCCCGCCGCGCGCGCCGCGTCCGCGAGGGCGTCGGTGAACGCGCCCATCCCGCCGACCGGCACGTCCCAGTCGCCGGTGCCGCCGCCGATCACGTGGTAGAGGAAGCAGCGGTTCTGCCGCAGCGACGGGTCGTGCGCGTGGGTGAAGGTGCCGATCAGCGCGTCGGTGAGGACCACGCCGCGCACCGTGTCGTCGGCGAACGCCGCCTCCACCGCCTCCCCGAGCGGCCGCTCGAACAGCGCCTCCCAGGCGGCGCTGTCGCCCACCCGGCGCTCCAGCTCCGCCCGGGTCGGCAGCGGCTCGGTGAGGGTGGGGAAGACCTGCCGGGCCACGTGCGCGGTCATCGCGTAGAACCGCTGCCACGCCTCGAACTCCCGGTCCGAGCCGGTCAGCCGCGCGAACTGCTCCCGGGTGCGCCCGCCGTCCACCGCGTCCACCAGCAGCCCGGTGTCCCCGTGCGGGGTGTACGACGAGATGCGGCGCCGCCGCACCGCGAAGCGCAGGCCCAGGTCGTCCACGATCTTCCGCGGCAGCAGGCTGACCAGGTACGAGTAGCGCGACAGCCGCGCGTCCACCCCGCGGAAGGCCCGCGTCGACACCGCGGCGCCCCCGGTCCCCGGCAGCCGCTCCAGCACCAGCACGCTCCGCCCGGCCCGGGCGAGATACGCCGCGGCCACCAGACCGTTGTGCCCGCCGCCCACGATCACGACGTCCTGCCGCGCCCCGCTTCCCACGTCCATCCCCGCACTGTACGGCGCCCCGGGCCGCCCCGGCTGGACCTTGTCCCTCGGGTACGGCGCCCTCCCCGGCGGGGTGCGGGCCGGGGGCCCGAACGGGCTAGGGACCGGTAGGGCGAACCGGGCGCACAATGCAGGCGTACGACCCCGTGCGGACGAACTGCCGTACGGGGCCGTGCGATTCCGCGTCCCCGGCTCCGGGCCGACCGTCCGGTGCGGGGGCGCCGTGCAAGTCAGGCACTCAACCACCCTCCGAGGAGCCCCCATTGCGCATCGCGACGCCCCGCCGGTACCTGATGTGCCCACCGGCGCACTACCGAGTGACGTACAGCATCAACCCCTGGATGGACCCGCGGAAACCGGTGGACCCGGCGCTCGCGATGTTCCAGTGGGAGGACCTGCGGGAGCGCTACCGCGGGCTCGGCCACACCGTGGAGGTGCTCGACGCGCTGCCGGGCCTGCCCGACATGGTGTTCGCGGCGAACGGTGCCACCGTCGTGGACGGCCGGGTGCTGGGCGCGCGGTTCGCCAACCCCGAGCGCACCGCGGAGGCCCCGGCGCACCTCGCCTGGTTCCGCGCGCACGGCTACCCCGACATCCGCGAGCCGGAGCACGTCAACGAAGGGGAGGGCGACTTCGCGGTGACGTCCTCCTGGCTGCTGGCCGGGCAGGGCTTCCGCAGCAGCCCCCTCGCGCACGACGAGGCACAGGAGTTCTTCCGCCGCCCCGTCATCAGCCTCGAACTCACCGACCCCCGCTACTACCACCTCGACACCGCGCTCGCCGTCCTCGACGACGCCGCCGACGAGATCATGTACTACCCGGGCGCCTTCACCCCCGGCAGCCGCGCCGTCCTCGCCCGGCTCTTCCCCGACGCGCTGCTCGCCACGGCCGAGGACGCCGCCGCCTTCGGCCTCAACGCCGTCAGCGACGGCCGCAACGTGCTGCTGCCGCGCGCCGCCAAGGGCCTGCGCGGGCCGCTGCGCCGCCGCGGTTTCGCGCCGGTCGCCGTCGACCTGTCCGAGTTCCACAAGGCAGGCGGCAGCGTCAAGTGCTGCACGATGGAGCTGCGCCCGCAGGTGCCCCCGGCGCCTCCGGTGCCCCCGGTTCCGTAGTGCGGTGCGGGTGGATCAGAGGGCGGCCGGTGCGCGGGTGGGGGAGGACCTCCACCGGGTGCCGGTAGACCCGGGTGAGCAGCGGCGCGGTGAGCACATCGGCGGGGGAGCCGTCGGCGGCGATCAGGCCGCCGGCCAGGACGGCGACACGGTCGGCGTGCGCCGCGGCGAGCCCGAGGTCGTGCAGGACCACGACGACGGCCCGCCCGGCGGCGGCCTGACCGCGGCAGACCCGCAGCACCAGCTCCTGGTGGCGCAGGTCCAGCGCCGCGGTCGGCTCGTCGAGCAGCACCAGCGGCGCCTGCTGGGCCAGGACGCGGGCGAGGCCGACGCGGGCGCGCTCCCCGCCCGACAGCGCGGGACAGGGGCGCGCCGCCAGCGCCCGCACCTCGGTGGCGGCCATGGCGGCGGCGACCGCGGAGCCGTCGTCGCGCCCCGCCCAGGGCGCCCGGCCCATCCGCACCACCTCCTCGACGGTGAACGGGAAGGCGAGCGGCGCGGACTGCGGCAGCACCGCCCGGCGCAGGGCGAGTTGGGCGGCCGTCCAGGACGCCACGGGCGCGCCGTCCACCCGCACCTCACCGTCCCCGGCGGGCAGGTCACCGGCGAGCGCGGCCAGCAGCGTGGACTTGCCGGCCCCGTTGGGCCCGACCAGCGCCAGCACCTCCCCGGCCCGCACGTCCAGCGACACCCCCGCCAGCACCTCCCGACCGCCCAGCGACACCCGCACCTCGCGGGCGGCGGCGAGCACGTCGCCGGGCCGGGCGGGCGCGGGAGGCGCCGGCCGCGCCGTGAACAGCCCGCGCAGCCCCCGGCGGCCGGGCAGCGTACGCCCGCTCACGCCCAACCCCCTTGCCGGCCACGGGTCCTGCGCAGCAGCCAGAAGAAGAACGGGCTGCCGACGAGCGCGGTCAGCACCCCGAGCGGCAACTCGGCCGGCGCCGCCAGGGTCCGCGCGGCCAGGTCCGCGGCCACCAGCACCAGGGCCCCGCCCAGCGCGCTGCCCGGCAGCAGGAAGCGGTGGCCGGGGCCCGCCGCCATCCGCAGCAGGTGCGGCACCACGAGCCCGACGAAGGAGACGATGCCCGCGACCGCCACCGCGGCGGCGGTCAGCAGCGCCACCACCGCGATCAGCGCCAGCCGCGTCCGCTCCACGTCGACCCCCAGGTGCCGGGCCTGCCGCTCGCCGAGCGCCAGCAGGTCCAGCCGGCGCGCGTACCAGGGCGCCACGGCCAGCCCGGCCGCCGCGCACGGCAGCACCGCGAGCACCTTCGGCCAGGTCGCCTGCGCCAGCGAACCCAGCTGCCAGAACGTGATCTCGGTGAGCTGCGCGCTGTCCGCGGAGAACACGCACAGCCCGATCGCCGCGCCCGCGAAGGCGTTGACGGCGATGCCGGTGAGCACCAGCGTCACCACCTCCGTACGGCCGCCGGAGCGGGACAGCCCGTAGACCACCAGGACGGTCAGCAGACCCGCGGCGAACGCGCAGACCGTGACCGTCCAGTTCCCGGCGAAGCCGAGGCCGAGCGCGATCGACCCGGCGGCGCCGACCGCGGCGCCCGAGGAGATCCCGATCACGCCCGGCTCGGCCAGCGGGTTGCCGAACACGCCCTGCATCAGCGCGCCCGCGCAGCCGAGCGACGCGCCGACCAGCACCGCGAGCACCACCCGCGGCATCCGCACGTCCCACAGCACCGACTCGCCCACCCGGTCCAGCCGGTGGCCGCCGAGCCCGGCCCGGTGCGCCACCGACGCCATGACGTCACCGGTGCCGAGGTGATAGGCCCCCACGCCGACCGACAGCAGCACCACCAGCACCAGGCCGACGGCAAGTCCCGTACCGAGCAGGGTGTTGCGCCGCCCCCATGGCCAACGGACGCCGGAAGCAGCGGGCTTGGCGGCGGGCGCGCCGGCATCGGGTCCCGCGGGGGCGGCCGTGGTGTCCTGGGATGCCGTCACTTCGCCGACTCCCGTATCCCGTCGGCCAGTTCGCGCAGCACCACATCCGTGCGCGGGCCGAAGTTCAGCAGGGTGCCGTCGTCGATCGCGACCACCTGGCGGTCCAGTCCGGCCGGGGTCTGGGCGACGCCCGGCACCTTCTCCAGGCCCGCGACCCCGCCCACCGACCGGAGCCCCTCGGTCATCACCAGGATGACGTCGGGCGCGGCCTTCACCAGGGCCTCGGCGGTGATCGGGGTGAAGTCCTTCGTCAGGCCGGACGCTACGCCCGCGTCGGTGCCGCCGGCCGCGGCGATCAGGGAGTCGGCGCCGGAGCCGCGCCCGCCGATCAGGTAGACGGACGCGGTGCCGCGCAGGTAGAGGAAGGCGACCCGCGGCCTGCGCGCCTCGGCCGGAACCTCCCGGCGGACGGCGGCGATCCGCTGCGCGGTGCGCGTACGCAGCTTCTTCCCCGCGGACGCCACGCCGAGCGCGGCGGCCACCGCGTCGATCCGCGGGCCGACGTCGGACAGCGAGGTCGCGGCCGGGAGGACCACCAGCGGTACGCCCGCCGCCCGGATCTGCGCGATCGCGTCTGCCGGGCCGGTGGTGGACTCGGCGAGGACGACCGTCGGACGCAGCGAGAGCACGCCCTCCGCGGACACGTCGTGCGCGCGGGTGACCAGGGGGAGCTTGGCCGCCTGAGCGAAGGTCGCCGAGATGTCGCGGGCCACCACACGGCTGCCCAGCCCGAGGGTGAAGACCACCTCGGACAGGCCGCCGGTGAGCGGGATGATCCGGTCGTCGCTGCGCACGGTGACGGTACGGCCGTCGGACGACCTTACGGTGGCGGGCAGTTGGGGCGCGGGGGTGCCGGACAGCGGCTGTACCAGGTCGGCGGCGGAGGCGGTGGACCCGGCCGGGGCGGGCGTGCCCGGCGAGGCGCTGCCGCCGCACCCGGCCAGCAGGACCGCCAGTGCGAGGGCGAGTGCGGCGGCCCACCGCCATTCCGTCGAGCGCGACCCCACGTTCCCCGTCCCGTCCGTGCTGTGTACCGGCCCTCTTCGCACTGCTCGCCGCCTCCTCGTCGTCGTCACGGTCACCGTCACCGTCCCGGACCTCCGGGGGCGGGCTTCCCGCCGCCCATGAGGTTAGCTTAGGTTAGCCTTACCTAAGTCGGTCGGTTTCTTGAGAGGTCCGTATGCCGTTGCTCCGCCCTGCCCGGGTCCGGGCCCGTGTGCGCCGCCGCGTACGGCTCCGGCCGCGCATCGCCACCTGCCTCGCCCTGCTCGCCGCCGCGCTCCTCGCGCCGGTGACCGCCGCGCACGCGGCTCCGCAGGACGCGCCCACCCGCACGGTGCTGGGCGGCCGGCTGGACTGGGGCATCAAGGCGTCGTTCCAGAGCTACGTCACCGGACCCATCGCACAAGGCAGTTGGAGCCTGACCGGGGGCGCCGACACCGTCGGCAGCAGCCAGTTCCGCTTCCCGTCCGCGCAGGGCACGTACGACCCGGCCACCGGCGCGCTCACCGCCGGCTTCCAGGGCGGCGTGCACTTCGTCGGGCACCGCCAGAGCGGCGGGAGCTACGTCCTCGACCTGGCCATCTCCCGCCCCACCGTGCGGATCTCCGGCCGCACCGGCACCCTCTACGCCGACATGCGCAGCAAGGACAAGGACACCGGTAAGTTCACCACCACCGCCCAAGTGCCGCTCGCCTCCCTCGCGTTGGGCAAGGTCAGCACCAAGGGCGCCACCGGCACGCAGCTCGACCTCGGCACCGTCCCGGCGACACTCACCGCGCAGGGCGCCCGCGCCTTCGCCGGCTACTACACCGCGGGCACCGCCCTCGACCCGGTCACCTTCTCCGTCGACCTGCACCGCCCCGCCGCCGCGTCCGCTACCACACCCGCCAAGTCGCCCTCAGCAAGCCGGAGTTCGAGCACCACGTCCGGCCCGCTGACCGGCGGCGCCGTCGACTGGGGCATACGCCGCACCTTCCGCGAGTACGTCAGCGGCGACATCGCGCACGGCCGGACGCAGGTCTCCGGCGGGGCCCAGGACGGCGGCGCCGTCTACCGCTTCGGCAGCGGCAAGGGCAGCTACGACGCGAAGACCCGCACTCTGGACGCCTCGTTCACCGGAACCGTCCGCTTCCTCGGCCTGCGCGCGGCCGACGGATCGTACGGGCTCGACCTCGCGCTCAGCGGCGTACGCGTCCACCTCGCCGGCGCCAAGGGCACCCTCTACGCCGACGGGACCGCCTTCGCCACCTTCACCGCGCCCGCCGCGCCCACGCCCAGGAACGGCCTGCTCACGGTCGCCGACGCGCCCACCGAACTGACCGCGCGGGGCGCCGCGAAGTTCAACGGCCTGTACACCGCGGGCACGTCGATGGACCCGATCAGCGTGTCCGCCGCCCTGACGGCGAGCGCGAAGCTGCCCGCGCTGCCGGACATCGGCACCGCCCCGACCACGGCCGCCTCCGCACCCGCGACGACGCCCGCACCGCCCGCCGGCAGCGCGCCCGCCGCCGCTCTGCACCCCGAAAACGCCTCCGACGGCACCGGCACCGGCGCCGGGACGGTCACCGCGCTGTCCCTCGGCGCGGCGGCCGTCCTCGCGGCGGCCGCGTTCGCCCGGGTCCGCGGCCGCGGGCGCCGCCGCGACGGGGCCGCCACCGTACCCGGGTCCGGCGACGGACCCGCCCCTGAGCCCGGTCTCGGGCCCGGACCGACATCCGGGCCCGAGGCCGACTGAAGCCGGCGGCAGCGGATACCCCGCGCCCGCTGCCGCCGGTCCCCCCAACTCCCGTTGCCCGTACACCCCTTGCGCATCGCACCCGTTGCGCCCCAAAGGAGGCATTCCGCCATGTCCGCGCTCACCCGCATGCCCCGACGGCACCGCTCCCGCCTGCTCGCCCTCGCCATCGCCGCCGCCACCGCCGGGGGCGCCGCCGCGCTCGGCCTGCCCGCGCTCGCCACCGCCGCGGACGCCCCACCGCCGACCCTGCCGCTGAGCGGCGGCACCTTCGACTGGGGCGTGAAGCAGTCCTTCCGCGGCTACGTCACCGGCATCGCGGCGGGCACCATCACCACCGCCGACGGCGCGACCGCCAACGACGACGGCACCTACCGCTTCACCCACGGCACCGGCACGTACGACACCAGCACGCACTCCGTGACGGTCGCGTTCGACGGCAGCGTGGAGTTCGCCTCCGCGCTGCACGGCTTCGACATCAAGCTCGCCGACATCAAGCTGACCACCACCGGCACGACCGGCACCCTCACCGCCGACGTCACCTCGGCGGGCACCACCTCCGAGGACGTGGACTTCGCCGCACTCGACCTGTCCGCGGCCACCGCGGGCCACGGCTCCGACGGCAGCATCACCTACGACGCGATCGCGACCGCGCTGACCGCGGACGGTGCGCAGGCGTTCAACGGGATGTACCAGGCGGGTACGGCGCTCGACCCCGCGAACCTCGCGGTGACGGCGGGCTCGGCCACGACGACCCCGGCGACCACCCCGCCCACCACCTCGCCGACGACGGCACCCACGACGGCACCGAGCACCGAGCCGGCCACGACCGGGCCGACCACCGGGCCGACCACGTCGGCTCCCGCCACGACGGACCCAGCGACCACCGCGCCCGCGGCTCCCACCGACACCGGCACCGGCACCGGCGCCACCGTGGTGGACGGCAACCTCGACTGGGGCGTGAAGGAGTCCTTCCGCAGCTACGTCACCGGCCCGATCGCCGACGGCAAGGCCGAGTTGAGCGGGGGCGCCGCCGACACCGCCGCCGGCTACCGCTTTCCGAAGGGAACCGGCACCTGGGACGCCGACGGCAAGGCGCTCAACGTGTCCTTCGCCGGCGGCGTCCACTTCCTCGGGCACCTCACCGACGGCACCTACCTGCTCGACCTGTCCTTCAGCAACCTCAAGGTGACCACCAGCGGCAGCACCGGCACCCTGACCGCCGACGTCACCAGCAAGGACATGTCCACGGGGAAGACCAGCAGTTACGACGACCTCGACGTGGCCACCCTCAGCAAGGTGTCGCCCACGGTCAACGGGGAGGTGGTCACCGTCAGTTCGGCCGCCGCCTCGCTCACCGCCGACGGGGCGGGCGTCTTCAGCGGGTTCTACCAGGCCGGTGACGCGCTCGACCCGGTGACCGTCGCGGTCTCCCTCGAGGACGGCGCCGCACTCCCCACCGCCTCGACCGCCTCCACCGGCACCTCCGCGGCGGACACGTCGTACGGTGCCGCCACGGTCGGCGGCACCGACGGCACCACCGACGGCGCCACGCTCGCGTCCACCGGGTCCGACACCCCCGTCCCCCTCCTCCTCGGCGCGGCCGCCGCCCTCGTCGTCACCGGTGCCGCGGCCACGGCCCTCGTAGCCCGCTCCCCCCGCCCGCGCCGCACCACCGGCTGACGCCCCCGGGGTACCGGGCTCACGACGCGGCACCCTCCTCCGGCGTCCCGTGCTGCGTGTGTTCGTCCAGCAGGGCTCGTAGGAAGGTCAGGGAGGCGGCGGGGGGCAGTGCGGTGTCGCGCAGGGAGTCGAAGGCGATGCGCAGGGGTTCGACTTCCTCGGGGTCGTCGGTGAGGTGGCCGCTCCAACTTCCCTGGGTGTAGGCGACGGTGGCGCCGTTGCGCAGGTAGACCAGTTCCAGGGCGCTGCGAAGGTGGTGGGGTCCGGTGCCGTAGGGCAGTACGTGCAGGGCGACGCCTGGCCACTGGGCTGCCTCGATGAGGTGCTCCAGTTGTGCGGTCCACGTCTTGGGGTCGCGGGCCTTGCGGCGTAGGACGGCTTCGTCGATCAGGGCCCGGTAGTGCACCGGCTCGGGTCCGGTCAGCCGCGCGTGCCGGTCGAGCCGTGCCGTGACCTGCTCCTCGGCCTGTTCGTCGCTCAGTTGCGCGAGGTGCAGTTGCTCGTGTGCGTAGGCGCGGGTCTGGAGCAGGTCCGGGACGGTGCTGTTCGCGTATTCCTGGATGCCGGCCGCGTTCGCCTCGAACGGGGCGAGGCCGAGGACGAGTCGGTCCTTGGTCTCGCGTTTCGCCAGCCACCAGAGCCGCTCCAGCAGGTCCCCGGTCCCGTACACCGCGTCCAGCGCGCGGGCGGCTTGTACGGTGCCCAAGCGGCCGCCGGTCTCCAGGCGGTGCAGGTACGACTGCTCGTACCGGCATTTCTCGCCGAGTTGCACCAGGCTCATCCCGGAGCGTTCGCGTTCGTACGCGAGCCGGTTGGCGTACAGCGCCCGCGCCGAAAACCGGTCCACCGCCCGGACGTTCTTACCCCTGGCATTCCCGTTTCCGTTGCCGTCGCCGATCGTGCTGTCGTCGTCGTTCTCCATGCGGACGTCTCTTCCTTTTCTCCGATGTGGTCCGAAGGGTTCGGGTTCTGCTGCGACCGAGCTACGAGAGGTCCTCCAGCAATGCCGCTGGCGACAGGCGATGCGCTGGGTCCGTGTCCAGGCCCGCAAACCCAGTAGTTTCCTGCATGTCGATCTGCTGCTCCTCGGAACGGTGTCGGACCGGCCACGCCCCGGGGCCGGTTGCACGGCCGCCGGGGTCTCACCGTCCATCGAAGCCGTTCGGCGCGTGCGGGTGAGGAACCAGACAGGGGGCCAGAGAGGGGCCAGACTGGGGAGGAAGGGGGCCAGATGGCGAGCGAAATCGAACGGCGGCGCCGGTTCGGCGCGTACGTGGCACAGCTTCGGCGGCGGGCCGACAAGTCCCAGCGAACTCTTGCGCTGCGGCTGTCGGATCTGTCGGGCACGCAGTCGATCACCCGTAATGAAGTGTCACGTTGGGAGCGTGGCGAACGCATTCCGGATACCTGGCTGCCGTTTCTGGCCCAGGCGCTGGGAGTTCCCGCATCCGAGATGGAGCGGGCCGCCGCGTATGCCCGCAACGCTCCCGGTGGAGTTCTGCCCGGCCCGTCCGCCACCTTGGCGGAGCTGCTTCCCGACGGTGACCTCATGGCCCCCCTGAGTGCCCCACGAGGCCGACGGATCGGCGCCGAGACCGTGGCCGACCTGGCCGCCCGCGTACATGCCCTGCGCCTGGCCGACGACGTGCTTTCCGGCGGCGACCTGATCGAACCGGCTTTCCGCGCACTCCATGCCGGGGTGCGCCTGCACCGAGAGGCGGCGTTCAGCGAAAGCACCGGTCGCGCACTGCTCGTGCAGATCGGGGAGCTGGCCCAGATCGCGGGCTGGATCGCGTCGGACGCCGGACGCCACTCGGACGCCGAACGGGCCTACACGCTCGGTATCTCCGCCGCACGCCAGGCCGGTGACCGGCCGCTGGTCGCCAACCTCGCCGGGTCCCTCGCCTACCAGCACTCCAACACCGGCCGGGAACGCGAGGGGATCGACCTCGCCCACGCGGCGGTGGACGAAGCCGGACCGGACGCGCCGCCGAAGACCCGAGCCCTGTTCCTCGACCGGGTCGCATGGGCCCACGCGAAGGCCGGGGAAGCGCGGTCCGCCATCCAGGCACTCGGTGACGCCCACGACGCACTCGGATCAGCGGACACCGACGACGCACCCGCCTGGGCCTACTGGGTCACCCAGGCGGAACTGGAGGTGATGGACGCCCGCGCCTACACCGAACTGCGCCGGCCGCTCCGGGCGGTCCCCCTGCTCGAAGACGTGCTCGGCCGGTACGACGCCACGCACACCCGCGAGGTGGCGCTCTACCGTTCGTGGCTGGCCGTGGCCCTCGCCGATGCGAACGAGCCCGAGCGCGCGGTGGAAGAGGCGCACCGCACCATCGACGTGTCCGGCGACCTCACCAGCACGCGCACCTCCGAACGCGTCCGCGTCGTCCTCACCAGACTCCGCGCGTACGACGACCTGCCGGAGGTCCGCGACCTGATGAACGCCCACGGCCACCTCCTCCTCATCTGACCGTCCTCCGCCCGGGCCCCCGGGGGGATCAGCGCACCCGGGGGGCAATACGGCGCCGCCAAAAGACGTCAGGCGGTGGCGAGGTCGGCGAGGAGGGCGCCGTTGAAGGTGAAGGCGCGGCGGGACTCGGCGATGACGCGGGCCTGTTCGGGGGCGTCGAGGGGGAGCGCGTCGAGCAGGGCGCGGTAGGACCGCTTGAAGGCGGCGGGGTTGGGGATGCCGTCAAAGACGTAGAAGCGGACGCCGTCCCCCTTGTGGTCGAACCCCCAGGTCTTCTGCGCGGTGTCGCGCACGACCTGCCCGCCGGAGAGGTCCCCGAGGTAGCGGGTGTAGTGGTGGGCGACGTAGCCCGCCGGCCAGGTCTCCGCGACCTCGGCGATGCGGGCGGCGTACGCGGCGGTGGCGGGCACGGGGGTGGCCCGTTGCTGCCAGCCGGGCCCGCGCAGGTGTGCGAGGTCCCGCTCCAGGGAGGGCACCCGGGAGAGCTCGGGGAAGAGGAAGGGACCGGCCACGGGGTCGCCGGCGAGCGCGGCCGCGCCGTCCTCCAGCGCGCGGTAGACGAACCACAGCTGCTCGGTGTAGCGGGCGTACGCCTCGACGCCGAGCCGCCCGCCGAGCATGTCGCTCATGAACGAGGTGTTGTTGACCTCGGTGTGCAGGTCCTGGCTCGCGGTGCGGATGACGGTCGAGAAGGGCGTGGCGACAGGCAGCGGCGGCAAGGCGGTCTCCCGGAAGTCAACGAGTTAGGTATACCTAAGTAAGACGTGCCGCGTTCGATCGGTCAAGGTCTTGCCGACATCTCGTCGGTAAAGGTTGCACGGGAAGACTTCCACCCCGAGTGGCTGTTCAATCCAGGTAGGAGGCAGGATTGCCTCCACCGTCGGCGTACCGTGTCGGGTATCGCGGTGGCCCAGGGGCGAGGGAAGGAGCTCGATGGCAGGCAGGAACAGGTTGTCCGACTGGTTGCGCCGCGGCGCGGACAGCGGCTCGTCCGCCTCGTCCGCCTCTCCCGCCGAGCGCCCCACCCGCCCGGTCCGCCCCGCCCGGACACCGCGCGGCGCGCGCGGCTCCCGCTCCGGCCCCGACCCGCGGCGCGACGAGCTGACCCGGGCCGCGGCCGTGGCCGGCTTCCGGCTGGTCCCGGCGGCCCACCCGGAGAACTACGGCTGTTCCTGCGAGCGGATCGGCTGTCCGATCCCCGGCCTGCACCCGGTCTCGCTCGCCTGGCAGACCCAGGCGTCCACCGATCCCCAGCGCGTCGAGGACTGGCTGCGCACCCACCCGCTGGCGAACTTCGTCACTGCGACCGGCATCGGCCACGACGTGCTCGACGTGCCCGCGGACGCCGGCCGGCTCGCCCTGGAGCGGCTGACGGCCGACGCGGCGACGCTCGGGCCGGTCGCCGCCCACGGCGAGGAGCGGCTGCTGTTCTTCACCGCCACCCGCGGCACCCCCGCCGACGAGGACGAGTGGTGGCCCTGCGCGCTGGACAGCCACCCCGAGACCGCCGACGAGCACCCCGGCATCCGCTGGCACTGCCGCGGCAGTTACGTCCTGCTGCCGCCCGCGCGGCTGCCCTCCGGCCACAGCGTCCAGTGGCTCGACGGCCACGGCCCGGACCTGCCGCTGCCCGACCCGCTGCCGGTGCTCGCCATCCTCACCGACGCCTGCGCCCAGTTCGGCTACGAGTTCGAGCCCGCGCCGGTCGCCTGGGGCCGCTGACACCGGCACGCCCGCCAGGCGCCGACCCGCACCGCCCGCCGGCGGCCCGGCCGATGGTTCGGCTCCCGGCCCGGTTACTCGCCCTTCGCCGAGACCAGGCCCGTCAGGTAGCTCACGAACGTGACCTTCGCGCCCGCCTTCTTCGGCGGCACCCGCACCATGCTCTGCGCCACCCGGTAGAGGGTGATCGACGTCTTCGGGGTGCCGGAGGTGAGCGCCTTGGTGTCGTCGTCGAGGGTGAGCGGGTGGTCGGCGCGGAAGGTCGCCCGCGACTGGTGGCGGGAGCCGAAGAAGACGACGGCGCCGCCGTCGGTGGTGCGCAGCGCGACCGGCGCGAAGTCGCCCGCGACATCGGCCTGGTCGGCGTACTGCGTCACGGTGCTGGCGGTGTGCGCGGACTTCGCGCGGCTGTCCTTGAGCCCGGAGGTGGCCGGCCCGTCCGCGAACACCCCGGCCGCGGCGGCCCCGTTCTTCCCGGACCCGGAACCGGACCCGCCGGAAGCACCGGAACCCCCGGACGCACCGGCACCGCTGTCCAGATAGTTCGCGTACTGCGCGCTCAACTGCCCCGGCTGCACCGCCAGATCGGTACCCGCCAGCGGCACCGCCTCGGCGTGCCCGTCCTTGTCGACGGCGAAGTCCGGCAGTTCGTCCGCCGTGGCCACCCCGAGGAAGTCCGCCTTCCACGGCTGCCCCGCCCCGCCGTGGCGGAACACCAGCAGCCAGCGCGCGTCCCCGTTGCGGTTCGTCTTCGCCTCCGCGACGAAGAACTTCGGCCAGCCGCGCTGCTCGGGGATGAGGAACTTCGCGTCGGAGAACTTCAGCGGCGAGTAACTCTTGTTCCCGCCCGGGTTGTTGGCGTGCTTCGCGCGTACCCCGGCCTGGTCGATCGCACCCAGCGGCCCCGCCTCGGCGGCGGTGATCGCCTGCTCGTCGTAGGCCTTGGTCGCCTTGTTGTTCTGCGCGGCGAAGTCCGCCAGCACCTTGGCCGCCTCGGCGGGCCGGAGCGACGGAACAAGTGCGCGCTCGCCGTGCACGGTCACGCAGCCGGCCAGCGGCACGGTCAGCGCGATGGCGGCGGCCCCGAGGCACAACCTGCGGCGGATCATGGCGCGTCGGCTCTCCTTCGTACCCGATGGGGATCGCCGCAAACCCTACCGGGCGCCGCCCGTCAGGGGAGCGTGAGGACCTCGGCGCCGTCGGCCGTCACGACCAGCGTGTGCTCGAACTGGGCCGTGCGCTTGCGGTCCTTGGTGACGACCGTCCAGCCGTCCGCCCACATGTCGTACTCGTGGGTGCCCAGCGTGAGCATCGGCTCGATGGTGAAGGTCATCCCGGGCCGCAGCACCGTGGTGGCCCGCGGGTCGTCGTAGTGCGGCACGATCAGGCCCGAGTGGAAGGCGGTGTGGATGCCGTGCCCGGTGAAGTCCCGCACCACGCCGTAGCCGAAGCGCTTGGCGTACGACTCGATGACCCGCCCGATCACATTGAGCCGGCGGCCCGGCCGGACCGCCTTGATCGCCCGGTTCAGCGCCTCCTCGGTGCGCTCCACCAGCAGCCGCGACTCCTCGCTCACGTCGCCCACGAGATACGTCGCGTTGCAGTCGCCGTGCACGCCGTGGATGAACGCGGTGACGTCGAGGTTGACGATGTCGCCGTCGCGCAGCACCGTCGAGTCCGGAATGCCGTGGCAGATCACCTCGTTGACGGAGGTGCAGATCGACTTGGGGAAGCCGCGGTAGCCCAGGTCGGAGGGGTAGGCCCGGTGGTCGACCATGTAGGTGTGGGCGATCCGGTCCAGTTCGTCCGTCGTCACCCCCGGCGCCACCGCCTTCGCGGCCTCGGCCATCGCCCGCGCCGCGATCCGCGAGGCGACCCGCATCCGTTCGACGGTCTCCTCGTCCTGCACCTCGGAGCCGGTGTACGCGGCGGGGCCCGGCCGGCCGACGTACTCGGGCCGCGGGATCGACCCCGGGACCTGGCGGGAGGGGGACAGAGTGCCGGGCACGAGCGGCGACTGACCAGACATGCCGACGAGTGTATCCACGGGAGATCGGGCACGATGAGGAGGTCCGGGCCGTGCGGCCGCCTACGGCGGGCGGCGTCGGGACACGGCCGGTGGCGGCCGCGAGCGAGGGAGAGCGTCATGGTGTTCCACAAGGCGGACAAGCCCGCGGGCAAGCCGGGCGAGTGGTTCTACTGCCTGAAGCACCAGCGGGTCGAGGAGGGGCCGGACTGCCCGGCGAAGAACCGCTTCGGGCCCTACCCGACCAAGGCGGAGGCCGAGCACGCGATGGAGCGGGTCGCGGAGCGCAACGACGACTGGGACGCCCAGGACTGAGCCCCCGGGCCCAAGGCACCGCCCGCCAGGCGCCGTCCACCCGCCTGACCTGCACCGCGGGCGGCGGACGTGCCGGAAAACACGTTGCCCGCGCCCCCCTGCGCCCGGCAGATTCACCCGGGTGAAGCTGAAGCGTCTCCTGCCCGACCTCGCGCCCTGGCGCAGTTCCCGCGACTTCCGGCTGATGTGGACCGCGGGGGTGGTGACGAACTTCGGCAGCTTCCTGACGATGGTCGCGCTGCCGGTCCAGATCAAGGACATCACCGGCTCGGCGGTCGCGGTCGGCGCGGTGGGCGCGGTCGAGCTCGTGCCGCTGATCGTCTTCGGGCTCTACGGCGGCGCGCTCGCCGACGCCGTCGACCGCAAGACGCTGATCGTCGCCGCCGAGGCCGCGCAGGGCCTGCTGGTGGTCGGCCTGCTGGCCAACGCGCTCGCCCCGCACCCCGCGGTGTGGCCGCTGTACGCCGGCGCCGCCCTGTCCAGCGCGCTCGCCGGCCTGCAACGGCCCGCGCTGGACGCGATCGTGCCGCGCATCGTGCCCCGCGACCAACTGGCCGCGGCCGCCTCGTTGAACGCCCTGCGCTGGCAGATCGGCGCGATCGCCGGCCCCTCCGCCGCGGGCCTGGTCATCGCCTACGCGGGCCTGGGCTGGTCCTACGGCGTCGACGCGGCCACCTTCGCCGTCTCCGTCGCCCTCAGCGTGTTCCTGCGCCGCTCGCCCGCCGCCCACGACGCCCGCCCGCCGTCGCTGCGCGGCATCGCCGAGGGCGCCCGCTACGCCTGGAGCCGCAAGGAACTGCTGGGCACCTACCTGATCGACATGGCCGCGATGTTCTTCGCCTACCCGGCCGCGATCTTCCCCTTCCTCGCCGACGACCTGCACGCCCGCTGGTCGCTCGGCCTGATGTACGCCGCCGGGTCGGTCGGCTCGCTGCTGGTCAGCCTCACCAGCGGCTGGGCCACCCGGGTGCGGCGGCACGGCCGGATGGTGGTCTACGCGGCCGCCGGCTGGGGGCTGGCGATGGCCTGCGCGGGCTGGACCGCCCACATCTGGGTGGTGCTGGTCTTCCTCGGGGCGGCCGGCGCCTGCGACATGGTCAGCGGCATCGGCCGCTCCACCATGTGGAACGAGACCATCCCCGACTCCCTGCGCGGGCGGCTGGCCGGGATCGAGCTGCTGTCGTACTCCACCGGGCCGCAGCTCGGGCAGGTCCGCTCCGGCGGCGTCGCCGCGCTCGGCACCGCGCGGATCTCGGTCTGGTCCGGCGGGTTGGCCTGCGTCGCCTCCGTGGGCCTGCTGGCGCTGTTCCTGCCCGCCCTGATGGCGTACGACTCGCGGGACGCGCCTCCGGTGGAACCGGTCGCCTCCGCCGACGCCCCCGCCGACAGCCCGGCCGACGTCCCCGACGACGCGACCGCCGACGACGCGCTGCCCGCGTAGCCGCCCGGAAGCGGGCGGGAGGGCGGCCGGTGGGAAGATGGGGCCATGACCGCTGACGACGTGAAGAAGCCCGCCGCCAAGGACCCCTGGGCGCTGCCCGACGTGTCCGACCTGACCGTGGGGGTGCTGGGCGGCACCGGCGACCAGGGCCGGGGCCTGGCCTACCGCCTGGCGCGGGCCGGGCAGTCCGTGGTGATCGGCTCGCGCGACGCCGCCCGCGCCCAGGCCGCCGCGGACGAACTGGCCGCGGGCGAGTTCGGCGCCACCGGCGTGCAGGGCGCGGACAACGCCGAGTGCGCCCGCCGCAGCGACATCGTGATCGTGGCCGTCCCCTGGGAGGGCCACGCGAAGACCCTCGAGGCGCTGCGCGAGCCGCTCACCGGCAAGCTCGTCGTCGACTGCGTCAACCCGCTCGGCTTCGACAAGCAGGGCGCCTACGCGCTCACCCCCGACGAGGGCAGCGCCGCCCAGCAGGCCGCCGCGCTGCTCCCGGACTCCCGCGTCACCGCCGCCTTCCACCACCTGTCCGCGGTGCTGCTCCAGGACCCGGGGGTGGAGACGATCGACACCGACGTGATGGTGCTCGGCGACTCCCGCAAGGACACCGACCTCGTACAGGCCCTCGCCGGCCGCATCCCCGGCATGCGCGGTGTCTTCGCCGGACGCCTGCGCAACGCCCACCAGGTCGAGTCCCTGGTGGCCAACCTGATCTCCGTCAACCGCCGCTACAAGGCCCACGCCGGCCTGCGCCTCACCGACGTGTGACCGGCCCGGCCCCGGCCGAATCCCCCCGCCGAACTTCCCGCCGCACCCCCGACCAGCACAGGAGCCCGACCGCCATGCCCCGCCTCGCCCTCTACTCCCTGATCGTGTGCCTGCTGGCCGTGGCGGCCGCGGTGGTCTCCTTCGTCAACGGCCACTGGATCGGGGTGGTCTGGGTGCTGCTCGCCGGTCTGACCAGCAACATGTGCTGGTACTACTACCGCAGGGCCAAGCTGGCGGCGGCCGCCGGGCAGCAGCACACCGCCGGGTGAGGCGGCGCGGCAGTGTCCCGCGCCGCTCAGTGGCGCCAGAACTGGAAGAGGTAGTAGCCGTAGGACGGCATCCAGTCCGGCACCTTGAACCACGTCATGACGTGGTACATCGCGTTGAAGAACTTCACATTGACCGAGTGGATGTAGAGCACCCCGAAGACCGCGAGCATCCCGAACGGCGCGAACGGCTGCACCTGCCGGCGCACCTCGTACGACAGCCACGGCTCCAGCACGCCGTAGCCGTCGAGGCCCGGGATCGGCAGGAAGTTCATGATCGCCGCGGTCACCTGGAGCAGCCCGAGGAACCCCAGGGCGGCCCGGAAGTCCTGCGGCCAGGAGTCGGCGAGACCGAGCGTGAAGGGCAGCATCAGCAGCACCGCGAAGGCCACGTTGACCAGCGGGCCCGCCGCCGAGATCAGGCTGTGCCGCAGCCGGCCGCGGATGCGGTTGCGCTCGATGAGCACCGCGCCGCCCGGCAGGCCGATACCGCCCAGGACCACGAAGATCAGCGGCAGCAGGATCGACAGCGCCGCGTTGGCGTACTTCAGCGGGTTCAGCGTCAGATAGCCCTTGGCCTCGATGCTGGTGTCGCCGCTGTGCAGGGCGGTGCGGGCGTGCGCGTACTCGTGCAGGCACAGCGAGAACAGCCAGCCGGAGAGCACGAACAGGAACACCGCGAAGCCGGCGTCGGACGCGTAGCCCGACCACACCGCCCAGCCGGAGACCACCATCACCGCGGTGATGCCGAGGAACACCGGGCTGATCCGGCGGTTCTCGCCTCTCCTGGTCATACGCAGCGGGGTGACGGTCATGTACGGGCTCCTCGCGGGGCGGGGTTCGGGTGCGGTGCCGCCCGATCATGCCATCCCGGGCGGGCTCGGACACGTGCCTCGTCCGCAGAACGGACGGCGGCCGGCCCCGGTTCCGCCCGGTGCGCCACCCGGGGGACGGCCTGCACCGGCCCGAGCGGCCCGTACCGGGCGCCGCACCTCGTGACACCGGCCGCGCCGACTCCGTAAGAATGGGGCCGTGCGATACACGATCCTCGGCCCCACCCAGGCCCTGCGGGAGGACGGCGCCCCCGTCGCCCTCGCGGGCGGGCGCCTGCGCGCGCTGCTCACCGCGCTGGCGCTGCGGCCCGGCCGGGTGGTCGGCGCGGACGCCCTGATCGACGAGGTGTGGCAGGGCGAGCCGCCCGCCGACGCCGTCGGCGCGCTCCAGGCCCTGGTCGGACGGCTGCGGCGGGCGCTGGGCCACGACGCGGTCGCCTCGCTCGGCGGCGGCTACCGGCTCCAGGCCGCCCGCGACGACGTGGACCTGTACCGCTTCGAGCGGCTCGCCGAGGAAGGCGCCCGGGCCCTGGCCGACGGCGACCCGGTCAAGGCCGGCGGGCTGCTCGGCGACGCGCTCGCGCTGTGGCGCGGCCCCGCGCTGGCCGACCTGCCCGACCGCGGCACCGCCGCCGTCCGCAGCGAGGCCCTGCGGCTGGACGCCCACCGGCACCGCCTCACCGCCGACCTCGCCCTCGGCCGGGCCGGGCAGGTGCTGCCCGAACTCGCCGAACTGGCCGCCGCGCACCCGCTGGACGAGCCGCTGCGCGCCCTGCACCTGCGGGCCCTGCGCGCCGCCGGCCGCACCGCGGAAGCCCTCACCGCCTACGAGGCGGTCCGCCGGGACCTGGCCGAGCAACTCGGCACCGACCCCGGCGAGGAGCTGCGCCGCCTGCACGCGGAACTCCTTCAGCCCCCGCATGTCCAGCCCCCGCCCGCCGAGCCCGCCCCGGACGCCGCGCGCACCCCGGACACCGCGCCGCCGCCCGGCGCGAACGGCTCCGGACCCGCCGGGTGGACGTACGACCGCACGCCCGGCGCCGGGGCGGAACCGCGCGGCGGCACCGTGGGCGCGCCCGGCAACGCCCGGGCACGGCTGACCAGCTTCGTGGGCCGGGAGCGGGACCTCGCGGCGGTGCGGCACGACCTGGCGCAGGGCCGGCTGGTGACGATCACCGGGCCGGGCGGCACCGGCAAGACCCGGCTGTCGCAGGAGGCCGGGGACCTGGTCGCGGGCCGCTGGCCGGACGGCGTCTGGTACGCCGAACTGGCCCCGGTCAGCGACCCGCGCACCCTCCCCGAAGCGGTGATCAGCTCGCTCGGGCTGCGCGAGACGCTGCTGCACCACGGCAGCGCCGCCGGGGTGGCGCTCGCGGCCGAGGCGGCCGGCGCGCGCGACGCGACCCGGCAGCTCGTCGACTACTGCACCGGCCGCGAACTGCTGCTCGTCCTGGACAACTGCGAGCACGTCATCGACGCGGCCGCCGCCCTCACCGCGTCGCTGCTCGCCTCCTGCCCGCGCCTGTCGGTGCTCGCCACCAGCCGCGAACCGCTGGGCGTGCCGGGCGAGCTGGTGCGGCCGCTGGACCCGCTGCCGGACCCGACCGCGCTGCGGCTGCTCGCCGACCGCGGCGCCGCCGCCCGCCCCGGCTTCCGGGTCGACGACGACCCGGTGGCGTGCGCGGAGCTCTGCCGGCGGCTGGACGGCCTGCCGCTGGCGATCGAGCTGGCCGCGGCCCGGTTGCGCAGCCTCTCGCCGCGCCAGCTCGCCGACCGGCTCGACGACCGCTTCCGCCTGCTCACCGGCGGCAGCCGTACGCTCCTGCCGCGGCAGCAGACGCTGCGCGCCGTCGTGGACTGGTCCTGGGACCTGCTGGAGCCGGCCGAGCGGGTGCTGCTGCGCCGGCTCGCGGTCTTCCGCGGCGGCTGGACGCTGGACGCGGTCGAGGCGGTCTGCGCCGACCCGGCCCCCGGAACCGCCGACCCCGTGACCGGTGACCCCGCCCGCGGGGCGCCCGCCGAGTGGATAGCCCCGCCCGACACCGCCGCCCTGCTCGCCTCCCTCGTCGACAAGTCCCTGGTCCTCGCCGACCAGCGCGGCGACGGCACCCGCTACCGCATGCTGGAGACCATCTCCGAGTACGCCGCCGAGCGGCTCGACGCGTCCGGCGAGCGCGCCCTGATCGAGCGCCGCCACATCGTGCACTTCCGCGAGTACGTCCGCACCGCCGACCCGAAGCTGCGCGAGCGCGGCCAACTCCTGTGGTTCGAGCGGCTGGAGACCGAGCACGACAACCTGCGGGCCGCGCTGGGCCGGGCGGTGGCGGGCGGCGACGAGCAGGAGGCGCTGCTGCTGGTGATCGGCTGCGCCTGGTTCTGGGAGGTGCGCAACTACGTCTCGGAGCGCAGGCACTGGCCCGCCGCGGTCGTCGCGCTCGGCCCCGACCCGTTCGCCGAGCCGCCGAGCCTGGTGCCGCTGGAGCGCGGCCTGCTGGACGACCCGCCGCCGCTGGAGGGCGAACAGCTGCTGGAGGCCCGCCGCTACGTCCACGTCATGGAGCTGTCCAGTCATGACGGCGAGGACGACTGGTGGTCGAACGAGCGGATCATCCGGGCCGGCGCAGCCCTCATCGAGACCTACCCGCCGCACCTGCCGCAGTCGGCCCGCCAGCCCGGCATCACCCGCGCCTTCGGGGCGTTCTTCTCCGGCGACTTCGACCGGGTGCACGAGCTGATGAACGAGACCATCGAGTGCTGCCGGCGCTTCGGCCGGACCTGGGAGCTGGCCTACACCCTGCAACTGCGGGCGAAGGTGAACAACGACATCAGCGAACGGCTCGACCTCTCACTGGCCGACATCGGCGAGAGCCGGCGGCTGTTCGAGCGGATCGGCGACGAGTGGGGCACCGCGGAGACCCTGTCGGGGGAGGCCGAGGCGGCGGGCAACATGGGCGACTGGCAGCGCGCGGCCCGCTGCTGCCGCGAGGGCATCGTGCTGGCCCGCAAGGTCGGCGCGCACCAGCACGTGCCGGTGGTGCTGGTCCGGCTCGGCGAGGCGCTGGCGAGCCTGGGCGAGGTGGAGGAGGGCGAGCGGGTGATGCGCGAGGGCATCGCCGACGCCGAGCGGTTCGGCAACGCCAGCTTCGGCGCCGCCTTCTACGGCCGGGTGCAGCTGGCGGGCCTGCTCTCCCGGCTGGACCGGGTGCCCGAGGCGCTGGCCCTGGTCGAGCGGACTGTCGCGGAGAGCAAGGAGAACGCCTTCCCGGTGCCCGGGTTCGTCGACGGGATGCTCGAGGGCGTCCGCGGCTACCTCGTCGGCCGCTCCGGTGACCCGGCCGGCGGCCTGGCCATCCTCTCCGCGGGCGTCAACGCGATGAACGCCCACCCGCTGGCCCGGGTGATCGCCCCCCGGGTGGCGATGGTGATGACGCCCGCCGTCGCCGAACTGCTGCTGCTCCTCGGTGCGGCCGAGCCCGGCGCCGGGCCGGCCCGGCTGACCCGGGCGGTCCGGCTGCTGGCGGCGCACGACCGGCTGCGGCCGGTGGCGATCCCGCCGCTGGAGAAGCGGGACATCGAACGGACCCGCGCCCGGCTGCGCGAACTGCTCGGCGAGGACGGCTACGCCGCCGCGTACGCCGAAGGCGACGGCCTCGACGTCGCCGGGGCCGTCGCCTTGATGTGCGACGTGGACTGACCGCTCCTCGGGGCCCGTACGGGCCGGGCTCCTCGCGGGCCGGGCCGCCCGCCGGGGCCCGCCGTGGATCAGGTCTTCTTGCGGAAGCGGGCGACCGCCAGCGGCGCGGTGACCGCGGTGATGCCGACCGCCCAGGCCAGTGTCATCCACACCGAGTGCGCCACCGCCCCGCCGTTGATCAGCGCCCGGGAGGCGTCCGCGAGGTTGGAGAGCGGATTGACCTTGGTGAAGTTGTGCAGCCACCCCGGCATCGTGGTCGGACTGGCGAAGATCGAACTGCCGAACTGCAACGGCATCAGTACGAGCATGCCCACCCCCTGCACCGCCTGGGCGGTCTTCATGGTCAGGCCCAGCAGAATGAAGATCCACATCAGCGAGGCGCCGAAGACCACGGACAGCACGATCGCCGCCGCCAGGTGCATCACGTCCGTCCCGATGGACATGCCCAGCGCGAAGCCCATGCCCAGCAGGATGGCGATCGCGATCAGCAGTCGGCCGACCTCCACCACGATCTTCGCGATCAGCACCGTGGACCGGGCGATCGGCATGGTGCGGAACCGGTCCATGACCCCCTTGCGGAAGTCGTCGTTGATGCCGCTGCCGACCGCCATGGACAGGTTCATGCCCATCATCGCCATCAGCCCGGGCACCACGTAGTTCACGTACTCGTGCTGGTGGCCCTTGCCGGAGATCGCGCCGCCGAAGACGTACACGAACAGCAGGGTGAAGATCACCGGCATCAGCACCGCGTCGAACATCGACTCGGGGTCCTGCCTGATCTGGAGCATGTTGCGGCGCGCGAGGGCGCCGATGTGCCGCAGGTTGGCCCGCAGGCCGATCCTGCCCTCGTCCGAGGCGACCCGCGCCGGGGCGGTCACCGTCGCCGTCGCGGTGCTCATACCGGGACCTCCACGTTCTCCGTCGTGTCCTGCGCACGGTCGGCCGTGCCGTCCGCGTCCTGCTGCTCCCCGGGCGCCGCCGAGGACTTCTGGCCGGTGATGGCGAGGAACACCTCGTCCAGGCTGGGCAGATGGGTGTCGATGTGCGCGATGCCGTAGCCGCGCGAGCCCAGCACGCCCACCACCGCGGTGAGCTGGTCGTCGCTGAGGATCGGCACGCTGACCAGGCCGTCCTCGTCGATCCGGGCGCCGGCGACGCCGTCCAGGCCCGCCGACGCGATCGCGTCGGCCATTCCGGCCGCCGCGGCCGGCTCGCTCGGCCTGATCCGCAGGGTCCGGCCGCCGACCTTCGCCTTCAGCTCGGCCACCTTGCCGCCGGCGATGATCCGGCCGCGGTCGATGACCGTCAGCTCGTTCGCGAGCTGCTCGGCCTCCTCCATGTACTGCGTGGTGAGCAGCACCGTGGCGCCGTCGGCGACCATCCGCTGCACCTCGTCCCACACCTCGTTGCGGGTGCGGGGGTCCAGGCCCGTGGTCGGCTCGTCCAGGTAGAGCACCGCGGGCCGGCCGATCATGCTCGCCGCCAGGTCCAGCCGGCGGCGCATCCCGCCGGAGTACTGCATCGCCGGCCGCTTGGCGGCCTCCGTGAGCGAGAACCGCTCCAGCAGCTCGTCCGCGCGGGCCCGGGCGTCCTTGCGGGGCAGGTCCAGCAGCCGCCCGATCATGTACAGGTTCTCCCGGCCGGACAGCTTCTCGTCCACCGAGGCGTACTGCCCGGTCAGGCCGATCACCCGGCGCAGCTGCCGGGGCTGCCTGAGGACGTCGAAGCCCGCCACCCGCGCGGTGCCCGCGTCCGGCTGCACCAGCGTGGACAGCACCCGTACCAGCGTGGTCTTGCCGGCCCCGTTCGGGCCGAGCACGCCGAGTACCGTGCCCTGGCGCACCTCCAGATCCACCCCGTCCAGTGCCTTGGTCGGTCCGTAGTGCTTGACCAGACCGCGCACCTCGACGGCGGCGGTCCCACCGTTGTCTGTCAGTCGCGTCGTCATGTCCACCACCCTGCACGGGCTCACCGACACGGCACCGACATCCCGCCGACAGCGCCCTGTCGGCGGGATGTCGGCGGCCGGCGCCCCGCCCGACCGGTGGTACGGCGGGGGGCACCGCCGCAGGTCAGCCGGTGGTGCCGCGCGGCCGGTCGGTCGGCTGGGTGCCGGACTGCGGGATGGTCAGCAGCAGGGTGCCGTCGGCCGTGCGCACCTCGAACCGGTTGATCGCCGTCGGGTGCATGCCGGTGGCGCCGCTGACGGTCAGCGCCTGGGGATGCGCGCCCGTGCCGTAGCCGGCCTGCGGCACCGACCAGGTCGCGACCGTCTCCCGGGAGTCGTCGCGGCCGACCGCGTCCAGGTGGCAGTGGTCCGGCCCGTAGACCCCGGCCAGCCGCAGGCTCACCTCGGTGCCCCACGCCTTGTCCGTCAGGCCCACCACCGCCGACAGCCCGGTCGACGGGTCGCTCGCCGAGTCCTGCGCGGCGGCAGCAGGGGCAGCCGAGCCACCGCCGCGGGTGGCCAGCACCGCGATCGCCGGGCCGCCGACCACCAGCACCGCGGCCACCGCGACCGCGACCAGCCGGCGCCTGCGCCGCGCCCGGCGCTCACCGGCGACCTGCCGCAGCATCCGCTCCAGCAGCGCGTCGCCGGGCGGCCCGGGCATCCCGACACCGTCCGCGCGCAGTTCGGCGAGGACCGGCACCACGCCGCTCAGCTCGTCGAGCTGCCGCCCGCAGGCGTCGCACTCGGCGAGGTGCTCCTCGAACGCGGACATCTCCGCGTCGTCCAGCGCCCCGAGCAGGTAGGCGCCCACGTCCACATGGGGCGGCATGGGGGTCACGAGGTGGTCACCCCTCTCTCCTCCAGCGCGTTCCGTGCGGCGCGCAGCGCGTAGAAGACCCGGGAACGCACGGTCCCCGGCGGCAGCCCCAGCTCCTCGGCGGCCTCGCTGACCGTACGGCCCTTGAAGTACGTCTCCACGAGCGCCTCGCGGTGGGCTTCGGACAGGTCCTGGAGGGCGTCGGAGATCGTCATCAGGCGCAGCGAGCGCTCCAGTTCGTCGCGCGCGGGCAGCTGGTCGAGCACGGCGGGCGAGGTCTCCGGCGGGCGGGCCTGGCGGCTGCGGTGGCCGTCGATGACGATCCGGCGGGCCACCGTGATCAGCCAGGGCCGCAGGGAGCGGGCCCGCGGGTCGAGCCGGGCGGCGTTCTTCCAGGCCCGCAGCAGGGTTTCCTGGACGACGTCCTCGGCGAGGTGGCGGTCGCCCGCGACGAGCTTGAGGACATAGGTCAGCAGGGCGCCCGCGTGCTCGCGGTACAGGGCCCGCATGAGGTCTTCCTCCGGGCCCGAGCGGTCGGGGCCGAGGTCCGGCTCCGGGCCGGGACCGGGCGGGCGCACCGCGCCGGCCTGTTCCGGTATCTCCGGCGGGGGTCCGTCCACGGGCGCATCCTGCCGCACCGGCGGCTCCCGGTCGAGTTCGCGTATCGCGGATCGAGACATCGGCGGACGGCTTCCCGGAGGTGTGGAGGGTCGCCGCGGCCGCGGCGCTCACCGGTCCATACGGGCGCGGGGGCGGAATGTCTCAGATCGCGGGGTGAAAAGTCCGGGCGGGCCCGGCGTACCGGACCCGCCCGCCTGCGTCAGGTCAGTGGAAGGTGTGCTCCCCGCTCAGTGGAAGGTGTGCTCCGCCGCCGGGAACTCCCCGCCCACCACGTCCTGCGCGTACGCCTTCGCCGCGTCGCCCAGGGTGCGGCGCAGGTCCGCGTACTGCTTGGTGAAGCGCGGCACCTTCCCGCCGGTCATCCCCGCCATGTCGGTCCACACCAGCACCTGCGCGTCGGTGTCCGGCCCGGCGCCGATCCCGATCACCGGGATCTCCAGCGCGTTGGTGATCTCGGCGGCGACCTCCGCCGGCACCAGTTCGAGCACCAGCGCGAAGGCGCCCGCGTCCTGCGCGGCCTTCGCGTCCTGGACCAGGCGGTGTGCCGCCTCGTCGCCGCGGCCCTGGACGCGGTAGCCCAGGGTGTGCACGGACTGCGGGGTCAGCCCCATGTGCGCCATGACCGGGATGCCGGCCTCGACCAGCGCCTCGGTCTGCGCCAGCGAGCGCCGGCCCCCCTCCAGCTTCACCGCCCCGACGCCCGCCTCCTTTACCAGCCGGGTGGCGCTGCGCAGGGCCTGCACCGGGCCCTCCTGGTACGACCCGAAGGTCAGGTCGGCGACGATCAGGGCCCGCCGGGTGCCGCGCACCACGGCGGCGGACAGCATCGCCATGTGGTCGAGCGTGACCGGCACGGTGGTGTCGTAGCCGAGGTGGCAGTTCCCCATCGAGTCCCCGACGAGCAGCACCGGGATGCCGGCCTCGTCGAAGACCGACGCGGTCATCGCGTCGTACGCGGTGAGCATGGGCCACTTCTCGCCGCGCTCCTTGGCGGCGCCGAGGTCGCGCACGGTCACGCGGCGGGTGCCGGACCCGCCGTAGAGGGCTTTCGGGTTGTCGGCGGCCTTCTGGGCAGCCGGAAGCTGCGTCATGGTGACGGCTCCTTCAGTTGTCATCTCGAGGCGCCCTGACGGCGTCCCCGGACCACCTCCCATGCTGGCACGCCCGGCCCCGCCGGGAAACCCCCGGACCCGCCGGGAAACCCCCGGACCCGCCCGGCCGCCGCCCGCGGGCAACCCCCTCCCCGTGACCGTTCCCGGTTGCCGCGGCCGATCCGTGGCTGAGCTGGGGGCTTTGCCGGGGCTTTGCGATACGAGACGGGGTCGTATCGTAAAAGCGGTAGGCTCGGGGGATGGCCGCTGATGCGATAGTCACAAAAGTGCCCGAGGTGATCCATCGCCGCCGCTGGGCGATCCTCACCGTCCTGCTGTTCAGCCTGCTGGTCGTGGTGCTGGACAACTCGATCCTGAACGTGGCGATGAAGACGATCGCCCAGCCGGCCCCGACCGGGCTCGGCGCCAGCCAGAGCGAGCTGGAATGGGCGATCAACTCCTACACCCTGGTCTTCGCCGGCCTGCTGTTCACCGCCGGGCTGCTCGGCGACCGGCTGGGCCGCAAGAAGGTGCTGCTCGCCGGCATGTTCGTGTTCGGCGGCGGCTCGGCGCTCTCCGCGTTCGCGGGGACCGCCGGGCAACTGATCGCGTGGCGCGGGGTGATGGGCCTGGGCGGCGCGCTGATCATGCCGGCCACCCTGGCGATCATCATGAACGTCTTCGAGCGCGAGGAGCAGCCGCGCGCCATCGGCATCTGGGCCGGCGTGGTGGGCCTGGCGATCGCGGTCGGCCCGATCACCGGCGGGCTGCTGCTCCAGCACTTCTGGTGGGGCTCGGTCTTCCTGGTCAACGTGCCCATCGTGGTCGTCGCGCTGATCGCGATGTTCCTGATCGTGCCCGACTCCAAGGACCCCCGGCCCGGCCGGCTCGACCCGCTGGGCGTGCTGCTGTCCATCGCCGGCCTGGTACTGCTGATCTACGGCATCATCAAGGGCGGCCAGTACGGCGACTTCACCCGCCCCGAGGTGTGGGGCACCTCCGTGGCGGGCCTGGCCATCCTCGGGGTGTTCGTCTGGTACGAAGCCCGCAGCGACCACCCCGCCCTGGACGTGCGCTACTTCAAGAAGCGGCAGTTCGCCGCCTCCGTCGCCGCGATCGGCCTGGTCTTCTTCGCGCTGATGGGCGTGACCTTCTTCGTCGTCTTCTACAACCAGTCGGTGCGCGGCTACAGCGCCCTGCGCTCCGGGCTGCTGCTGATCCCGCTCGCCGCCTCGCAGATGATCTTCGCGCCGCGCGCCCGGCTGCTGGTCGACCGGATCGGCGCCCGCGCGGTGTGCGCGGGCGGCATGGTGCTGACCGGCATCGCCTTCCTCGGCTTCCTCCTGCTCGGCCGGACCACCCCGATCTGGGAGCTGGAGGTGCTGTTCTTCGTGATGGGCACCGCGATGGCGCACATCATGCCGCCCGCCACGGTGATGATCATGTCCGCGCTGCCGCGGGAGAAGGCCGGGTCCGGCTCGGCGGTCAACAACACCTTCCGCCAGGTCGGCGGCGCCCTCGGGGTGGCCGTGCTCGGCTCGGTGATGTCCACCGTCTACCGCAACGGCATCAGCTCCCACCTCGGCCACCTGCCCGCCGGCCAGCGGCACGCGGCTGGCGAGTCCATCGAGGCGACCCTCGGGGTGGCCCAGCGCCTCGGTCCGGGCGGCGCGAGCCTGGTGCGGCCCGCCGACGACGCGTTCATCCACGCCATGCACATCACCGCGACCGCCTCGGCGACCGTCGCGATCCTCGGGGGCGTCGTCGCCTACGTCTTCCTGCCGCCCAAGTCCGCGCTGTCCCCGGCGCCCGGCGGCGGCTCGGGAGAGCGGGAGATGGTGGGTGCCGAGCAGTGACGGAGGGCCTCTCCGGCCGCGGACGCCCGCGCAACGCCGCCGTCGACGGCACCGTCATCGACGCCGTCCTGCGGCTGATCGCCGACGGCACCCAGATCGGTGAGCTGACGATGGAGGGCATCGCCCGGCACGCGGGCGTCGGCAAGGCCACGCTGTACCGGCGCTGGCCCGGCAAGGAGGCGCTGCTGCTCGACGTGCTCGCCACCGTCGAGGGCCCGCCGCCACCGGCCGGCGCGGGCACCGGCGACCTGCGCGAGGACCTGGTCCGCGCGGTGGAGTTCATCCGCCGGCGCGGCCTCGCCAAGCGGGAGTCGGCGCTGCTGCGCACCATGGTGACGCAGATGCGGAGCAACCCCGGCCTGTGGCAGCGCTACCACGACACCGTGATCGCCGGCCGCCGCCGGATGCTCGTCGCGGTGCTGGAACGCGGCATCGCCAGCGGCGAGATCCGCCCCGAGCTGGGCGCCGACCTGGAACTGCTCTGCGACATGGTGGTCGGCCCGGTGCTGTCCCGCGCCACGCTCTACCCGGACGCGTCGCTCCCGGCGGACCTCGCCGACCGGGTGGTGGACACGCTGCTGGACGGGATGCGCCCGCGCGCCTGACCCGCGAACGGCCGCCGGAACGGCCACCGTCACGACCACCGGAACGGCCAACGGCCGCCGGCCGCTTATGTCCAGGTCTCGTCACAGTCCGGGCGATCCGTACCGCCCGCGGAACCCGCGACCCGCACCTGACCGTCGCTTCACATACGAATCCCGTAGAGTCGGTCGCTCGGAGTCGGCGACCGGTGACGGTACGACGGCGCTCCCTACCGGCGCGCGTGCCCGCGGCGGTACGACGGAGGTGCGGTACGGCGGATGCGCGTGCCGGGCGGATCCGCGTGCCGGGCGGCGCGGCGCCGCGGCGGTCGCGGCGATCACCGCGGCAGGCTCTAGGGTTCGAAGCACCGGCAAGTGGCAGGCAGGCAAGGACTTCTATGACCCAGGCGCAGAACGGCACGGACACCAGCACGGACGGCACGGACCCGGTGGGGCCGGACGCCGGGGCGGCCGGGGCCCGGGACCGGCTGCGCGCCCGCTTCCTGCGGTGGTGGCGGCCCGCGGGGATGTGGCGGCGCGGCATCGTCACGGCGGTGGTCGCCGTCGTGCTCGCCGGACTGCTGCTCTTCCACGCCGACGTGCCCAACCGGGTCGGCAACCTCGGCAGCCTGCTGGAGACGTTCCTGCCCTGGCTCGGCCTGCTCGTGCCGGTGCTGCTGGTGGTGGCGCTGCTGCGGCGCTCGGTCACCGCGCTGATCGCGGTACTGCTGCCGACCGCGGTCTGGTTCAACCTCTTCGGCGGGCTGCTCACCGACAAGGCCGGGACCGGCGGCAATCTCACGGTGCTCACGCACAACGTCAACGCCGACAACCCCGACCCGGACGGCACCGCCAAGGACGTGATCGCCGCGCACGCGGACGTGGTCGCGCTGGAGGAGCTGGCGGCCGGGCAGGTCGCCCGCTACAGCCGCGACCTGGCGGCCGCCTACCCCTACCACTCGGTGCAGGGCACCGTCGGGCTGTGGAGCAAGTACCCGCTCAGCTCGGTGCGTCCGGTCGACATCCGGCTCGGCTGGACCCGGGCGATGCGCGCCACCGCCGCCACCCCGCACGGCAAGGTCGCGGTGTACGTCGCGCACATGCCGTCCGTACGCGTCAAGTTCGACGCCGGGTTCACCGCCGGGCAGCGCGACCGGGCCGCCGACGCGCTCGGTTCGGCGATCGCCGCGGAGACCCTGCCGCACGTGGTGCTCCTCGGCGACCTCAACGGCACCATGAACGACCGCGCGCTCGCCTCCGTCACCTCGCAGATGCGCTCCACCCAGGGCGCCGCGGGCAACGGCATGGGCTTCAGCTGGCCGGCGTCCTTCCCGATGGCGCGGATCGACCAGATCATGGTCAAGGGCATCGAGCCGGTCTCGTCCTGGACGCTGCCCCGCACCGGCAGCGACCACCTGCCGGTGGCCGCCCGGCTCGACGTCCCCTGACCAACGCGCTGTTGCCGCGCTGCCGTTGCCGCGGCGCTGTTGCCGGGCGGGGTCAGCCCCCCGCGACGAGGAGGCGGTAGCCGTAGTCGACGGCGTCCAAGGCCAGCAGGTCGGCGTGGCGGCGGTGCCAGGCGCCCGAGGCGAGGTCCGCGCGCATCCGCTCGATCGCCGGTTCGACGACGGCGGCGGGCAGTTGGGCGAAGGTGGAGTTCGCCCGGCGCACGTCGGGGTCGAGGAACAGCTCCGGGCGGCGCCAGTACGCGCTCTGGAAGCCGTCGGTGAAGTCGTGCGGGATGGGGAACGGCAGCACCGTGTGCGCGTCCATCGCCGCCACCACCGTCGCCAGCGGTGTGAAGCGGGCCCGCTCGAACGCGCCGATCTCCGGCAGGTACTCCGTCAGGAGCCACAACTCCGGCCGGTGGTACGGGTCGTAGGTGAACAGCACCTGCCGCCGCGACACCCGGCGCAGCTCGGCCAGGCCGCGGCGCAGGTCGGGCCAGTGGTGCACCGTCATCACCGCCATCGCGGCGTCGAACGCGCCGTCGGCGAAGGGCAGTCGCTCCGCGCCGGCCAGCACCTTCCGCGCCCCCGGGTGCTGGTCGAGCATCACCTGCGACGGGTCGACCGCGGTCACCTCCCGGCCGGCCGGCTCGTAGGACCCGGCGCCCGCGCCGACGTTGACCACGGTGCGCGCCCCGCCCAGCGCCTGGTCGATCAGGGCGGCCAGCCGCGGATCGGCGCGCCGCACGTCCCGGTACCCGACCCCGATCCGGTCGTACGTCGCCGTCAGCGGCCCGGGCCCCGCAGCAGAAGCATCCATGGGCCGGATCACAGCAGCCGCCCCCGGGCCCGGGCAAGAGTTCCGGGCCGGGCCGAATGTTGCCGCCCCCGCTGCGGGCGGCCGGGGCGGCGGGGGGTCAGCCGCCCTCGCGCCAGCGGTTGGTGATGGGCAGGCGGCGGTCCTTGCCGAAGCCCTTCGCCGAGATCTTGGTGCCCGGCGGGTACTGCCGCCGCTTGTACTCGGCGGTGTCCGTGAGCTTCAGCACCCGCGTGACCAGTTCCTCGTCGTACCCCGCGGCGACGATCTCCTCGCGGCCCCGGTCCCGGTCGACGTACAGCTCCAGGACCCGGTCCAGCACGTCGTAGTCCGGCAGCGAGTCCGTGTCGACCTGGCCCGGGCGCAGTTCGGCGCTCGGCGGCTTGCTGATCGAGTTCTCCGGGATCGGCGGGGTCTCGCCGCGGGCGGCCGCGTCCTCGTTGCGCCAGCGGGCGAGGCGGAAGACGGTGGTCTTGTAGACGTCCTTGATCGGGCCGTACGCCCCCACCGAGTCGCCGTAGAGCGTGGAGTAGCCCACGGCCAGCTCGCTCTTGTTGCCCGGGGCCAGCACGATCTGGCCCTCCTGGTTGGAGATCGCCATCAGCGTCACCCCGCGCAGCCGCGACTGGAGGTTCTCCTCGGCGAGGCCGGTCAGCTTCAGCGACTCCATGTACGCGTCGAACATCGGGGCGATCGACACCGTACGGAAGTTCAGGCCGGTACGGCGGGCCAGCTCGGCCGCGTCGCCCTTGGAGTGGTCCGAGGAGTACGCCGACGGCATCGAGACGCCGTACACGTGCTCCGCCCCGATCGCGTCGCACGCCAGCGCGGCGACCAGCGCCGAGTCGATCCCGCCGGACAGGCCGATCAGCACCGACCGGAAGCCGTTCTTGGCGACGTACGCGCGCAGGCCCGTGACCAGCGCGCCGTAGATCTCCGCCTCGTCGCCCAGCGGCTCGGCCTCGGTGCCGGGGTACCGGGGGGTGTACGCCGGGACCGGCTCGGCGGACAGCACCACGTGCCGCAGTTCCAGGCCGTCCGCGACCCGCCCGGCCGGCACCTCGGCGGCGGCCGCGGGCAGCTCCAGGTCGAGCAGCACGCACTCCTCGGTGAACTGCGGCGCCCGCGCGATGACCTCGCCGTCCGCGCCGACCACGATCGAGTCGCCGTCGAAGACCAGCTCGTCCTGGCCGCCGACCATCGCCAGGTACGCCAGGGTGCAGCCGGCCTCCCGGGCCCGCCTGCGGACCAGCTCCAGCCGGGTGTCGTCCTTGTCCCGCTCGTAGGGCGAGGCGTTCACCGACAGCAGCAGGCCCGCGCCGGCCTCCCGCGCGCCCGGCACCCGGCCGCCGTCCTGCCACAGGTCCTCGCAGATCGCCAGCGCCACGTCCACGCCGCCGACCCGCACCACCGGCATGGTGTCGCCGGGCACGAAGTAGCGGAACTCGTCGAACACCCCGTAGTTCGGCAGGTGGTGCTTGGCGAACCGCAGCGCGACCCTCCCCTCGTGCAGCACCGCCGCGCAGTTCTGCGGCGCGCCGGCCGGCTGGCCGTACTTCGGCTGCGCGTTCTCGCTGCGGCCGAGGTAGCCGACGACCACCGGCAGCGCGCCCAGGCCCTCCGCGGCCAGTTCCGCGGCCAGCTCCACCAGCGCCGTCCGGCTCGCCTCCACGAAGGACGACCGCAGCGCCAGGTCCTCGACGGGATAGCCGGTCAGCATCATCTCCGGGAACGCGACCAGGTGGGCCCCCTGCTCGGCCGCGTACCGGACCCGGCGCACCACCTCCGCGCGGTTCCCGGCGATGTCGCCGACACGGGAGTCGATCTGATTCAGAGCGAGACGTAGTTGAGGCACGCCCCCCACTCTAATCGTCACCCCGACGCGATGTCGCTCCCGCCCTCCTCCTTTCCGAGGGGACTTCTCACGGCTTCCGGGGGACTTCCGGCGGGTGGGCACACCGAAGGGGCCGCCTGTGGGGGAGGGCGGCCCCAGGGGGAGGCGGCGCTACGCGAGGAGCCAGGCGGCGGTGTCCTGCGGGAGGAGGCCGTCGGAGGCGAGGGGGGCGGAGGCGAGCAGCAGGGTGCGGTGCGCGGGGAGGGGAGCCGGGTCGGGGGAGAGGTTGACGACGCAGACGAAGCCGGGGGAGCGGCGGAAGGCCAGCACGCCGGGGGCGCTGTCCAGCCAGGTGAAGGCGGTGCCGTGGCCGAGTTCCGGGGTGTCCTTGCGGAGCCGGATCGCCGCCCGGTACAGCGAGAGCATGGAGCCGGGGTCGGCGGACTGGACCTCGGCGGTGCGGGCGGCCCACTGGGCCGGCTGGGGCAGCCAGGACTCGGCCGAGCCGTCCGGTCCGAAGCCGAACGGCGGGGTGGCACCGGACCACGGCAGCGGTACGCGGCAGCCGTCGCGCCCGGGGTTGGTGCCGGCCGAGCGCAGGTACATCGGGTCCTGCAACTTGCCGGTCGGGATGTCCTCGACCTCGGGCAGTCCCAGCTCCTCGCCCTGGTAGAGGTAGACCGACCCGGGCAGCGCCAGGGTCAGCAGGGCGGCCGCGCGGGCCCGCCGGGTGCCCAGCTCCAGGTCGGTCGGAATCCCGAACGCCTTGGTGGCGAAGTCGAAGCCGGTGTCGGCCCGGCCGTAGCGGGTCACGGTGCGGGTCACGTCGTGGTTGCACAGCACCCAGGTGGCGGGGGCGCTGACCGGGGCGTGCGCGGCGAGCGTGACGTCGATCGAGGTGCGCAGCCGGTCCGGTTCCCACGGGCAGGCCAGGAAGTCGAAGTTGAACGCGGTGTGCATCTCGTCCGGCCGCAGGTAGCGGGCGAACCGCTCGGCGTCCGGCAGCCACACCTCGCCGACCAGGATGCGCACGCCCGGGTAGGAGTCGGCGATCCGCCGCCAGCTCCGGTAGATGTCGTGCAGGTCGTCGCGGTCGACGTAGGGGTGCGCGGGCAGTGCCGCCTCGGCGCCGGCGCCCGGATCTGGCAGGTCGGGCAGGTCGGGGTCCTTGCAGACCATGGCCGCGGAGTCGATGCGTACGCCGCCGGCGCCGCGGTCGAACCAGAACCGCAGGATGTCCTCGTGCTCGGCGAGCACGTCGGGGTGGTTCCAGTTCAGGTCCGGCTGGCCGGAGTCGAAGAGGTTCAGGAACCAGTCGCCGGGCGTGCCGTCGGGGTCGGTGGTCCGGGTCCAGGCCGGTCCGCCGAACTGCGAGGGCCAGTTGTTCGGCGGCAGTTCGCCGTGCGCGCCGCGGCCGGGCCGGAACCAGAACCGTTCGCGCGCGGCCGAGCCGGGCCCGCCCGCCAGCGCCTCCCGGAACCAGGGGTGCGCGGCCGAGACGTGGTTCGGCACGATGTCGATGATCGTCCTGATGCCCAGCGCGAGGGCCTCGGAGATCAGCTTCTCGGCCTCGGCGAGCGAGCCGAAGACCGGCTCCACGTCGCGGTAGTCGGCGACGTCGTAGCCGCCGTCGGCCATCGGCGAGGGGTACCAGGGGCTGAACCACAGTGCGTTGACGCCCAGATCGGCCAGGTACGGCAGCCGGGACCGCACGCCGGCGAGATCACCGGTCCCGTCGCCGTTGCTGTCGGCGAAGCTCCGCGGGTAGACCTGGTAGATGACCGCGTCGCGCCACCAGTTCTCGTCGGCCTCGGGCTGAGGGGTGTCTGCCACGTCAACGTCCTTTCGGGCAGGTGGGACTCCGCCGCCGGCCCCGATCGCGGGGATGATGGCAGGGGCCGGCGGCGGAGTGCTGAGGGGTGCTGCGGAAGTGGTGCGCAGGCGGTGCCGCGGGCGTCAGCCCTTCAGGCCGCCCGCGGTCAGACCGGACATGATGTTGCGCTGGAAGAGCAGGAAGATCAGCAGGGTGGGCACCGCGGAGATGGCCAGCGCGGCGATGATCACGTTCTCCGGGACGCCCTGCGACAGCGAGTTGATGCCGAGGTTGATCGGCTGCTTGTCCGGGTCGGGCTCCACCAGCATCGGCCAGAGGAAGTCCTTCCAGACGTTGACCACCGCGAAGATCGACACCACGCCGAGGATCGGCCGGGACATCGGCAGGATGATCGACCACAGGGTGCGCAGCGGCCCGGCGCCGTCGATCGCGGCGGCGTGCATCAGGTCGTTCGGGATCGAGTCGAAGAACCGCTTCAGCAGGAAGATGTTGAAGCCGTTGGCCACCGTCGGCAGCCAGATCGCCCACGGGGTGCCGACCAGGTTCAGGTGCAGCAGCGGCAGGTCGAGCACGGTGACGTACTGCGGGACGATCAGCACCGCCGAGGGGATCATCAGCGTCGCCAGCATCCCGGCCAGGATCACGTTGCCGAACACCGGGCGCAGCTTGGAGACCGCGTACGCGGCGGCGACGTCGAAGACCAGCTGGAAGGCGAGCGCGCCGAACGCGTAGTACAGCGTGTTGAACAGCAGCCGCGCGAGCTTCAGCTGGGTCCACGCGGTGTGGTAGGTGCCGGGCTTGGGGTGCTTGGGGAAGTACGTCGGCGGGTTCGCGACGACCTCGCTCGCGGACTTCAGGCCGCCGGTGACCATCCAGTACAGCGGGCCGAGGAAGACCAGGGTGAAGACGACCAGCACCACGGTCAGCACGATCCGGTAGGTGATCCGGCCCTTGCGGCGGTTCAGCGCCGCCGCGGAGATCAGGGTGCGGTTCTGCGGTGTGGAGATGGCTGCCATGTCCGTCATCCCTCCTGCTCGTCGGTCCGGCTGAGCCGCGTGTAGACGCCCGAGAAGACGATCAGCACCAGCAGCAGGAACAGGCCGAGCGCGGCGGCGCTGCCGAGGTTGTTGTAGCGGAATCCGTACTGGTAGATCATGTAGACCACGGTCATCGTGGAGTTCTCCGGGCCGTTGCCGCCGGCCAGCACGAAGACGTTGGTGAACTCCTGCATGGTCGCCACGATCTGGAGCAGCAGCATCAGCGAGAGCACCATGCGGGTCTGCGGGATGGTGACGTGCCAGATCTTGCTCCACAGCCCGGCGCCGTCCAGGTCGGCCGCCTCGTACAGTTCACCGGGGATGTTCTGGAGCGCGGCGAGGTAGACCAGGGTGGCGCTGCCCATGCTCATCCAGGTGGCCGCGATCACCACCGAGATCATCGCGGTGTGCGAGGAGTCCAGCCACTGCGAGGTCGGCAGGTGCAGGGTCTTCAGGATGTGGTCGAAGAGCCCGTAGTCCGGGTCGTAGAAGTACTTGAAGAGCAGGCCGCCGGCGACCGGCGGGAGCATCACCGGCAGGTAGACCAGGATGCGCAGGTAGGCCTGGGCGTGCCGCAGTTCGTTGAGCACGATCGCCACGAAGAACGGCAGCGCGAAGCCGATGACCAGCGCGTAGCCGGTGTACTCGGCGGTGTTCTTCCACGCGGTCCAGAAGAACGGGTCGTGGTAGACGCGGTCGAGGTTCCGCATCCCGACCCAGGAGGTCACCCCGCGCTTCTTGTCCTGGAAGCTCATGATGAACTCCCGGACCATCGGGTACCAGGAGAAGGCCAGGAAGCAGACCACCGCGCCGACGAGGAAGCCGTATGCCTGGAGGTTCGCCGCCGCCTTGCGGGGCAGGCCGCGTCTGGCGCCGGGCCGGTCCGGGCCGGCCGGGCGCCCGGCGTGGCGCTTGGTCGTGTTCTCGGGGACGGTCGTCGCCGCCATGGGGGCTCCTCGGCTGAAGCTGGAGGTGGAGCTGACGCTGGGGTGGCGCGGATGCTGCCGCGGGTCGGATCGGGTGCCCGCGGGGGCCGTCTCCCGAC
>NZ_JBYIRL010000055.1:0-48961 GCF_057708125.1 Actinacidiphila sp. bgisy145
TCGACAAACTGGCCGCCCGCTACCTAGCGGGGCTCAGGCTCGCTTCGCTCATCCTCTGGCTCCGTGAACCGTGATCAATTATCAGACAGGCCCTAGGCGGGGCTTTGCGCTGACGGAGACCCGTTTCCCTGGCTCGGCCCGCGTGTTCAGGTCGTCGGCTTCATCATCGCCCCGACAGTGAGGGCGGCACGCCGACGGGTGAGCAGGCGAACCGACAGCGCCTGCAGGTGGTTGCGCCGGCCGCTGATGATGCTTGGAGGCGGGTTGCGTCGGTCGAGGGTGTGCAGGGCCTTGTGAACGACTTGCCGGGGCGTTTGGAGCACGGTGTTGCCTGAGGCGTTGGTCGTGCCGATGACGTCGAAGAACTCGGTTTGCGTCGGGCCCGGAGACAGTGCGAGCACCTTGAGACCTGTGCCGGCCGACTCAAACCACAGAGCCTCGGTGAAGTTCAGCACGAATGCCCTGGTCGCGCCGTAGACGGCCAGGAGCGGGTTGGGCTGGTAAGCGGCGTTGCTGGCCACGTTGATGAGGATGCCGTTGCCAGCCTGTCGTAGGCGCTCGATGTATGCCCGGCTGATGCTGACAACGCTGGCCACGTTCACGGTGATCTCGTCGCCGAGCCGGTCAGCGTCTTCCATGTGGAACGCACCGTAGGTTCCGAATCCGGCGTTGTTGATCAGGCTTGTGACGCGCAGACCGAGTCGGTCGGTCTCCTCGAGGAGTATCCGCCCGGCATGCGGCAGGCTGAGATCGGCAGCGATCGCTGTCACCATGACGCCGTGCTCGGTGGAGAGCGTCTCCGCCAGCTTTTCCAGCCGGTCCTTCCGTCGGGCCACCAACACCAGGTCCGAGCCCCGGGCGGCGAGCCGGCGGGCGAACTCCGCTCCCAGGCCCGCACTGGCGCCGGTGATGAGTGTGGTCTGTCCCTGATAGTCGACGGCGGTCATGCTATCCCTCTCATTGCTTGCGGTCCCTCCTTCGTCCACTGCTTCGGTACGGAGGAGGAGATCGTCGACGGCGAACTCACGTGGATCGCCTTGAGTCTCTTGCTGCGTCGGGTGCCCAGCCGGCTGAGGAACTGCCCGTCGCGCGAAGGAGCTACTGCGCCGGCACGACACGTTCCGCTCCGCGTGGTCACATGCCTCTGGCTGTGCAGGCAGGTGAAGTGACAGCCTGCCAGGCCTGTCACCTGCAGGCGGTGTTGCGCGTCAGGCCCCTGGTTCTGTCCGGGATGGACGAGTGGCGGCGTCCCAGGCGATGCCGATGCCCGCGGCGGTCAGCCAGGCGCACTGGGGCCAGATGCTGATGCGCTCCCATACGCCCAGGCCGACGCTCAGGAAGGCGCGGCTGTCGGTGGCCAGGCCCGTGGCGATGATGCCGACGACGGCCGCGATGAAGACCAACACGCTCAGCACGCCCACGATCCTGTGGCCTCGACGCAGAAGGCGCACGCCGATGACGGCCATGCCTGCACCGCCGACGATCGTCTGAAGCAGGGCTCCGAGGGCGTGGACCGCGAACACGGTGTCCTCGGGGCGGACCCCGACGAGGATCGTCCCGATGCCGCCGAGCGCAAGGAGCATGTAGCCGGTGCGGTGGCTGCGTTCCGCGATCAGCAGCGCCCCCACGGCCCACGCGGCGCCCCACAGGATGAGGGACACGTTCATCGCCGAGTGCGCCGGGGAGCAGACATACAGGCCAGTATCGGACGGGAAGCGACCGCAGTGCAGTGCTCCCAGGTCGCTGATGAAGTTCCTGGTGAGCGAGTAGTGGGTGCGCCATCCGGCGGCGACGGCCGCCTGCACCAGGAACCACTGGAACGACGAAAACAGCAACAGCGCACCCACGACCCTGCGTCCGTTTCGCAGCCGGTCGGCCTTCGATTGGTCGGAGGCGAGTCGGCTGTTGTCGTGGGAACTTTGGGCGGGCGTTCCTTCTTCGCTGCTCATGCGGTTCCTTGCTGCGGTGCATCAGGTGGGCGGTCTTGTCAGACCTTCGGTGTTGTGCGGTCGGGCCAGAGGGCCGCCGTCTGTCGTGCACTGCGGCGCAGACTCACGCCGAGGAGTGATCGGCGGGTGCGGTGCCCTGGAGGGCCCGTTTCCGCTTGGCACCTTGGACACGCGGCGGAGAAGCTTGCATCGACCGGTTTGGCGAGCCGCTATTTTCACCACGCCAGCCGCGGCTGAATATACGGCTCGACCGATGCTCGTTCGAGGTCCGCTTCGGCGTGGCGGCGCCGTTGCCGCATTTCGCTGCGCAGAGCGAGCTTGGCTGCCAGCTTGCGTGCTTCCAGCTCGTTGCGTGCCGTCACGATGAGGTACTGGGCGCCGTGAATTTCACGCTCCTGCTCGAGGCGCTTGGTGGGGATGGTGACCATCCATTCGCTGTTCATCGTTCTTGGTATTCCTTCCTCGGCGACTCCTGCGCTGACGTTCCGGGTCTGGGCCCAGCTGGGCGGACGGATCAGGCGTGACCGGTCAGCTGCCGACTGCTGCCCGTGATGAAGTGGGCGAGACTCGTCGGGGGCCTTCCGGCGAGGCGTGTGACGTCGTCGCGGACGGCGGCCTGCGGCTTCGCGCGCAGGCTCACGGCTTGGGCGGCCAGATGGGCGGCACCCCGCGGGTTCGCCCGGCCCTGGGCCTCGGCTTCGGCGATCATCTCGTCGCGCCACTGGTCCGCTGTGATCTCTTGGTAGATCACCCGATGTCCGGTGACTTCGGTGATGGTGTCGGCGATCTGTCCGTAGGTCATCCGGAAGGTCGGGCCGGCAATGGACGTTCGGTCGTCGACGAGCATCCGGTCGGCGAGTAGCGCAGCCGCCATGGCCCCGACGTCCGCTCCCGCGATCCACCCCACCGGAAAATCGCCGAACGCGTTCCTGATGACGCTGTTCTCGCGGATCTGCCGGCCGTGCACCTGCAGCAGGTTCTCCAGGAAGAAGGCCTCGATCCGAAGGTGGACACCCTCGATGCCGGCCCACTCGAAGGCCTTCTCCGCGACCCACTGCGCCCTGCCCTGTGGGCTGAGGCTGCGTGGGTCCGACGCCGCAAGGGAGAGGTCGACCAGCCACGGCAGCCCCATCTCGCGCGCCGCCGCCGCGAACAAGCCCGCGGCCTCGGCGATGCCCGGGCCCACCGGGTAGCAGAAGTACGCAGCCCGCACTCCGTCGAGCGCGCCGAGCAGGCTGTCGTAGTCGGCAAAGTCGCCGACTGCCACGTGCGCACCGAGAGCGGCCAGCCGCTCGGCCCGCTCGTCCTGCGCCCGCACCAGTGCCCTTACGCGAACGCTCCGAGCGAGGAGATCGTTCACGACGTGGCCGCCCGTGCCGCCGTGCCGTCCGGTCGCCCCGGTCACCAGGATCGGCCTTGCATCGTCCGAGCGGTCGCCTTCGGTCGACATGCCCATGATCGGCCCTTCCGTACCCGCATCCTGAAATCTGGATTATGCTATATTACATACGTCAGAGTGTGGGAGGCGAATGCGATGAGGGTGAAAGCGAAACCGTCGACTCGGGAGCTGATGCTTGACAGTACGATCGGGCTGCTCCAGCGGCAGAGCGCCGCAGCGGTGACCCTCGATGCGGTCCTGGCCGACAGTGGAGCTCCGCGTGGTTCCGTGTACTACCACTTCCCCGGCGGCCGCAACGAGCTGATCAGAGCGGCCGTGGAAGTGGCCGGAGAGCGTATGCGGGAGAGGATGGAACGCGCGAGTGACGGTGCCGGCCCGCAAGAGGCGCTGGCGGCGTTCGCCGACTCCTGGAAGACCAGGCTTGTGACGTCCGATTTCCGCGCGGGCTGCCCGATCGTCGCTGCCGCCGTGGACGATGAGCATCTTGTCCCCGAAGCGAAGGAGGCTGTCAGGGACGTCTTCGCGCGCTGGCACGATCTCCTCGCGGCAGCATTCACGCGTGCGGGGCGCTCAGCCGAGCAGGCGGCATCGCTGGCCACGCTCGGAATCTCTGCGGTCGAGGGCGCCGTGCTTCTGTGTCGTCTTCAAGGCAGCCTCCAGCCGCTCGACGACGTGGTTGCGGAACTCGCCCCCCTGCTTGCTTGAGACGAACCCCAGGAGTCAGCCAAGGAGAGCGGCGGGAGGAACGCTGCGTCTTCAGGCGTCGTCCGAAAGGTCAGGGCCGGTGGGCTCTTGGTGCCGGTTCCTTCTGCAGGCGATCGCTTTGCGTCGGCAGGACGGCCGTGGAGGGCGACCGGGCGTTCGTCGCGCCGCGGCGGACGCTCGCGTTTCAGGTGGCAGGAAGGCATGCTGCCTGGTTCCTTGGAGGGAGCCAGGCAGCTTCGGCAATCGTGAAGATCCTCGTCGGGAGTGACCATGATGCGTGTACTCGTCGTTGGCGCCGGAGCGGTCGGAGGCCATTTCGGAACGCTGCTCGCCCGCGCAGGCGTCGATGTGACGTTCCTGGTGCGCGGGGCGCGCGCCGATCGCCTGCGGTCGGACGGCATCACCCTCGTCGCCGCCGACGGAACAAGGACGACGACCTCCGTGTCAACGGTCACCGCGCAGACCTTGCGCGCGCCGTTCGACGTCGTGCTCCTCGCCGTGAAGTCGACCGCCGTCGCGGCGGCCCTGGAAGACGTGGCCCCCGCAGTGGGCCCCGAGACGAGTATCGTGCCGCTGCTCAACGGCATCGGCCACCTCGACGCCATCGGCGACCGCTTCGGTGCCCGGCACCTGCTGGGCGGCGTCTGCCTGGTAGCCACGCAGCTGGACACCGATGGGGCCATCAGGCAGCTCACGCCCGCCGCGAGCATCACCCTCGGGGAACTGTCCGGCCCGGTCACGTCCCGCGTGGAGGCGATCACCGAGGCCTTCGAGCGGGCACCGTTCAAGACAGTTGCCTCGACCACGATCGAGCAGGACATGTGGGAAAAATGGCTGTTCATGGCAGCTGGAGGAGCGGCAACTGTGCTGCTCGGCGGTCACGTCGGCCAGATCAATCCCGTCGAGGACGGCACCGACGTGATCCGGGACGTCATCGCGGAGACGGCCTCGGTACTGGAGGCTGCCGGCCATCCCGCCCGGGGCGACGCGGTCGCCCAGGTCACCTCGACGCTGACGTCTCCCGGCTCGGCGTTCGCCACCTCCCTGTACCGGGACTTCCGCCACAACCACGCCACTGAGGTCGAGCCGATCATCGGTGGGCTGTGCCGGGTCGCGGCCCAGCATGGCTTGTCCGTACCGCTGCTGCGTGCGGCGGCCGTACGGCTGCGTGTCTACGAGGCCGCACTCGCCTGACGCGCCGCCGCGACATACAGCGGCGTCCGACTGGCACCGGCCGGCCTCACCATTCGCGATCGGCATCGACGACCGCACACACCGAAGAGCTGAGGAACCTCAATGAAGCCGGGGCTGCAGTTTCAGTTGGACGGGGATGCTGCGGAGAGGTACGACGCCCACTCCTTGGCTCTGATGGCACCGTTCGTGGCGGCTCTGGCGAGCGAAGTCGGCGAGGGCGACGCGGCCCTCGACCTGGCGTGCGGGACCGGCTACTTGACCTTTGCCGCGGCCGAGCGGGCCGGAGCATCCGGCCGGGTGGTCGGAGTGGACGTCAACCAGGCCATGCTCGATGTCGCCGCACGCCGTCTTGTCCCGCCGACCACGCTGGTGCGCGCGCCCGCCGACGCGATGCCGTTCGCCGACGCGGAGTTCGATGTGGTGGTGTGCCAGCAGGGTCTTCAGTTCTTCCCCGACCTGTGCGCTGCACTGACCGAGATCGGTCGCGTGCTGCGCCCGGGCGGGCGCCTTGCCGCCACGTCGTGGGCGCCGCGCGGTCGGTCTCCCTACCATGAGGCGCAGGGCCAGGCGGCGCGGGCCGCCGATCCTGGACACACCGACGACTCCGCGCCGCCTGCGGCGTTCGCCCTGACCAAGCAGCGGTTTCTCCAGGCGGCGACAGCCGCGGGCCTCGTGCACCTGGCGGCCGAGGAACTCACCGCCGACGTTGTGCTGCCTGCCCTGCCGGCGTTCGCCGCCGCACACCTCACAGCCCTGCCCTTCGGCGCGGAGATCGCGCGCAGGGCCCCCGACACGATCCCGGTGATTGCCCAGGCCATCACCGACAGCCTCAGTGCCTACCAGACTCCCGAAGGATTCAAGGTTCCCTTCGTCTCCCACCTGCTGACGGCCCGCAAGCCGCGCTGAACCCTCACCCCGCTCTGGCAGCGGAGGGGAGGCGGAACACACGCGACGGAACACAAACCCACCTCGACGTGCAGGCGGGAGAACCACGGCGCCCGACTGAGCCAGACCTTCCGATCTGCGCTGGCACCGACCAGCAGCGGCGCCGGGGCACTCCGGTTGCGTGCCCGTTGGATGCCCGTCCGGCCGGCCCGCAACGGCATGCTCTGCAGTCCTGCGGCTGCACAGGAGGCAGGTTTCAGGGCACAGAGCCCACTGGGCCGAGCCGTCAACCGCGCTCTTCTCGAGCACGCTGTCAGATCTGGTCCCGCTGGGTGGGTTCGTGCTGAGCAACTGCCTGTTCGAGAAGCGAACGGAACAGATGCACGTCAGGATTACGGGTACTGCCGGAACGGACGACGGTGCAGATGGTGCGGGTGACCGGCGCGAGCAGGGGATGCAGGCTGACCCCGTCGTGAGATTCGGGGATGGCCAGACGGGGAGCCAGTGCGACGCCGGCGTCCGCGGCGACAAGAGCCATCAGTACCGCGAAGTCGCTGCTGCGGACCCGGATGTCGGGGACGAAGCCCGCCGTCCCGCAGGTCCGCTGGATCATCTCGTAACAGGAAACCTCGGGACTGGGGGTGAGCCACGGGGCGTCAGCGAGTCGGGCCAGGTCCGCCGGCTGCCCGGGGGACAGCCCGAGACTGCGGGCGCGGTCCGGGTGCAGGCACAGCAGCACAGGATCTTCCATGAGAACGTCCTGGCGACTGTTCTGCGGGAAGTTGCGGGGCAGCACCGTATAGCTGTGAGCCACGACCACGTCGGCCTGGTGCTTTTGCAGCGCCTCCAGCGCCTGGTCGGGTTCCTGCTCGTCGAGCCGGAGCGTGAGCCTGGGCGCTGTCTCGCCCACGGGCCGGGCGAGCAACTGGTACACGCGGGGCAAGAGCGTGCGTGCGACAGAAGCGAAGGCAGTCACGCGCAGCACCCCGTGATGCCCGCCCCGCAGGGCGGCCAGATCTGACTCCGCGGCAGCGAGGTCGCCGAGGATCACCTCCGCGTGCGCCACCAGGAGTTCACCGGCAGGGGTCAGGCACAGCCTGCGTCCACGCTTTTCGACCACCGGCACGCCGGCCTCGCGCTCCAGGACAGCCAGTTGCTGCGACACAGCCGGGCCGGTCAGGTGCAGCGCGTCGGCCGTGGCGGCGATCGTCCCGTATGCGGCCAGGTGCTGCAGCATGCGCAGCCGTCGTACATCAAGCATGGAGACCTCTTCAGTGGCGTTGCCGTGTTGCGCGGGCGTCGAGTGCAACCGGCTCACGGCTCGCAGGCTTGATCGCGTTGCCACGGGTGGGGTCGGCCGCGAGTGATCCTGATGCAGGCGCGGCCGGCCCGGGCTTTTTGGCCGTGCGGTGGTTGATCAGGACGACGCCCGCCACGCTGATCGCTCCTCCAGCCAGTTCGAGGGGGAGAGGCTTCTCTCCCAGCCATACGAAGGAGACCACCAAGGCCACAGGCGGTACGAGATACAGGGCCGCGGTGGAGGCTGCCATGGGCAGCCGGGCAACCGCGTACCCCCAGATGACGAATCCGAGCGCGGAAGGAAGCAGGCCCAGGAAAACCGCCGCCCACACGGCGCCTGCCGGGGCGCCAACCGTTGCCTTCGCGGCCTCGGGAGCGAGGGGCAGGGCGAAGACGGTGCCTGCGGCCATCGCATAGGTGGCCACCTCCAGCCCGCTGTAACGCTTCAGCAGCGGCTTGCTGGCGAAGTGGTACACGCCTTGGACGACGGCCGCGGCCAGCACCACAAGCGAGGCCGCGCTGAAGCCGGAGAACCCCTTGGCCAAGGTGACGACCGCGGTGCCCGCGATGGCGATCAGACTCCCGACGACGACGTTCCGGGTCAGGGGCTCGGACAGGAACGCACTGGCCAAAAGCACACTGAAGACAGGTGCGATCGCGATCAGGAGGCTGGCCGTGCCGGCTGCGACGTGCACCTCGCCCCAGTTGAGAAGGACCTGGTAGGCGGTCATACCGGTCAAGCCGCACAACGCGATCAGCGGGAGATCCCGCCGACGGGGCAGGCGCACGCCTGCGAACGGGGACATGGCAAGCAGCGCCATGGCAGCGACCGCGAGCCGCAGGAAGGACAACGCGGCCACGCCGAGTCCGTCCACGCCCACGCGGATGGCAGGGAAGGCGCAGGCCCACAGCACGACAGTGCCGACCAAAGCAAGAAACTGGGGGGACGCAGCTCGTGTTCTCACCCCTTCAACGTGACACCCTACGGGCAAAAGATCCATTTAGTATAAGTTGGCGAAGCGCATAATTTCCCTTACGCATCGCGCTGGCCTGTGGAAATGTCTGCGTCCGGCTCACGGGAGGGCGGCCGTAAGGCCTTACTCCACCGGGCCTTCTAGTGTCCAGCCGTCCGCGGCCACTTCGAGGTGGAGCTCTCCCGGTTCGGCCGTTTCGCCGCAGCGATCGCATACGGCGTGCTGGGTGTACTGGTGATCGTGGTGCCGTAGCCGCAGAGGGGGAGACGTCGCAATCCAGCGATCTCCCCAGCGGAGCAGTTCACGCAAGGTGCCGACCAGGTCGCGACCGGCTTCCGTGAGGTAGTAGCCCTCGTGGCGAGGTTCGTCGGGCAGCGGGCGTCGCTCCATGACGCCGGCCGCGACCAGTCCCTTCAGGCGAGCGGACAGGCGGTCGGTCGGAGCGCCGGTGTTCCTGGCGATCTGACGGAAACGGTGGTTACCGAACGTGACCTCGCGGATGGCGAGCAGGGCCCACCGGTCGCCCACCACCTGCAGGGCGGCGGCGATCGAACAGGGCCGCCCGGGTACTTCTCCGGGATCAATGCGTTGTGTCGTCACCCTGACCAGTATCCATCACGCGCTTTGAATTTCAAAGCTACAGCTTTGAGCCTCGCCCGGCTCCCGCCACCCCGGGGGAGCGTAGTTTGAATATCAAATCACATCGTGCTTCTCTGGTCCCATGACATGGAAGGTTTGGTTTTCAAAGCAGCGTGTTGCCTCGCTGGTGATCCTGCTCGCGGTCTTCATGACGAACCTGGATCTGTGGATCGTCAACGTGGCGCTGCCCGCGATGGGCGCAGCCTTCGCGTCGCCCCATGGGCAGGGCGCGACGCTCAACTCCCTGTCCTGGGTACTCAACGCCTACGCCATCGCCTTGGCGGCCCTCCTGGTGGTCGCGGGCCGTACCGGCGACCGGATAGGGCAGCGGCCGGTGTTCCTCGCCGGGGTGTCCCTCTTCACCCTCGCCTCGCTCGCCTGCGCCCTGGCCCCCGACCTGTGGACGCTCGTGGCGGCACGGGCCCTGCAAGCGGTGGGAGCCGCAGCCCAACTGCCCACCTCGCTCGCCCTTCTGCTGGCGACCGTGCCCGCCGAGAGCCGCACGCGCGCCACCCGCAACTGGGCGGCAGTCGGCGGACTGGCTGCCGCCGCAGGTCCCGTCGCCGGCGGCCTGCTGGTCCAGGTCGACTGGCGCTGGGTCTTCGTGATCAACGTACCCATCGGCATCGCCACCGTCGTGGCCGGCCTTCGCGTCCTGCCCCGTACGACCCGCCGGGAAGAGGGCCGCCTGCCCGACATGCTCGGCGCGCTGCTGGTCACCGTCGCTGTGGCAGCCCTCTCCGGAGCTCTCGTGCAGGCCCCGGACTGGGGATGGCTGAACGCCAGGACTCTCGTGCTGTTCGCGGTTGCGCTGGTCACCGCGATCGCCTTCACCATCCGCTCACTGCGTCACAGCCACCCGCTGTTCGAGCTGCACCTGTTGAGGCTGCCCCGATTCGGCACCGCGAACATCGGCACCTTCGTCTTCGGTGTGGCCTTCGCCATCATGCTGCTGTCCAACGTGCTGTGGTGCCAGGAGGTCTGGCACTGGAGCGCGCTGCGCACCGGCGTTGCCATGGTGCCCGGGCCGGCCCTGGTCCCAATCGTCACGCTGCTCACCGCTCGTGCCGCGCAGCGCCTCGGCCACGGGCCGCTGATCGCCGTCGGTGGCCTGCTGTTCGCCGCAGCGATGGTCTGGCGGGCCTGCTTCGCGTCCCTCACCCCCAACTACTGGGTTGATCTGCTGCCCAGTCAAGTCCTCAGCGGTGTGGGCGTGGGACTCACGCTCGGCACCCTGATGGCTGCGGGCGTCAGTTCCCTGCCTGCGCACCGCTCCGCCACCGGGTCCGCCCTGGTCAATTCCGTACGCCAGATGTCCGCCACCGTGGGCATCGCCATCTTGGTTGCCATCCTCGGCGCGCAGGTGGGCCCGGCCCAGCGCCAGCACTTCCAAGCGGCCTGGGTGCTGGCCGCCGCCCTCGGCCTGGTCTGCACCCTGATTGGACTGCGGCTGACCCGAAGCGCCCGCGATCAGGCGAGGCCACAGGGGGCAACCGGCCCGGCCGGTGCACAGGCGGCGCCGATCGACGCGCGCTGACACTGCTCCAGCCACCTCAAGCAACGCGGCACAAGGCCGACGGCTTGTCTGCCACGCGCCGCTACGAGAAGGCCCAAGAGGGCCGGTGGTGTTTACCAGCGCATCCCCCAACTCATCAAGGTCAGCCCCGGCGCTGTGGGCGCAACTTGGCTGCTCTGCGGCGGGTGCTGTCGACCCAAAGCGCCGAGCTTCACCAAGATCCGCACCCAAGTAGGGCGGGGTTGCAGATGCCTGGACAGCACCATCCGGCTCAGCGGATGCGGGGCAACGCCTTGTCAGGGTGCGCGGTGTGGACGTAGCGGACGGCGGTGCCGGGATGGATGCCGAACAGGTGCACCAGGTGTACTGGGTCGGCGGTTTGTCGGGCCTCGTCCAGTACACGGTCGCTCCACATCTGGCGCGGGGTGATTCCGGCTTGGTCGAACGCGCGCCGCAGCGCGCAGTAGCTGACGGGCGGGAGGGCGGGGTGGTGCGCTGAGTGCGTTGTCACCAGCAAGTGCGGGTTGGGTGATGCGGGCCACTGGTCGTGACGTTCCTGGAGCCACTCGTCCAGGAGGCGGAGGGTCAGCGTGTCGAGATAGACCGTGTGCACCTGGCCGCGCAAGTCGACTCTGAGGCTTGCGCGGGCAAGGTCGGGCGCGTTTATGCGCAGTCGAGCAATGTCGGTGACCTTGATGGCGTGGACAGCGACCAGGCCGACGGCCAGTCGCCCCATCGCACTGTCCACCCGATCCAGCAGGCCATGTAGCCGGTCGCTGGGCAGTGGTTCAGGAAGTCGAACGGGGGTGGTGAGGGAGAGCCCGGCGAGCGGGTTGGTAAAGACGGCACGTTCCTGTTTGAGGGCGCGGAAGACGCTGAGCAGGACGTGATGGACGCCGCGTGCCTGGTGTCCCTGCCGGTCGCCGAGGGCGGAGGTCACGTGCGCGGTGGTGATCTCCCGGAGATCCAGCCCGTCCTGGCTCCAGAGGTTCAGGACGGGGAGAACGACGTTGAGGTCGCGTCGGATACGCGTGTAGTTGACGGGCGGGTGAGGGCGACGACCCTCCCCGCGGCGGACGGCGACCCAGGTCCGCATTTGGTCGGCCATGGCGTCAGAAAGTTGTCGGAGCTTGACTTCGATGGCCTGGCGGTGCCCGGCGTCTGTGCGGGCGGCGTCCAGGCGGGCGAGTGAAGGGCTGGTGGCCATATTGCGGTCGTGGTCGGGTTCGAGCAGTCCACGCTCATGCAGGAAGAACACGATCCGGTGCAGAGAGGCGTTCGGCTCCAGCCTCGCGAGCGCGCACACGTCCCGCTCCGGGACGGGCTCCTCCACACCCGTGTACGCCAGGAGGCGGTGCAGCATCTGGATGGAGTAAACGTGGTTCGGCTGACGGCTGGCTGTGACGGGAAGGCAGGCAGAGAACTGTTCCACCAGTGCCTGTGCTTCGTTGCTGAGCGGGGGCAGCAGGCGGTGGGGGACAGTGTGAACGGCCATCCAGTCACGCGGGGCCGTCAGCAGGGCGGTCTGCCCAGGGACCACCGGAACGCAAGCGAACAGCGAGGCGGCGTGGTCGTGCTCCGGAGCGGGTGCCGGGTACGGCTGTGTTCCTTTGCCGACTACCCGGTGGGCAAGTGCTCCGGCGAATGTGAGTTGAGTGAACGTCCCGTCCGGCTGGGGCACGTTCCGCACGAATGCCAGACAGCCCCGGCACAGGCTCGTCTTCACATGCAAGGGGAGGCCGTCGCGTCCGCATCGGGTGCACCGCCCTATCGGCCGTTTCGCACGGTAATTCGCGCACGCGGTGCACAGGCGAGTGGTGATGCCCCAGCTGCCGCAGTGCGCGCAGCCTGTCACGGTGCCGGCGGGCACTCGAATCCTCTGCTGACGCATCTGGTCGGTCATCTGCGTCGGCCCCCGCCACAGGCCTGCCTGCTCCAGGACCTTCTGTGCGGCAGCCGCGCCGAACTGCATCCCGCGGCCTTGGTCGAGGATCTCGCGGGAGACCTGTCTCTCGCCCTCGGCATCCCGCACGGCCAGGGCCAGCCGTAGCCGCCGTCCTACCTGGCTGCACCATGCCCGGCCCAGGCCGCGCTGCCGGGCCAGGACCAATGTGTACTGCTTCAGCGCCTCCTCCTCTGGCCAGTGTCTCTCTGCAAGGTCGAGCAGTTCCGGTGCCCCCAGCCGGCGATGCACCGGGAACAGGATTTGCTGGCCCGGCATCGTCGCAGGCAGCACACGGCGTCGGGGCTCCGCAGGCCGCGCTGTGGGCGGCTTGCCAAGGCGCCAGGCTCCGTCCGCCACGCCGGGAATCAGCAGCCGAAGCTGCGTCGCAGCCGGAAAGCAGGACACGTTGCCTGCCGCCCGTTCGGCGTGTAGCGCCAGCTGGCACCCGCGGCAGAGCCCGTCTTGGCCCAGGTGCTGCTGGTACCGACACCGGGGGCACAGTCCGCGCTGGGAGTACTGGTGATCCCACTGCTGGCACCCTCTGCACCGCCAGCTGCGCCGGGGTTGTCCCGGCGCCACCGCCAGGCAGTCCTCGCACTGCCTGATCCGCTCCAACGCGCGGCTCAGTTCGGGGGCTGCAGGCGCCGTGGGCCATCGCCTCGCGGCACCGGCCGCACTGGCCGTACCGGGTCCGGAGCCCTTTCACCACCTGCGACCGCCCGGCTCTCACCTTGATCCGCCGCGGTCGCGGCCGGCTCGGCTTCCAGGAGATCGCCCACGGTACATCCCAGCGCCTGGCAGATCAGGTCCAGGTCCTCGAGCCGCACGGTCACTGGGGTGCCGCCCCACAGTGCGGACACCTTGCTTAACGACGGATTGAAGCCCACCCGCCGAAACGCCGCCAGCAAGTCGGTCGGCCGCCAGATGTCCTGTCGCGCCGCCACCCAGCGCAGATTCCACTTCATCGAAGGCTCCCCGTGTCCGCCACCAGCCGCTGCCCGGCCCGTTCGGCTGAAGCCCGCCGCGCCGCCTGCTCCGGATCGCCCTGCGCGGTCAGGAGGTATCGGACCGTGGTCGTACTCCACCAGTGCCCCAGCAATCGCTGCACCTCCCACAGGGACATCCCCCGCTCGTAGTTGTGAGTCGCGCACGCATGACGCAGGAGATGAGGGAACAGCTCCGCCACCGGGCCCGGGAGATGCGCCAACGACGCTGCCCGCAGCGCCCGCCTGAACGTCGAGGGGACCATCTTCGGCGCGACTGGCATGTTCAGCGCCGCGACAGCCACGGGCAAGCGTTCGGACGGAAACAACGGCGCCGATGGATGCTCAGGATCGTCCCGGAACAATCCGCGCACCTCCTCCACGTACCACCACAGCAGCTCCCGCCCCTGCTCGAACAAGAACGCCTCACGCTGCCGCGGCCCCGACCCCCGAGCCCCCTTGCCATGAACGAGGAAGCGGCCCCACTGGCCCGACTCCCAGTGAACATCGCGCATACACACACCGCACAGCTCAGCCGCTCGCACGCCCGACAAGTAGGCGATCTTCGCCATGACGTAGTCACGGCACGCGACCGCCTCCTTGCGTGCCTGTGGCAGAGCACGCCGCCACGCAGCGAAGAACTCCCGCATAGCCTGCTGCGACGGCGGCACCCGCAGACCCAAGTCACCCCGGTGGCGGGGCCGATTGAACGGATCGATCGGCGACTCCACGACTACACCGAAACGACGGTTGATCTCACCCGCGTACCGTTGCTCAAGGAACGCGAAGTACCCGTCAATAAGGTTGATCTTGGTGCGAACGGTGGAGCGGGCACGCTTGCCCGGTCCGGCGAAGTAGCGGTCGAGGTCTCGTGGTTGCAGGCGCCATGGAGCCAGATCCAGGTACTCACAGATCTCGATCACAGGTTTCACGAGCTTGTCGACCGTTTCCGGCATCAGACCCGCCGCGTCGCGTGCCCACTGGTACTCAGCGAGGGTGTCGAAGAAGTAGTCACGCTCCGACAGGCCGTCCCGCTCGCCGCGGCGGCGGTGCAGCTGAAAGACGTCCGCCAACCCAGCGCCGCCGAGCTCCTCCGCCGGCCTTGGCTCCAGCGCGGTGCGACGAGTTCGGTATTCATCCACGAACACGCAGATTACGAACCACACTTGCAGATTCTGCGAGTTTCTGCGGAAACTCCACCGACTCAGGGACATGTCGAACACGGGTCTCGGACCTGTCGACATGTAAGAGATCGCACGCAGCGATCGACTACGAACCCGCGCGTACTCCAGTTGTCTGGCCGAAGGGCGGTTCAACGGCGACGGAAAGAAGGCCGTCGAGGCTTACAGCGACGTCCTCCCTCCACTGGGCGAGGCCATGACCGAACTCGGACGCGCGCAAAGCGAGATCGCGTACTTCAACTTCACCACCCATCCGACCCACCGGAACAACCCGTCGAGCCTCGATCCCGCCCGCCGGCAGGCCAACGAGATCATCACCGGCTGCTGCGAGGCGGCCGACGAGATCCTCGAGTCCGTGGCCGCAGACCTCCGCACGTCAGCAGGCCGCCTGGCACCGTCCACCGCACACGTACAGGCCACCGCCCGCTCGCCCCACACCTCCCTCGTCGGCCAGAGCGCCCCGGCGCCTGCAACCCCGCCGGCCCCGGCGGCCTCCCCCCTGGCACTCAGCGCCATGAAGGGCCGCTGACGTGTCCGCCCGGTCATCCGCAGGGCCTGCGATCGGCTCCCTGTGCTCCGGATACGGGGGCCTGGACCTGGGCGTGCAGGCCGCACTCAGCGGCACGGTGGCCTGGCACGCCGAAACCAGCCCCGACGCATCCCGCATCCTGGCCCGGCACTGGCCCGATGTGCCCAACCACGGTGACATCACCGCCATCAACTGGGCCGATGTGCCCCGGGTGTGCGTGCTCACCGCAGGCTTCCCCTGTCAAAGACGTCTCGGTCGCCGGCCGCCGCGCCGGACTCAACGCGAACACCCGCTCAGGGCTGTGGCTGCACGTCGCCCGCGCGGTCGAAGCCCTCCGACCCTGCCTGGTGGTGATCGAGAATGTCCGCGGACTCCTCACCTCCCCCGCCGGTACCCCTGGCGACGTGGAATCCTGCCCGTGGTGTCTGGGAGACGACCCAGCCCAGCCTCCTCTGCGGGCACTTGGCGCCGTACTCGGCTCCCTGGCCAACCTCCGGTACGACGCACGCTGGCTCGTGCTACGCGCCTGCGACATCGGAGCACCCCACCGCCGCGAGCGGACCTTCCTCACCGCCTGGCCCGCCGAACCTCCTTCTCAAGACGCCGACGAGCAACATCGGATCGAACGGCGGGAGCCAGCACCCGGAGAAGAGGAAGAGCGGCGGCCACGGGCCGAACCTGGCCGACGAGGTGGAGTGGCTGCTGCCGACGCCGAAAGCGTCGGACGGGATCAAGGGCTCGCCAAACCAGCGGCACGGCAACGGCGACCTGACGCTCCCCTCGGCGGCGGCCTCCCTTCTGCCCACCCCACGGGCGAGCAACACCGGCACCCCTGGACGCCGTCCGCGCCGGGGCCGGCGACCGCCCCTGTCGGCGGAGGCCCTGCCGCTGTGGACGGACCCGAGTCCGCATACGGAGGAAGCAACGGGCGCTGGGGGCCGTACGCAGCCGCGATCACCCGGTGGGAGACCCTCACCCGCCCCGCGCCGCCGCCCACCGACGAGGCCGGGCGGCTGCGGGCGGAGTTCGTGGAGTGGATGCAGGGCCTGCCCGCGGGCTGGGTGACGGCGACGCCCGGTCTCGGCCGGCCTGCCCAGCTCACCGCGCTCGGCAACGGCGTCATCCCCCAACAAGCCGTACACGCGATGCAGTTGCTTCATCCTCCGTTTCCGAGGTGCCCACCCTGCGCCGGGTCGTAGCCGCACCGTCGCCATTTCCAAGACGGACCAAATCCCCGATCCTTTGCCTGGGCGGACAGTCACGAGCGCAGTCCAGGAAGAGCCCGCCACCCTGCACCACATCAGTTCTCCCGAACGAAATCCGGTACATCGGCGGTCGAATCCGGATCGTCGATCGATAGCGCCACCATGCGTTCCGGAGCACGCACCCGGGATACGGTGATGCCATGTAGGCACGCTCCGCACCAGAACAAGGCGTAGCCGACGCGGCTGGTGGGGTCCACAATGTATCGGACCTCAAGCTGGTGATTTCCGCATGCCGGACACGGCACACTGGTTGTCACACGCTGGCCGTTGGAGACCAAAGCCAGCGCCTTAAGCCAGGCGTCTCTATCAGCCATCAGCGCGAGCCTCCGTTGAAGTAGTTCCAGAACTGGTCCTCCGAGGCGAAGGCGGCACGCTCCCAAGCTCGCTCCTGCTCCCATGACGAAGCAGGACCATAGAGTCCAACCTGCATAACATGCATCCGCTCATGTCCGATAGTTCTCACGAGGTCCTCAGTGGAGCCGAACGCATCAGGATACAAGGTAATTGTCCTCCCGTCCGGCGATGTATGCCCGTAGAGCGACCGTCCGATCAAATCTGAATCACGATTTATCTTGACTTTCACACCGCCCAGGTCGACGCCCGCCTTACGAGCAACCTGATTAACCACTCGCTTCTGCATGGGTACTTGCAGGTCTGAGAACGGCCCCGTATTGGAGGTCCGGCGCTCCAACCCAGGAGCGCTACTTTCTTCCTCGCTTCCGTCCCCAAATAGCCCTCGCAGCCACGGGAATGCCGCGCCTGCGTAGGTGCCGCCGAAGCCGCCGGCGAAGCTGAAGAGGAGGTCTTGGGGGGTGGTGGATTGGCATTGGACGGCGTTTACGGCCCAGGTGTAGGCGGCTTGGGTGAGTCCGTTGACGGTGGCGGCGGTGGCGTAGTAGGCGGCGGTGCCGTCTTCGAAGCCGAGGAGGGCTGCGCTGGTGCCGCCGACGGGGGCGAGGAGCCCTGCGCCGAAGCCGATGACGGCGCCCTTGGCGGTGGTGGCGGCGAAGTCGGACCAGTTCCAGTCGCCGTCGTGGTGCTGCCAGGCGTAGATGCCACCGCTGACGAGTCCGCCGATGCCGGCTCCGACGAGGGCGCTGATGCATACGGGGCAGGCGCCGGAGGGGTCGGATTCGTTGACGGGGTCGTTGTCGGCGTATGCGTAGTCGGAGGGGTTGGGGTTGCCGGGTGTGGTGGCGACGGGGTCTCGGGTGGTGAAGCGGCCGGTGGTGGTGTCGAGGGTGCGGGCTCGGAGGTCGAGGGCGCCGGTTTGGGTGGGGTCGTTGTAGGCGCCGGTGAAGCCGAAGGCGCTCTTCTCACCTCCTGCGGTGTCGTTGGGGTTCTCGGTGGAGGTGCCGAAGGTGCCGTAGGTGTACTCGGAGGTGAGGGCGCCGGTGGCGTTGACGACGGCGGTGACGGAGTCCTGCTGGTCGTGGAGGTAGGAGTAGGAGGTGGTGGCGTTCGTGGCGACGGATTGGGGTGCGCCCTGGGGGTCGTAGAAGTAGTCGCCGACCAGTGCGTTGCCGGTGCCGGTCTCGGTGGCGATCTGGGCCTGGGGGTTGTTGATGTCCCAGGTGGTGGTGTCGGTCAGGGTGCCGTTGGTCTTGGTGGTGGTGCGGTTGCCGTCGGCGTCGTAGCCGTAGGTGTGGGTGGTGGCGCCGGTGGTGGCGGTGGTGAGGTGGCCGGCAGGGTCGTAGGTGTTGGTGGTGGCGCCGGCTTGGGTCTGGTTGCCGTCGTTGTCGTAGGTGTAGGAGGTGGCGGCGCCGGCCTTGGGTTGGGAGGGTGTGCCGTTGGTGACGGTGGCGGTGCTGGGTGTGGCCTTGGTGAGTTCGTCCGCCGCGTTGTAGGTGTTGGTGGTGGTCTGGGTCGTGCAGGTGCCGGACTCGCAGGGGACGTCGGTGTCGGCGCTGGTGGCGAGGTTTCCTGCGTTGTCGTAGGTGTAGGTGTGGCCGGTGCCCTCGTCGAGGCAGGAGGCGGCTTCCGCGTTGTCGGTGCAGTCGCGGGTGACGCGTCCGGCGTCGTCGTAGGCGTAGCGGCGGGCAGCGTCGTATGACTCGCCGTGGGCTCCGCTGCCGGTGAAGTCGGTGGTGAGGTGTCCGTCCGCGTCGTACTGGAAGAAGTGGCCTTCTTGGCCTGTGGTCTGCAGGCTGTCCAGCCGGCCGGCGGCGTCGTAGGCCCGGGTCTGGGTGAGCGCGGGGGTGGTGGGCAGGGCGGTGCTGGTCGGGTTGCCGGCGGCGTCGTAGGCGTAGGTGGTGGTCTTTCCGGCGCTGCCGGGTTCGGCGGCGGTCTCGGTGTGGACGCGGCCGTCAGTGTCGTAGGTGTACGCGGTGGAGGCGCCGTCGGGGTCGGTGCGCTTGTTCAGCGTCTGGTCGCTGTTGTAGGTGTAGCTGAAGAGCTGGCCGGTGGTGCCGATCGACTGGAGTTGGTCGTTGGCGTAATACGTCAGCGTGCGGGTGCCGGTCGCGTCGGCGACCGTTTGCATCCGGCCGGCATCGTCATAGGTGTAGGTGACCGCGGGAGTGCTGTCGGAGTAGGTGACCTTCTGCGTCAGGTCCCGGGCGTCGAGGGTGGCGGTGATGGTCTGGCCGCGGGCGTTCTTGGTCTGCCAGAGGTTGCCCTCCGGGTCGTAGGCGAACGACTCGGTGTGGCTGAGCGGGTCGGTGATCGAGGTGACGCGGCCTTCGTTGTCGTGGCCGTACGTCGTGACATGCGTGTTCGGATCGGTGATCGTGTCGAGGAACCCGGTCGCAGGGTCGTATGCGTACGTCGTAGTGCCGCTCGCGGGTGCGGCGGTCGTCGTGAGTCGGTCGAGTGCGTCGTAGGTGTAGCTGGTCGTCTTGGACAGGGCGTCGGTGGTGGAGGTGACGTTGTCGACGCCGTCGTAGCCGGTCCTGGTGGTGTTCCCGTCCGGGTCGGTGAGGCTGGTCGGGTTACCGGCCGGGTCGTATCCGGTGGTCCAGGTGTAGTTGGCCGCAGTGGCCCCGGTGGCGTTGCCGCGGGGGTCGACGGTGGTGGTGCGCAGGCCGTCGTCGTCGTAGCCGTAGGTGGTGTGTTCTCCGGCCGGGGTGAGGACACCGGTGAGGTTGCTGTCGTCGTCGTACTCGTACGTGGTTTTGTTGCCCGCGCCGGTCCTGGTGTCCTCCAGGCGGTTGTCCGCGTCGTAGTCGAACCTGGTGACGGTGTGGCCGAGGGCGTCGTACTGGAACGTGACGTTGCCGTCGAGGTCGTAGGTGACCTTACGGGTGTGCCCGTTGGGGTCGGTGGTGCCCAGTGGGCGGTTGACGGTGTCGTAGGCGAAGGCGGTCGTGTGGCCGAGGGGGTCCGTGGTGGAGGTGCGGTTGCCGACGTGGTCGTAGCCGTACGTCCAGGTGTACACGGACTTATCCGCGCCGGTCGCGTTGCCGCGGGCGGTGACGGTAAAGGCGATGTTCCCTGCCTCGTCGTACGTCGTCGAGGTGGTCGCACCGGTTCGGTCGGTCACCGAGTCGGGGCGCCCGGCCAGGTCGTAGCCGTAGTGGGTGGTGTGCTGCGCGGGGTCGGTGATCGACGTGACGTGGTCGGCGTCGTCGTAGCCGTAGGTGGTGACCCGCTCGGCCGGGTCGGTGACCGTGTGGATGTTCCCCGCGGCGTCGTACGTCGTTGTCGTGGTGTGGTTGTTCGCGTCGGTGACCGAAAGGAGCCGGTCGGCGTCGTCGTAGGTGTACGTGGTGGTGAACTTCGCCGGGTCCGCACCGGTGACGTTGCCGCGCGGGTCCGTTTCTGTGCGCAGGCGGCCCGACGTGTCGTAGGTGTAGCTGGTCACGCGGCCTTCGGGCGAGGTGACCTGCTGCAGGCTCCCGTCGGGGAAGTAGGCGTACTGGGTGGTCTTCCCTCGCGGCGTGGTGGCCGTCTTCAGCTCGCCGTTGGGCCAGTAGGTGTAGTCGGTGGAGTTCTGCAGCGGGTCCGCGACCTGGGTGAGCAGGTGGTTCGCGCCGTAGGTGAACTTCGTCGTGTGGTAGTCGGCGTCCTCGTACGTGGCGGGGTTGCCCGAGGAGTCGTATGTCCACTGCTGCAGGCCGTCGGTCTTCGTACTCTTCAGCAGTCCGTTGTCGTTGTACTTCCACGATGTGTCGTGGCCGTCGGCGTCGAGGAGATCCGTGAGGTTGTAGTGCGCGTCGTACTCGTAGAGCGTCACGTTGCCCAGGGGGTCCTCCTGGGCGTAGCGCATGTTCCCGGCGTAGAAGTCGCTCCACACCCCGCCGTCGGGGGCGGTGGTGTCGGTCTCGTCGAAGACGCTCGTGGTCGTGTAGGCGAAGGTGGTCTGCCGGTTGTCGGCGTCCGTCTGCGAGGTCACCCGGCCCTGGGTGTCGTAGACGTTGAAGACCTGCCGGTGCTGGAGTGCGTCCGTGACGGCGTTCAGTCGGCCGGCGCTGTCGTAGCCGTAGGTCGTCGTCGCACCGTCGAGCGCGGTCACGGAGGTCAACTGGCTGCCGGTGTAGCCGTAGTCGACATGGCGGCCGTCGGCCAGGGTGATCTTCGTCAGGAGTGCGCCGGTGTAGGACAAGGACACGTCACGGCCGGCCGCGTCGGTGATCGTGGTGGGTACGCCGCCGGTGTACGTCAGCGTCAGTCCCTGCCCGGAAGCGTCCTTCTCACTGCTCAGGCGGCCGTCCGCGGCGAAGGTGTACGTGATGTGGTCGAGGGAGGTCAGCGTGTACCCGCCTCCGGAGGCGGTCGCCAGGACGGAGGTTCCACCGTCAGCCGGTGTGAAGCTGCCGTTGCTCTGCTTGGTGTAACCGTGCAGGGCTCCGCCCTCGCCACGCACGAGGACGTTGCCGGCGCTGTCGACCTGGAGGCTGGTCTCCCACGGCAGCGACCAGCCCGTGCCGAGCGCACCGACCGCCGCCACGTTCGAGCCATAGCTTCGCGCCGCGGTGAACGGCACTCCCACGCCCGTGACCGACGCGTCGGTGAACTGCTCGCTGTACGCGCCGGTTGCCGTGTCCACCGGGTCCGCACGCTGGACATCGCTGCGCGGCGCACCGCTCGCGTCGCCGCAAGTGCAGCCGTTCGTCCCGTCGGCCGGAAGGAAGGGCAGTACCAGGAAGTCGTTCGACGAGCCGCAGGTGACAGCACCGGGCGGGTCCGTCATCACCTGCGCGCAGGCGTTGACTATGTAAGTCCACTGGCTGTTCGCAGTACACACCTGTGCCGGTAGCGGGATGACCGCGCTGACCGTCGGCGGGTCCGGCGCACCGGGCTGGTCGTGGGTCATCCAGTTCGGGGCCGACACCGTCTGGTCGAAGTCGAAGTTCAGGTTGGGCCCGCCGGTGCAGTAGTCGGTGACCTCCCAGGTCACCTTCACCGGCTGCGACTCCTGCGTGGTGGTGTTGTCGCCGTACTGGTAGATCGATGCCGTCTCCACCAGAGGCTCGCCCGGCACCGCCGCGCCCATCCGGTCGCACAGGCATATCGGGTTGTCGGTGTAGGCGGCCTGGTTCCCGAGCGGATCGGTCGAGATCTGCTCGCTCACCAGACCCGTGTACGGGCCCGAATCGGCCGGCGACTCGACCCGCTCGGCCGCCGCGGGATGCTGCTTCTGCTTCGCCAAGCGCTGCTCCACCTTGGCGGTCTGCTTCGGCGTCGGCGCTTCTCCCTTGCCCGCGGGAAGGCCGTGGGCCTTGACCGCCGCGGGCTGGCCGCCGAACGCGTCACGCCGCTGCGCGAGCGACAACGGCTTCTCAGGAGCCGCCGGCTTCGGGACATGGGCCGCGTCGACCTGCGACACGGAAGCCGCCGTAGCGGCGGTGGCCGGCAGCACCGCCAGCCACCCACCACCCGCTAGAACGGACAGCACCACCAGCACTGCGAGCGCACGAGCCCGGACCAGAACAGCACGAAGCATGCCCCCACCCCCACAGGTCAAGGCGCACCACGGAACACGCTCCCCAGCGCGGGCACGCCGTGTCGGAGCGACCAGTCTCGCGAGGCCCATACCCAACCATCAAGAGACCAAATGACTGCCGTGACAGCATTTCTGATGGTTAGTCAGTTGGAATTTACTTACTGATGGCGAACGTTCGGATGCGGACGGCGACTCTCCGGTCGGCGACACCTGCACGGAGAGGGCGGTGATGACGCGTCGAGGTGGCTGTCGTCAAGAACCCGTCGACCAGCGTCCCCATCCGCCGCGCACTCGTGCAGCGAAACTCAGCGCCCCGTCCCCCTGCCCTATGCGCACTACCGCCTTTTCCCGGACCGGCCAAATCGCCGATCCTCCGCATCCTCCTACCCATGCCCACCCCGAGGAGCACCGCCATGGCTTCCAGACGAACCCGGCCCCCACGCGCACCGCCTCCGACCTGCTCACCCATCCCCCTGGAAGCGCCATGTCCGATCCCACTACGTCCGCCCCCGAACCCGAGCCCGAGCCGTTCCGCGTCGCTGACGAGAACCTCGGCGACCTGGCCAGCACGCTGGCCGCGACCATGGCCGAGGTCCGCCAGCACGGCGTGATCCTCGACCGCCTCGGCTCCGAATCCGAACCCCCTACCCCTGTCGCACCGGCCGATAACGCCGGCCCCGACGCCGTGGCTGCCGACGCCGTACCGGACAGCGGCCCGGCCAGCGTGTTCATCCTGGCGCTGGGCGGCGAGGCGTACGCCACCGAGCTGGCCGCGCTCGCCGACTGGGTGCACTACCTGTTCCTGCCGGTCTACGGCCGGGAGATCAGCACCACCCGCCCGTGGTGCGCCACGTGGTACGAGCACCCCGAGGCCGTCGCACGCCTACATGCGCTGTGGCTGGCCTGGCAGCAGCTCACCGACGCCGAAGCGGGCCTGTCCGGTCCCTCGACGTGGCACCGCGACCACCTCGACCACACCCTCGCCCAACTCCGCTCTCCCGACGGCCCGTTCGCCGCGTGCACGACCAGCCCGGCCCGCCCGACCCACCGCGTGCTCGCCACCCCGGCACCCGCGACCGAGGACGGTGCCCGGTGACCGCCGCACTCGACCTCGCCCTGGACGACCTCGACCCCGCCGACATCGACTCCGCGCAGGCCGCAAGCGTGCTGTGGGTCGGCGACCTGACCGTCCTGGCCGAGCACCACACCGCTCCCCACGGATCGCACAGCTACGTCGTCGCCCACGACGCCTCCGTCACCTGGGGCATACCGGGCGCACCGCAACTCGTGGCCATCAAGGTCGCCCGCAACCTCAACCTGCGCACCTTCACGCTGGAGAGCGAATGCCACGCCAGCCTGCCGTTCGCACAAGCCTGGCTGATCGAGCGCGGCTGCCCGCCCGAGAAAATCGCCGTGCCCGACAGCGACTTCGTGGAAGCAGCCGACGAACAGACCCTCCGCATCCAGCAGATGATCCGCGACGGCGGGCAACGCTACGACGTCATCGACACCTGCACCTCGGATGACGGCCCCTGCGAGATCTGGACCCTGGCCAACGACACCCTCGCCACCGCCGCACCGGTCCGGGTCTTCCTCGAAGTCATCGACCCCGACACCCGCACCTACACCCCGCGCGAGGGCGCGTTCCCCGACGAGGACACGGCCAGGCACTGGCTGGAGGACCGCAGCACTCCGCTGCCGCAGGCACCACAAGCCAGTCCAGCCGCTCACGCCCGTCGTGAGCGCGTGGCGCTCGCCCGGTCGAGCGGTACCCCGCGCGCTGCGGCGTGCGGTCTCGACACGCTCCCCGCCGCGCCCGCCGACACGACGCAGCAGCCGGCTCCGCGGAGGTCACGGTGAGTCTGCCCCGCCGCGCCTTCGCCGCCCACCCCGACGCCCTCACCGACCTGCGCAACCTCCCCGAACCCATCCGCGACCAGGCACTGCTGCACCTGCAGGACCTCGTCAACGGCGAACGCGTCGCCAAGCGCCTGGAGGGACGCCTTGAGGGGTTCCACAAGGTCATCCTCGGTGTCGGCACCGACTGGGCCAGCCACCGGCTGGTCGTCCAGTTCCGCCCCGCACCCGCCACCTCCAAGCACGACCGCGAGGTCTACCTGGTCGCCGCCGGCCCCCGCGCGGACTACGCGGTCTACCGCACCGCCCAGCACCGCACCGGCCGCACACACACCCCGCCACCGGACCCAACGACCGCGGCCCGCATCCGAGCCGCCAACTCCCGCTCCCCCCATGCTGCGCACCTCACCCCCGACTCGCCGACCGCCTCGGTCGCCTACAGCACCAGCACCCGTACGCCCAACACCGCCCGGAAGGCCGCCCGATGAGCACCGACCGCACCCCGTTGTCCCGCACCGAGCTGGCCGATCTGCTCACCGGCGCGGCGAACAGCATCTCCGGCGTCCTGACCGCCGAGTACCCCACCCCCGCCGCCCGCTCCTACCTTCACCCCGTCCTGGGCGCGCTGTCCGCCGGACCCGCCGTCGTCGGCGAACTGACCGACCGGCTAGAGGGGTTTCTCGACGAGCCGTTGCCCGACACCCCGGCCGGGCTGTTCGCGCTCGCCTCCTACGCCGCCGCCCTGGGCTGGCTGACCGAATCCCTCGGCGAGCTGACCGACACCGTCGACCGGATCTGCACCCAGGTCGGCATCCCCGACGCGCCGCCCGAACCCGCCCCGCTGCCCCAGGAGGACGGCACGGCGGAAACGGGATTCGGCTTCAGCGTGCTGGAGCTGGCGGCCATCCGCGCCGCCGCCGAAACCGCAGGGCTGACGTCCAGCGAGTACGTGCAAGTGCTGTCGCAGTCACTGCTGGCCGCGGCCCGGATCACCGACGCCTGCATGGAGATCGCCAGCGGCCTGGCCGAGGACGCGGCGTACGTGCTGGGTGAAGCAGGCGGCGACCTGCGGATCGGCGAAGGCCCGGACAGTCTGCCGACGCTGGTGCGCACCCTGCTGACCCGGATGGAGGCGGCGCGGTGAACCCCCACGATCCCGCCGTACGGCCCGGCGCGCACCTGGTCGCCGCGGAATTCGGTGTCGAAGACCCCTGGGAACTCAGCGACCGCCACCCGCTGCTCAGCCCCTTGGACATCGTGGGCAGGCTCGTCGCCACCGCCGCGCACGAGACCGACGACCTGCACGCCGACCTCACCCGCGCAGCGAAGGCAACGATCGAGGCTCTTGAACCGATCGCGCAGGGCAGGGCCCCGCAGATGCGCGGCTCGTACGGGCTCCTGGGCGCCGCCGGACCGCAGCTCGAACTCCTCGTGGCCCGCCGGGATGCGGCCTACCAGCAACTGGGCCGCGCTGTGGCCGGCTACCGGCGGCTGCTTCCCGAAGCCGCTCACAGGGCGGCCGAGGGGCTCGGTCCCGCCCTGGAGCGAACGGCAGAAGGGGCACTGGGGAGGGACGACGACTGGGCCGTTGCCGGTAACCGGCAGATTCAGGCCCTGCGGGCGGTCGAGCGCGGCGGGCTGCGATTGAAGCAGAGCGCGCTGTCCGAGCAGGACCGGTATCTCTCCGACGGCACCGGCGTCCTGGTCCCGATCTGGGTGCAGACCGTCGAGCGGATGCTCGTCGACGGCCTGCTCGACATCGACACCACCACGACGCGCACGCAAGGGCAGCTCCTCTCGCTGACCGCGCTGGGCCAGGAAGCCCTGCGGTCCGCCCATGACGCAGCACCAACAACCGTTGCCGGCCCCGAGGCCGACTCCCGTGATGCCGCCCACCCGGCTCAGACGGCGGCCGATTCGGACCTGGCTGTCGATCCGCTCCCCACGCGCGAGGAGCTGCTCGCGCTGGAGGAGATCAAGCGCGGCCAGGTGCTGCTGAAAGAGCGCGCCTTCCGGTCCGGCCTGCGCGTGGAGACCGGCTCGGGTGCACGAATCTCCACCGCAACGGTGGAGACGATGACAGGCCGGGGCTGGGTCGAGCGGGACGCGAGCACGTCGCTGACCTTCGGACAGCAGCTCGTCGTCACCGACTCCGGTGAGGCCGCCTTCCGCGCCGGCTGCGACCAGGACCCGCGCACCACCGCCGCCCTCCGCCGCAGCACCCCGAAAGCCCTCCCCTCGCCCCCGGCACAACCACCTCCTGCCGGCTCCGCCGGTCACACGAACCCGATCCGCTCCCGCTGACCAGAACGAAGGAAACACCCATGCCCACCACGGCTCTCCACGCCCGCCGCCTGATCGAGCACCGGTACGGCCGCCCGCTGGAGCACCTACAGGAGCAGGTCGCCCACCACCGCTCGACGGATCCCGTCCTGCCGATCGTGCTGCGCCGCCTGACCGATCTGGAGCAGACCGCCGAGCAGGGCCGCGCAACGCGCCGCGCCCTGCGCACCACCGTTCAGAAAGCCGTCGCCGATGGAAGCCCTCGGGACGACCGTCTGCGCCCCTACATCGCGGAACTCATGCGCGTGGAGCAGCAGGAGCAGACGCAGGCCGAAGCGCTGTGGGACCTGCTGGACGTCCGGCTGCTGCTGGACCAGCCCGCTGCCGCCCGCCTCCCGCTGTCCCGGCCGCCCAGCGGTGGTGTCGAAGACCAGGACGTGATGGAGACCGCCCGGCAGGCCGCCGCCTGCCTGCCGCGCCTGACCCGCGACGCGCTGCGCCTGGCCCTGCGCGACCGCGGCGTCCACATCAGCAACCGCCGCCTCGGCACCATCCTCCAACAGCTCCGCGCCGAACGCGCCCGCTGAACCATCCCCCTTCCCCCAGGCTTCTTCATCCCCTTGGAGTCCGTCATGTCCACCCTCACCCAGCCCAGTTCCTCGCAGACCGGCGTCGACCGCGCCCAGCGCATCGAGGACGCGCTGTCCCTGATCGCACCGAAGTGGACCACCTGGGTCGTGCAGACCCTGGCCCAGGCACGCCAGCCGATGCAGGTACGGGAGATCGCCCGCCAACTGCCCTTCGTCAGCGAGCAGCTCGTCGGCAAGCGACTGGCCCAGATGCACGCCAACCGGCTCGTAACCCGCGGCGCAGACCTCCGCGCCCCGTACCGGCTCAGCGAGTTCGGCACGTCGCTGGCCCCGGTCCACCAGGCACTGACCGACTGGTCCCACGACCACTTCACTTTCCCGCCGGGCGGTGTGGCCGGTGCCGAGCGCGTCGAGGACGCCGTGCGCCGTCTGAACCTGCGCCACACCACCGCCGTGATCCACGCCCTGGACGCCGGCCCCATGCGCCTCGTCCACATCGGCGAGGCAGTCGGGCTTGACGACCCCTACACCCTCACCGCCGCCGGCCGCGCCCTCGGCCCGGTCTACGCCGCCGTCAAGCACTGGAACGACCCCACCAGCGCCGCTGTGCCCGCCGCCACTCCCACTCCGGCCGTGATCCGCACCTGCAGCGCCCTCCCGGCCCGCCCGGACGGCATACGCACCGCGGCGGCCCTGCGCCGCAGCCCCACCGCGCCGAGCGGCCTGTTCAGCCACGCGCCCGCACCGCAACCGCGAGTGCCGGCCACCATCACCGCCCAGTCCGCCCCCGCCCGCAACAGGTGACCGCCATGCCCAGAACCAGAACCAGAACCACCGTCCCACCGATCCAGCCCCTGCGCGCCGCGCACGCCGGCGCGCGGGCCCCTCCTCACCTGGGAGCACGTCTTCATGAGCACCCCGCAGCCCGACGACCAGCGCCCCGACCAACTGGTTCTCGTCGGCCCCGTGTACCTGGCCGGGATCGGTGACACCGCCGCCATCTACGACTCCCTGGACGACACCCGCGGCTGGGGCAAAGCCATCACCGACAGCGGGCTGTGCTTCACCAGCCCCCGCCACGACGTCCACGTCGCCTACCTGCCCCACAGCCGCGACGGCGGGTGGAAGATCACCCGCTCCCACGAGCCACTCGGCATACCCGCCTGGACCGCGACCTTCAGCCGCTACACCCCCACCGAGATCACCGCTGCCTTCACCGACGCGCTCGCGACGTGCCTGGCTGCCGGCCACGCCCACCCGTGGGACTTCGGGCCCGACCAGGAGATCGCCCTCCCCGACGACGTCCTGGCCGAGCACGGCTGGCGCACCGACCACACCGAGATGGACATCTCCCAGTACTCCCCCGACGGCCACGCCTACTTCAGCCGGCGCGACTACGACGTCCCCGACCACGCCGAACTCGCGGGCGAGCGCAGGGCGATGTGGACGATGTACGCCCGCGTCGACGGAGTCAACGGCGAGCGGTGGCACGCCGACTTCACCAGCTGCACCCCCCTGTACCTCCTCACCCAGACCGCCCGGGCGTTCAGCAGCACCGAACCCGTCCAGCGCATCCGCTCCAGCATCCCCCAGCGGAACCTCCCCTACGTCACCACCACGCCTGTCCCCGAACCGGACTCCGACCGACTCAAGTCCGCCGCACTCGCCCGCACCCCGCACACCCTTCCGGCCATCCCCGCGCCAGCCACCGACACGGCCCTGCCCGGCCCCACCCCGCCCGTGCCCTTCCCGCGCCGCTGAACACTCGAAGGAGCACCCCGTGCCCCACACCCCGATCGATCCGTGGGCCGAGTACCTGGTCACCCCCCGCTACCCTCGCCGGATCCACCAACTCCCGCGACCTGGCCCTGCAGCCCCTGCTCGACCAGGGCTGGAACCTGACCCACGACGAGCGGGGCAATGTCCGCGTTCATGCGCCGGACCGGACTGTGCGTCTCAGGTATCCGTCCGAAGGCGAGGACGACGCCCCGTGGAGGATCACGGCATGCTCCGACCCCTACGCGATGCCGCGCTGGCTGGTCGCCTTCCAGGGCAACGCCCCCACCGAGATCGTCGCGGACTTCACCACTGCGCTCGCCGCCGCCTACACCGACGGCCCCAACTCCTACCTCTACTACGGCAGCAGCAACCTCTCAGCACTCGACCTCGGCACCCCCCCTGACAGCAGCAGGATGGAACCGCCACGACAGCACCGACGTCTCCTGCCACTCCCCGGACGGCCTGGCCGAAGTCCACCTGCGCCGCCCCCATCACGACCACACCGCCGAGATGACCGGACACCAACAGCGCTGGCTCATGCTGGCCGGGCCGCCGGGCAATCGGTGGTACGCCACCGCCTCCTCCTTCACCCCCCAAGGGCTGGTGGCAGCGATGAACACCGCTCTGACCGACCCGGCCCCCGTCATCCGCTACGGCGACGACCTACGGCATCTCCCACCCCAGGCCACCGCAACAGCGGTCAAGCCGCTCGCGCCGACACCACTGGACGTCCGCCGCGCCCAGGCCGCCCGCGCCCACTCCACCCTCGCCCTGCCCACCGGGACCTCCCGACCCGTCATACCGACACCCCGCCAGCCCTCCGCCCCGCAACGCCCACAAGCGTCAGGGCCGGGCCGCTGACCCAAGTCTTCTGCGAAGAAGAGGAGTTCACCCGTGTCCGACGCCACGGTCTTCGACCAGGCCACCGCGATGATCGAGAAAGCCTGGGACCGCCCCATCGACGCGCTGGAGACTCTCGCCCTCCAACGCCCGGTCCAGGACCCGCTGCTCCGCTCAGCGATGCAGATCCGCTCCACCCTCGTCGTCTCGTCCAACGCGGCCGTCGTACATCAGGACCGCCTGCACGCCATGACCAGCCCCGGCCGGGTGCCGGCCTTCTACGACATGGAACGGATCACCCGGGCGGCCGTGGATCTGCGGATCGCCCAGGCCGAGAGCCAAGCCCGCCTGCAGGCCATCGGCTCCATCATCGACGCCCGCGAAGCCGCCCGGCCCCCCGACCGTGACCCGGCGATCCGCCTGGCCCAAGCCGCTGTCGCCCGCTCCGTACAGGCGCCCCGGACGCCGGGCCCGCCGCCCGGCCAGCCCTCGGCTTCGGCCCCCGTCGGACCGGTAGTGGCCGCCAACAGGCCCCGCAGGTAACCCCTGAACGGCTCAAAGACATCGCCAGCACGGTTCAGAGCAGACGGCCGGCATCTCGGTCACGCACACGGTCGCTGCGCTGCGGTCTCTTACAGACCAGGCTCAGAGCCGGGCCCTGTCGTTGACGCCCGCGAAGAAGTGGCTTTGTCCACGAGAACCGCTTCTGGCTCAGATTTCGTGATCCCGCTACTACGAGTGACCGGGTCAGGGGACATTCTCGGACTGGTTCTCAGGTGCAGACGATGGGGCAGCCGCGGCGGATCGAATGCTGGACGGCTCGCAGGAACATTGCAACGTAGAAAGCCCTGTCGAGGTCATCACTCCACGGTCCTGGCCGGTTGCTGGCCAGTTCCTTCGCGCCTTCGGAGCGGAACCACATGCTCAGGTCGAGGCTGTCGCATGTCGCTGGAGCCTCGGGCGGCAGATCGATGGCCGCTGCCAGCCTCTCCGCGAGTGGTAGCGCCTGAGGAGCGCCGGCGACCATCGTCGAGTCGCTGTAGCCAGCGTTGATGGGCAACCAGATCACCTCATCGAGCGAGAAAGGCACGAGCACCGTCCAGCCGCAAACGGTCTCCGATTCCGCTTGCGACAGGTGAGCTTCGCACAACGCGATGAATCCGGACATGGGCGGGGTCAGTTTCTCCTCGAATGCCTGCCCTGAGCCAGGTGCGAAATCGGTCTCTGCGGGGACGTCCTCATAGGGCGGCAGGCCCCGTCGGCTCAGCTCGGCGTTGAGCGCCGAGGCGACTTGGCCCCACCCGTCTTCCTCGTCATCGAACCATTCTTCCGCGCCAACGCTCACCAGGTACACACCCATGCGGGGAAGGTACAGTCCGCCACTGACATCGATCAGGGAGCCAGCAGGACCCGCTTCCGCAGGAGAGCGAAACCGGCGCGGCCGAACATCTGGCGCTTGAGCATCTTGATGCGGTTGAGGTGTCCTTCAACGACGCCGGAGCTCCAGGGCATGGTGAGGCCGGCGATGACGGCGTCGCGGTCGCGGCCGATGCCGGCGGCGAGAGCGTGGAGACCGGGCAAGTTGTCCTGGCGGACTGGGTCGAGCCACTCCGGCAGTCGTTGCCCCTGTCGCTCAGTGAGGATCTGGGCGAAGGAACGGACATATCCGGTGAGTGCTTCCAGGTCGGGGCAGTGGGCCAGGACAGCCTTGAGCCGGAGTTGTTCGCCGGCGGACAGGGAGTCGGGGTGGCGGAGGATCCAACCGGCGACGGTGCGGGGTGAGGGCGGGGGTGCGGTGATCGAATCGTCCGAAAGGCGCTTGGTGCGGAAGTAGGCGCGAACTCGCTGGTAGTTGCCCTTGTAGCCGAGTGGCACGATCTCCTCCCATGCCTTCCAGGCGTTGGTGCAGCCCTGGTTCCAGCGGTCGTCCAGGTAGGGCCTGTACTCGTCAAGGAGGGAGGGGCGGCCCTGCCACTGGCCGTGGAAGAGGTCTTCTGGGGTGGTGGCATCGGCGAGGAGATTGACCGTGCGGTAGGTCATGCCGAGCTGGCGTTGGATGGCGCGACGGCTGTGGCCGGCGGCCAGCAGCGCGTGGACAGCGGCGTGGTTGGACCGGGTTCTGTGAGCGAACCGGTGGCCGGTGGGCCACGGCGAGCCAAGGGGGTCAGCCGGTTCTTCTGGTTCCTTGATCTGTTGGGACGGGTAGGGCGTCGTGCCTCGCAAGCAGCCCCGATGGCCGGCGACACACCTCTCAGCGGCTTCGCTGAGGTTGTGCCAGAGGTGCCACCGGTCAGCGACCTGCACGGCTTGAGGCGCCCCAACGGTGGCCCCTTCGGCAAAGAACGGGGCTCGGTCGCGGCAGACAACCTCGATCCCGGGCCGTTTGGCCAGCCAGGCGGCCAGGCTCGATGCCTCCCGGTCCGGCAGCAGGTCCACCGGCCGTCGCGTCTCGATGTCGACCAGCACTGTGCCGTAGTGCCGACCCTTACGCGTCGCGTACTCATCGACACCGACCACCCGCGGTGCTGGTGAGTGCGGTTCAGGCAGCGCCTCGACCAGCCGCAGCACCGTGCTGCGGCTGACGGACACTCCAAACACACTCGCCATCCGCGCGCCCGCCCGGCCAGCAAGGGCGAGACCCACCGACGCCAGCGTCGAGCGCAGACGCTCGGTCCACCGTCCGTACCTCCGGGTCAGCCCCGGCACTTGCTCAACGATCGTCCGCCGCGGGCACGAAGCGACCCGACAGGCGAGCCTGCGGACAAAGCACCACCCGCAGCCCTCCACTGGGAACATCCGCAGGAAACCGCAGGTAGGAGCTATGCACCCGAGTCGACCAGCTCCCGCAGACCGGACACGCCGAACCTGACGCCGTACTGCGAGCCTCGATCCGCACCGTCTCGCTGTCCGCGTCCATTGACACCACCGACCCGTCCGCGATCGATGCGAACAGCAACTCCTCCAACCGGAGGGCGATCTCTTCCACGGCCCTGAACTGTCAGGCACCCGTGATCACCACTGATCATTTTCGGGCAACTTCCCGGAGGCTGGTACGGCCGCGAACCACTACTCAGTGTGGCTACGTCACGAAGTTGAGCCAGAACCCGAGTTTGCGCAGCGCTCGGAGGCCCAAGGGAAATAGAACAATTTTGGCTTCAGCAGCATGTGCCCCCTGCCGGGCGTTCGGCAGGGGGCACACGGTGTAGACCGAGGGCCTGGACCGTCCTTGACGAGCGGTATGTCGCTGGCCTCAGCTACCGTCTGCTGCCGGTCTGACGGCCCGGCCTCATTTCAGGTGCCGTGTGAAGAACTGGGCCGCAGCAGCGCCCGCGAACTGCGGGACGCCGGTGTGGCCGCCCATGTTGGCCTCCAGAGTTTTCTCCGTGGAGCCGAAGGCGTCGAACAGGTCCAGGGCGGCCTGTCGATCGTTGCCCTCGTCGTCCCACTGCAGCAGGACATGCAGCGGAATGGTGACCTGCCGTGCCTCTTCGAACATGGCGCGCGGCACGTAACTCCCGGCGAAGAGACCGGCGGCCGCGATGCGCGCGTCGACCGCCGCCAGGCGGATGCCGATGGAGATCACGCCTCCCGAGTAGCCGACTGGTCCGCCGACCTCGGGCAGTGCGAGGAACGCGTCCAGGGCGGTCTGCCATTCCGGGACGGCCTTGTCGACCAGCGGGAGGATGAGGGCGTCGACGAGCTCGTCGCCGACCGGTTCACCGGCCTGCAGGGTTCGGCGCAGCTCGGCGCGGGTCTGCTCCATGGCGGGCCAGCGGGGGCGGTCCCCGCATCCGGGGAGTTCGACGGTGGCCGTGGCGAAGCCCTGCGCCGCGGAGTGGCGGGCCCGGGCCGCAAGTCGGGGATACATCTTCGCCAGCCCGAGGGTCGGATGGCCGAGCAGGATCAGCGGCACCGGTGCGGAGGCGGAGGCGTGCCCGGGCGTCCAGAGGAGGCCGGGGATGTCGCCGAGGGTGAAGGCGCGCTCGCGGACGCCGTCGTCGAGACGCTGCTCAGAGGTGACATGCACGGTTGTGCCTTTCGGGAGTGCACTGGAACGGCGCTCCCGGACGACCTGCCTATCGCCCGACCGTGACCCCTGAGGAGAGCACCCACGTCGATACGTTCACGGGTACCACCTCCTCGATCTTTCGCACGGCCTCCACGAATGTAGCAGTGGCTGAACCGGGTCCGCCAAATGGTTTTTGCGGAGTCTCTATGGCTGGGTCACAGAGGCACAGCGCAGAGCCGCTGGGGGCGTCGCAGCACCCGAGTGGCGGCTCTGCGACGGCGGGCTGTGCGGCGCTGCCGGTTCTCACGAACATCGAACACGACGCACCGCCGACGCCTTCCAAACGCGCGTACAGGTGCCGTCGGGTCTCGTGAACAAAGCCAAAGAAGCACAGCCCGACGATCACCCCCGGCGGTCCACCTCGCCGCCACACCGCCGTGTCCTCTGCACTGTCCGACGACACCACAACCGCCAGGAGGACCTCCCCATGCCCACCGAACGCCCCGCCTCGTGGACTCCCGCATACCCAGCGCTGTGCCAGCTCCTCGACGACACCATCCAGGCCGCCCGCACCACCCGGCGGCCCACGGTGAACGTCACCACGCTCCGTCGGGTCCGCAACGGCCTCACCGGGATGGACAACGGGCACCAGCCCTACCCCGACAGCCAGCTCGAATGGAGCCCGCACGCCGCCTTCCGGCTCATCCGCCAGGTCATCAGCGCAGCTCCGCTCGGACACCCCGCCGCCGGCACCGTGCTGCGGCTCGCCGCGGACATCGCCGACCAGAACGCGGCGGCGCGCGCCGCCGCCGCATCCACGAAGGAGGGTTGAGGCTCAGTCGGTCGTGCCGTCGCGGCGGGTGTCCTCGAACCGGGCGTCGATCGCGCGGGCCAGCTCCTCCACCGTCATCTCCACGCGCCGCCCGTCGGCGGCCCGGCGCTCCACCACCGCGTCCGCTTCGGGGTCTGCCGGTTCGGCGAGGTCCACGGCCCACTGGCCGTCGTCGACCATCACGATGTCGCCGACTGTCCACGGCCGCCCGCTGCTGCGGATCTTGCGCTCCAGCCCGGCCCCGTCCCAGTGTCTGCCGCCCTGCTCCGCCATGTGCTTCCCCCTCCGGCCTCGTACGGCCGTGCGCCGCAACCCCTCTACGACAACTGGCAGCCCCGATCCATTCCCGGGCGGCCTGTTCTCCCGTCTCCGGGTGCAGTTCGCCCACGGCAGACGCGCTCCCGCCGGAAAGGACTACGTACGTCGGCACACCCCATGTCAACGTACGGGTGTCGGGGAAAACCGCAGGTCAACGAAGGGATAACCCCGTTTTGGACACCGCCGAAGGCAACCTGCCCGTCCTCTTCCGCCCCGTCGTCGCGCAGCGCCCCTCCCTGGCCGGCGACGGCAGCGCGGAACCGGTGCTCAGCCTGCTCAGCGAGCGCGGCTGGGCGATCGTCGACACCCCGCAGGCTAACGTGCACTGCACCAGCCCGGACGGGCGGGTCTACGGCGGCTGGCTGCCGGAGGACACCTCCGCCTGGATGCGCGGCATCGTCTGGACCGTCCGTGCCACCCCCGCCGAGGACGACGCGGAGCCCTGGGTGCAGGAGTTCGGCCCGGATGTCCCGAGCCGTGCCGTCGCCGCGTTCCTCGAAGCGCTGATCAGCCACGTGGACCGCTGAATCATCGGCGGCCCGGCCCCGGCGGGACCGCCCCCTACCAACTGCCGCTCGCACAAAGGAGTCGCCCTTGCTCTCACACGCCACGCACCGGTTCTGCGGTCCCGCCGTCACCGTCTTCGGCCTCGCCCTGGCGGCCACCAGCCCGGTGCACAGCACCGGGTTCGTGCTCAGCCTGGTCATCACCGTCAACGGCCTGGTGCACACCTGGGATTACTCCTACGAGCAGTCCCTCGCCCGCGACAGCGACATCGTCGCCCTCCTCGCCGCCCTGCCCGACGGAGCCTGCCTCCCCGAGATCAGCCACGCCATGGGCACCCGCCACGTCGACACCGCCCGGTCCCTGCTCCGCCTGCTGCACAAGGGCCTGGTCACAGTGGCCGACGAGAGCACGCCAATCACCGAGCGCCTGTTCCTGCTGGCCGCCTGAACGCCTCTCACCACCCGGTCGATCCGCGCACCGGGCCGACCGGCGCTCTCCCGACCGGGGACTTCCGTGGCCTTCCGCGCCGCGCTGACCAACCACCACGCCGACCGCACGCCGTGCCCACCCGAGCACAAGCACACCAGCTCCGGCAAACCGCTCCACCTCAACTGCCCCGGCCGCGCCTACACCCAGGCCGTCTGCTCCTGCGGGAACTGGCAGATGCAGCAACCCGGCAAGGGCTACGTCAACGAATCCCGCCACCGCCACCTCGCCCCACCAGATACCGGCAAGCCCGCTGCTGCGCGACACGCTCGGCTTCAACATGCGCTGACGCTCCACCGCACCACTTCGTCCCCGCCCCGTATCCAGCTTCGCGGAGGTTCCCGTGCCCCAAGACCTGACCGTCGGCTACCTGCTCCAGCAGCTCCAGAACCTCGACCCCAACCTGCGGGTCCGCATCGCCGTCAACCCCGATTTCCCCTTCGCCCACTTCCTCGGCACAAACCTCGTCATCAACGACGGACTGGTGTACCTCGTCGAGGACGGACAGGAGGGCTACCTCCCGACCGCGGTCAGCGACCGCCTGTCCTGGGCCTGACCCCCAACCACCCGGAGGAACACATCCCCGCCCCACCCCACCCTTCCGATGTCCAGCCGCTGCGCACCCTCGCCCTGCAGCCGATGCCGACCGGCACCGGCGGCGCACTCGTCCGCCGCGTCTCCGGCCTCCCCGACGGCCCCCTCGACGTCGCCTGGCTCCCCACACCCGCCACCACCCTCCCCCTCGGCCGCATCCGCCTGAGCTGGGAACCCGCCTCCCCCGCAGGCTGGACCGTCCACGCCCACCTCGGCCTCGCCACCACCGAAGTGCTGCTCGCCCGCTGGCCCGCCGCCCCCGACGACTGGCCCGACCTCATCCGCCCCACCCTCTACGAGGTCACCGGCCTGTGCCAAGCCCTCGCCTACGCCACGTCCGCCCTGGACCTGTCCAACCAGTTGGCCAACACCTGACTCCCCAACTGCGACCGCAGAAGGCCGCCCCGTGCCCACCGGCACGGGGCGGCCTTGCCGTTGGCCCGATCAGGTCAGCGGTTGCTGACACTCACCGTCGAAGACGAATACGGAGTGTCGGCCGCAGTGTTCACCGGGCCCGCTGCCAGTGCGGCGGCGAATTCTCGTCGTGCTCGGCCGCGTCCTCCAGCGCGTCGACCAGTCGGCGTCGGGTCCGTTCCGTCGGCTCCCGCAACCCCGCACCGGCCTCCTCGGCCGCACGCACGAACGGCCACGCAGGCCCCCGGCCGGCCACCGGAACCAGCTCGTCGGCCACCCCGCTGGTCCGGGCCCGCCGCTGCTGGTGCGGAGATGTCGATGCCGACCTCGGCCATTGCCTACGGCGGCGGGGTTGACAGTGATGCCGGGCTGGGGGCCGGGCCCGCACGCCGCGTGGGTACTACGCCGCGGCATCTCCAGCTCCTTCTACTGCGGATTCAGTACGGAGAAGTGCCCGTAACCGCACGACGACGAGTGATGGCGCGCTCAGTGACCCTGGTCGGGTACGGCGTGATCGGGTCTATGTGGGCTCCCTCCGCAAGGGCTGGCCCCGCGATCGGTGCTATGCCTCGATTCGTGCTGCCGGGCTTGAGGCAGACCACGCGGTCAATGGGCGGTCACCTGCGACTGATGCAAGGTCGTCGCTACCGCGACTCTCGCCCCGAACCGCGCGAAATGGCGGGGATGCGCCGGGACGGGAGGAGATCCAGCGGTGCGGACAGGACGTAAGCCGACCGAGCGGGGCGCAACCACAAGGGAGATGGTGCGTGCCGTGGTGGCGGGTGCCCTGCTCGCAGTTGCCGGCTTCACGGCGGTGATGAGTCCCGTGCTGGCGAAGGCAGCGCACGGAAGGGCTCGCCAGGAGTACGTCACCGGCGCAGTCATTGGTGCCACGGCACTGTTCTGTGGCCGTTTAGCGTTCACCCTGCGACGCGTCGAGTGGCGGGACCGAATGGACGGCTGGAATCCGGGGGAACCTCGCTCAGCGGTAGTGCCCGACGGGGAGTCGACCATGAAATCGGACGGGAGCCTAACCCCGCGGGGCTGCACGGAGTCGTCCTCAGCGACGGATCGAGCGGCGGACAAACCAGGGAGTTTTCCGCTCGATGCTTAGTGCAGTAGCGGGAAGGCCAGCCGGGCTGGGACGGCGAGGCTGTAGAACCTCTCGGGAAAGTCGCCTGCGACGAGCACATGATCAGTCACGCCTTCTTGAAGGGGACCCGGGATCGACGACAAGAAGCTGTGGTGGAAGTCGCTCCGCCGAGCCGGCGGCGGCCGTGGCCGTTTCCAGGGCCTTGCGGTAATCCCGCGGCATGGCGGGTGCGAGAAGGTGTGCGATCGGCGGGTTCCTGCGGCCGGTCGGCGGCGTCCTCATCTACTGCTGCGGCAGTACCTGTACTGCCGTTTCGGTACCCGGCAATGCCCGTAGCGGCAGGACGACGCGGAGGGGGCCTCCGGGCCACGCTGGTGAAGTAATCACGAGTGGATCTGGAGTGTCCCGATGGCGTCGTTTCTGTATCGACTAGGCAGGTTGGCCTTCCGGCGGCGAGGCTGGTTCGCCCTCATCTGGGTGGCGGTGCTGGCCGCCGTGGCGATCGGCGGCCTCAACGCGCAGGGGACGTCCGACGGCGACCTGTCGATGCCGGGGATCGAGTCCCAGAAGGCGTACGACCTCATCCAACAGCGCTTCCCCGGTGCGGCGGCGGACGGGGCGTCGGCCCAGGTGGTCTTCGTCGCCCCGCACGGGCAGAAAGTGACCGCGGCCGCCAACCGGGCGGCGGTGGAGGACACCGTGCACGCACTGGCCGGCGGCCCGCAGGTGGCTGGCGTCGCGGACCCGTTCGCGTCGCAGGCGGTCAGCAAGGACGGTTCCACGGCGTACGCGGTGGTCACCTACAAGGTGGCGGACTCCGATGTCACGGACGCCAGCCGCCAGGCGCTGGACAAGGCCGCCGACCAGGGGCGCCACGACGGTCTGACCGTCGAGATGGGCGGCTCCGCGACCGATGGCGGCGACGGGCCCAGCGGTGTCTCCGAGGTGATCGGGATCGCGGTGGCGGCCGTGGTCCTGCTGGTCACCTTCGGGTCACTCACCGCTGCTGGCATGCCGCTGCTGACCGCGATCATCGGCGCGGCGGCGAGCCTGTTCGCGATCCTGCTGCTGGGCCACCCGCTGGGGCTGACCTCCGACACCCTCACCCTGGGCATGATGCTGGGCCTGGCGGTCGGCATCGACTACGCCCTCTTCGTCATCTCCCGCTACCGGGAGGAGCGGGCCCGCGGCCGCGCCCCGCAGGAGGCGGCCGGCATGGCGGTGGGGACCGCCGGATCGGCCGTCGTCTTCGCCGGGCTCACCGTGGTGATCGCCCTGGCGGGCCTGTCGGTCGTGGGCATCCCGACACTGACGAAGATGGGACTGGCCGCCGCGGGCGCGGTCGCCGTCGCCGTCCTGGTCGCCCTCACCGTCGTCCCGATGCTGCTGGGATTCTGGCCGAACGCGGTCCTGGCCCGCAAGGTCCGCAAGGCCGCCAAGCAGCAGGACCACACACCAGACAACCGGCGCACCAGCACGCTGATGCCCGGCAGGCGGCCCCGCTCCCGCCCCAAGACCGGCCCCGACGCCACCGGCCCGCAGCGCGAGGAGACAAAGGCGGCCGGGCGGGACAACCTGGGCACCCGCTGGGCACGCTTCGTCCTGCGCCGCCCGGTGACGGTGCTGGTCGCCAGCGTCGTGGGCCTCGGCGCGCTCGCCCTGCCGGTCGCCTCACTACACCTGGGCATGCCCGGTGACGAGGCCCTGTCCAAGAGCACTACCCAGCGCCGCGCCTACGACGACCTCGCCCAGGGCTTCGGCCCCGGCTTCAACGGCCCCCTGACCATCGTCGTGGACGCCAAGAAGGCGCCCGATGCCAAGACCGCCGTCAACCAGATCAGCCAGCGCATCGGCGACTCCAAGGGCATCGTCTCGGTCTCCCCGCCCAGCTTCGACAAGACCAGCGACACGGCGATCTTCTCCGCCACCCCCTCCACCAGCCCCACCGACGCCAAGACCAAGACCCTGGTGAAGACCATCCGCGACCACCGCCCGGCGATCGAGTCGGGCACCTCCGCGGCCTTCTACGTCACCGGCACCACCGCGCTGAACATCGACGTCGCGGCCAAGGTCCAGTCCGCGCTGGTGCCCTACCTCGCCGTCGTCGTCGGCCTGGCGTTCGTCCTGCTGCTGGTGGTCTTCCGGTCCGTGCTCGTGCCGATCAAGGCGGCCCTCGGCTTCGTCCTGTCCGTGCTGGCCGCGATCGGCCTGGTCGTCCTCGTCTTCCAGCAAGGACACGCCGCGTCCCTGTTCGGCGTCCAGCAGACCGGACCGATCATGAGCCTCATGCCGATCTTCATGGTGGGCATCGTCTTCGGCCTGGCCATGGACTACGAGGTGTTCCTGCTCTCCCGGATGCGGGAGGCGTACGCCCACGGCGAGGACGCCCGCCACGCGGTGGTCTCCGGATTCCGCCACAGCGCCCGCGTGGTGGTCGCCGCCGCACTGATCATGATCGCTGTCTTCTCCGGGTTCATCGAGGAGAAGGGCTCGATGATCAAGATGATCGGGTTCGGCCTGGCCGCCGCGGTACTCCTGGACGCCTTCGTCGTCCGCATGGCCATCGTGCCCGCCGTCCTCGCCCTGATCGGCGAGAAGGCATGGTGGCTGCCGAAGTGGCTGGACCGCTTCCTGCCCCACGTCGACATCGAAGGCGAAGCCCTCACCCCGCACGCGAGCGGTGACCAGGACCACGACGGCGCCCCCGCCCCGGACGGGCAGGTGCGGGCCCGCGTGTAAGCAAGCCCCCCCGCGCTCGTGCGAACCCGCGCGTGAGCGGCCTCGCCCCCGCACGCAGGCGGCCCGGGACACGTTCCCGGGCCGCCTGCACTCGCCGGACATCCGTGCTCGCGGTGATGTCGTGGCCTCCACCGACGTAAGCCCGGATCCGCACCGGCGGCCTTTCGTCCCACCCCGACGCACACCACCTCTTCGAAGGTCCGGCGGTCACCCGTACCTGCCGCAGGCACGCACGTTCCTGTCAGCCAGCCCCGGAGCAGCCATGTGCCGTACCACCGTCATCGCGTACGCCCTCGCCCTGACCGCTGCCCTGGTGGGGGCAGGCGTCGCCTGCACAGATCAGGACCATGCCGGGGCCTCCGCGAAGCCCGCAGACGCCGCATCCTCGAAAGGGCCCTACGTCGCGCTCGGCGACTCCTACACCGCGGCACCCGACGTGCCCGGCCAGACGGCACAGCCGCCCGGATGCCAGCGCTCCGACGCAAACTACCCCTCCGACATAGCCGGAGGACTCGGCCTGACCGGCACCCGCTTCGTCGACATGAGCTGCAGCGGCGCCACCGTCGACGACCTCACCAGTTCCCAGCACACCTCCCACGGAACCAACCCGCCGCAGGAACTCCCCCTCTCGTCCCGGACCCGCCTGGTCACCTTGGGAATCGGCGGCAACGACATCGAATTCACCTCGATCCTCAAGGAATGCATCACCATGGACGCCGCCGACTACGCCATCGGAATCGGCCATTTCGTCCTGCCCGACGCCTGTAAACGCCGATACAACCTCGGCGGAACCGACCAGCTCCAACAGCGCATCAATGCCATCGCGCCGGACATCGCACACGCCTTGAAGGACATCCACCGCAAGGCCCCCCGGGCCCGGATTCTCGTCATCGGGTACCCCACCATCTTGCCTTCGGGCACCACGAACGCCTGCACCCGCTCCTTCGGACTCTCGCCCGACGACACCGCCTACCTCCACCACGTGGAAGACAGCCTCAACACCATGCTGCGCCAGCAGGCCAAAGCAGCAAACGTCCGCTACATCGACACCGCCACCCCCTCGAAGAACTACACGGCCTGTGACAACCGTGACACCCGGTGGATCGAACCCCCCATCACGCAAAACGCCGCCGCCTCCGTTCACCCCAACGCACGAGGCGAATCCGGAATGGCAACGGCCGCACTCGAAGCTCTACGGAAATGATCAGAAAAAACAAGCCGCCCACTCGCACAACCAGCCCTCAACACCGGCACATTCGCCAATGAGGTCGGATGAGCACGGAATTCCGAGCAGGTCACGGCACAGAGCAGACCTCGGACACATCGGTGCGAGCAGGTTCAAGGAACGTTCCGCACGCCATGACCGCCCGCGGGGCCAGTCGTGACACGCGCTCGACCAGCCTCGCGCCGCCTCCTGGCGATCAGCGACCATGGAGCAAGGCACCCGCACCCGGAAGAACCACTATGACGAGCCACCTCGAACGCTATGCGCAGCACCACCCCCGGACGGCGGAGGTGGTGCTGGCGGTGGCGCTGTGCGCCTGCATGCTGCTGGGCGCCGACATCAACACGGGAAACGCCTCACTGCCGAGCAACCCCTGGCTCGCCCGGATCCTCGCCCTGTTCTGCGGTGCGACCCTGCTCCAAGCCCGCAGGCACCCGCGCACGGCGCTGGCGGCCACCACAGCGGCCGCGGCGGTCCTGACCGCCCTGGGCTACCTGCCCAGCCCCCTGCTCCTGGCCCCCGTCATGGCCGCCCTGTACTGGCTCGGCACCCTCACCGACTCCCGCACCACCGCGCTCTACTCCTACCCCACCGCCGCCGTGCTGGTGGCCACCTCCCTGTCCGGCGCACCGCTCGGCGACAACTTCATGCTGCGCTCCCTCGGCACGATCCTGTGGCTCCTGCTCCCCCTGTCGCTGGGCACCCTGAGCCGCTTCCGCCGCGCCTACCTCGCCTCGGCCCAAGCCCGTGCCGCACACGCCGAGCGCACCCGCGAGGAGGAGGCCCGCCTCAGAGTGACCGAGGAGCGCATGCGCATCGCCCGTGAACTCCACGACGCCGTCGCCCACCACATGGCCGTCGCCCACGCCCAGGCCGGCACCGCCGCCCACCTCGCCGCCACCCACCCCGAACAGGCCCGCAAGATCCTCACCGACCTCGTCGGCACCACCTCCTCCGCCCTACTGGAACTGCGCGCCACCGTCGGCGTGCTGCGACAGACCGACGGCCCGCAGGCCGACCCGCTGGAACCCACCCCCGGCCTGGACCGCCTGCCGCGACTGACGGCCGCCTGCGAGTCGGCTGGCCTGACCGTCACCGTCACCACCGACGGCACCGTGCGCCCCTTGTCACCAGGGGTGGACCTGACGGCCTACCGCATCATCCAGGAAGCCCTAACCAACGCCGCCAAGCACGCCTCCGACCGCACCGCCCGCGTCCACTTGACCTACACCGACACCCACCTGCGCCTCACCGTGGCCAACGACGGCCCACCCGGCCCGCCAGCGCTCCCCGGCGGCGGATACGGCCTGATGGGCATGCGCGAACGCGCCCACTCCGTCGGCGGCGACCTTCGGGCCGGCCCCCGCACCGAAGGCGGCTTCGACGTCACCGCCAACCTCCCCATCCAACCCCTGCCCCAGGCCGACGACCTGGCCGACCCGCACGAGGACTCCCGTTGACCATCCGTGTCCTGCTCGCCGACGACCAAGCCCTCCTGCGCGGCACCTTCCGGATGCTCATCGACTCCGTCGAGGACATGGAAGTCGTAGGAGAAGCAGCCGACGGGAAGCAGGCCGTGGAACTCGCCCGCGCACGCCAGCCCGACGTCGTCCTCATGGACATCCGCATGCCCGGCACCGACGGCCTGGCCGCCACCGCCGCCATCTGCGACGACCCCGACCTCGCCGGCACCCGCGTCCTCATCCTCACCATGTTCGAGACCGAGGAGTACGTCGCCCAGGCCCTGCGCGTCGGAGCCAGCGGCTTCCTCGGCAAGTACGTCACCACCGACACCCTCCTGGCCGGCATCCGCACCGTCGCCGCGGGCGAGGCCCTGCTGTCCCCCGGCGCCACCCAGGCCCTCATCACCCGCTTCCTCACCACCCCTACGACACCGCCGCTCGCCCCGGCCGAACGGCTCCACGACCTCACACCACGCGAACAGGAGGTCACCGCCCTCGCCGCCCACGGCAAATCCAACGACGAGATCGCCGCACACCTCGTCCTCAGCGTCCTGACCGTCCGCACCCACATCCAGCGCGCCATGACCAAACTCGGCGCCCGCGACCGCGCCCAACTCGTCGTCATCGCCTACCAGAACGGCCTCGTACGCCCCGAAACCCCTCACACCTGACCACGACTCCGTTCGGACATCGCGCCAGCGCCGCTCCCGTACTGCAGGCGCTGTAGGTGACGAAGCAGGCGTACTGACATTTGAGTATCGGCAATGCCAGGACAGGAAGGACGACAGAGACGGCGCGTCACGCCATTGTGGTGAAGAAGTGGACCGAGGCACACGTCTCACGTGCTCCGTGCACCATTCTCACCCGTCCCACAGAAACCCAAGGAAGACGAATGGCCGCTGCCGGTAGCTCTCCCTCCCCATCGACTCCCCACCACCTGTCCGACTGGCCCGTCCCCCGCTCTGCGACTTTACGCGACTTTCCACCGGCGCCCTCCGGACAGGTCACCCTGACGCGCCAGTTACCTAAACCGACCGGTCTATCCACCAAATACCGCCGGAAGGTCGCCCGATGACCGTGACCTCCTCGGCGGTGCTGGTCTTCGGCATTGCCTCCTTCTTCGCTCTTAAGAGCAAGTCGACCAACGCCAGCGGAGCAATCCTCCTGTTCCTCTTCGGATTCTTCGTCGCCGGAACCGGAGCCGCCCAACCCATCCACGACCTCACGGCCTCCTTCGCCCGGTTCCTGTCCGACATCGGTTGAAGCCACCCACCACATTCGTCCTGCAAGGGCCATCTCCGCCACCGTCCTGTGGAGTCCCAGATCATCATCTGACCTCACTCGCACGGCACATGAGCAGAGACGGCTCGCGATGCCGCACCGATAAAATCCACTTCGGATGCAATGCCGCTCGGCTACTCCAGGTAGATGCCGGTGAAGGTCCCGTCGAAGCCCATGGCGGCCACGCCCTCCTCCACGCTGGCGTAGGTGATGGTGTCGGGGAGGCGGGTCAGCGCCTCGAAGGCGGCGCGGGTGATCTCGGGTTCGTGCCACTCGTTGTTGCAGCGGCAGTGGACCCAGGTGTTGCGGCCCTGGTTGATCAGGAGCCAGTCCCGCCGCGCTCGGCAGGCCGTGCACATCACGGGGATGCCGCGCAGGGCCAGCACCTGGGGGTGGCGGATGTAGCGGTAGGCGCGGGGGCCGGTGGGAGGCTGGAGTTCATGCTGGAGTTGCAGCAGCGGGTCGCTGCTGGCCGGGGCAGCAGGCGGGGCGGGAGGTGCCTCTGCGCGGTGGTTGTTCGTTCTGAGCACGAGCGTCATCTCCGTGTGTGAGCCTGTCTGTTCATCCGTAACAGCAGGTGGGGCCGGTTGTCCAGGGGGTTTCAGCCGGTCCGGCAGGCCGGATGCGGGCCTTTCGGACCGGAGTGTCAGCGGCGCGGCGGACGGTTGCGAGAGTCCGGAGTATCCGGGCGGGGCGCCGAGGGCGGCGCACGGTGGACACCAGGTCGGCGAGCCGGAGGCGCAGTGCGACCGGTGCCGGCCTTCGGGAGTGGGGAGATGGGGCCAGGGTGTGCAGGGAGGTCGGCGAGACGGCGCAGGCGCCAGACCAGGACGTCGTTCACGTTCTCGGCGGAGTCGAGTTCGCGCATGTCGACGGCCTGTTGGAGTAGGGCGTCGGGGTCGTGGCCGGCCTGTTCCGCCTGGGCAAGGGTGGCGGCCAGCGCGTCGTGCTGGGCCTCGCTATCGGTGCGGGGGAGATCGTGGGGCAGTGCCGCGCGGATGGTGATCTCATAGCCGCGGCGCTGGCCTTCAGGCAGGGCTCGGCCGTGGGCGTGCAGGGCCTGCATGGGTGAAGCGGCGGCCTGTTGGTAGGCGGCGCGCAGGTGCTGGGCGGTCTGGCGTGAGGCTGCTGCTTGCTGGGCGTGTCCGCGGGCGGAGTGCCAGCGGGCGGCGGTGATGGCGGCCAGGACCAGGGTGGACAGGAGCATCGCGGTGGCGCCGCCGTCCTCGCCCCGGCCCAGTGCGCCGCCGGCCTGGATGATGCCCCTCGCGGCGGAGCGCATCGCGCGGGCATCGGCGTTTTCCGCGCGGATGTGGCTGCGGGTGGCGCGTTCGAAGGAGCGGGCGGCGGCGGCCAGCTCGGCGCGGGTGGCGGCCGGGGAGGTCTGGGCGACGGCGTCGAGGAGTTCGCCCATCCCGACGAGCTGGGTGGCGGCTTCGTCGTCGCCGCCGTCCAGGACCACGGCGGCGCGTTCCGCGATCCCGGTCGCGGTGCGCCGACCCTGGGCTGTCGGTGGCCACGCGGTTCGGCCGGTACCAACCTCCGGGGCTGTCGGGTCGTCGCCGGGTGGGTCGGCCAGGCGGAGGCGGATCTTGGGCAGTGACAGGTCGGGCGCGAGGGTGGAGCCGGGGAACCAGATCGGTGTTCCGTCGCGGTTGCGGTCGCCGGGCAGCGCGACCGAGTACCCGATGCTGTCGCCCGAGGGAGCCTCGCGCAGCTTGACGCGCAGGCCCTTGTCGCGGAGCCGGGTGAAGAACTCGGCTTCGTCAGCGGCTCCGGCAAGCGCCTGCCGGACGGCTTCGCGCAGTGTCTCGCGTGGGGTCTCGCTGCGGCCGACGCGTTCGGCTTTGAATCGCTCGGCGCTGGTGGGGTTCTTCGCTGCGGTGCCGTCACCGGGCTTGAGCCGGCGCAAGCCCCATTCCTTCTCGATGCGGCGGCATTCGGCCTGGGCCTTGCGGTAGTCGTAGTTCATGCGGGGTCGGCGCAGGTCGCCCCGGACCATGGTGGCCACGATGTGGATATGGTCCTCGGCGTGCCGTACGGCGACCCAGCGGCAACCGTCCGGATCACCATCGGGTGCAAGGCCGACGGCCTGGACCAGGCGGCGGGCGACAGTGCTCCACTCGGCATCGCTCAGCGTGCGGTCGCCGGGGTCGGTGCGGACCGAGCAGTGCCACACGTGCTGTGCCGGGGCCCGAGTGCCAGCCTGCTTGACACGCAGGTCCAACGCGGCGGCCAGGCGCGCGAGGGTGGCCCTCGGGTCGGGATCGGGGCTGGTGTCTCGGCCGGGGTCGGGGGCGAAGCCGTCCCAGGAGCCGACGAGGTGGGGGTCGGTGTGCTCGTCACGCTTGCCGGGGCCGAAAAGGTAGACGAGCACGCCGTGGGTGCGCGAGCCGCGCCGGATCTTGGGGACCATCACAGCCGCCTGCGTGCCAGGGCGTCGGCAGTGTCATCGATGCGGGCAAAGATCCGGTGCAGGACGCCGAGGGTGTGGTCGAGTTCGCCGGAGCGGGGCTGGCCGCCGGAGTTGTAGACGTAGGCGATCTGGTTGATGTTGTTGCCGACGCGGGAGACCGCGGTGCGCAGGGCGGCCAGCTCGTCGATCGCCGTGTCAAGCTGCTCGTTGCCGTGCACAGGCAGCGAACCGCGGGCGGCAGTGAGGGCGGCGGCGGCAAGGAAGCGCGCGACGGTCACCGCGCGCTGCGCTGCGGCGTCACTGATCTCGGTCTTCTCGGCGAGGGACAGGCGCGTGGTCAACTTGTAGGTGCGCTGGCTGGAGTTTCGGGAGCGGCGGCGCGGAGCGCGGTCGGGAAACGCGGGCGGGTTGGGCTGCTCGCGCGGCGCGCGGTCGTCTGCTTCTCCCCTCTCCGGCGCCCTCTGGTGCCGGGAGTCCGGCAGGTCCCCGTGCGCCCTCGCTCGGGAACCCGCCGGACTTCCCCCGCCCCCCTGGGCGGGGGCAAGTGCGATCGACGGGCCGTGGGACCGTCGAACGCGACAACTTGCTCCGCCAGGAGCCGAGTTGATGTTGCGCTGCTGGTCAGGGGTGGTGGGCGACGTGTCGTTGGCGGTCACCGGTCCGACTCCGCTCCCCGCTGGTCGACCTGGCGCAGGATGTCCTCGACGAAGTCCATCGCCAGGACCGGGTGGTGCAGCGTCCACGGGCGGCTATGACGGCCCTTCTGCACGACCCAGGTGGTGTCCGGGCCTGCTTCGGCGCGGTGGAGGTGGCCTTCCCGAACCAGGACGGCCAGCCAGGTCTCCACTTCGGCGGACCTAGCAGGGTTGGTGCGCATGATGGTGCTCTCCAGTCGGTCGGAGGGAGTCGGAAGGTGGCTGTCCGGGGCGGGTGACCGGCCGGGTTGTCCGGCCTGGTCACCCGACCTCGGATGGCCGGTCAGTCGCGGGAGGTGGTGACCGGCTCGTCGCGCTGTTCGCGGAGCTGAGCCATCAGCGCGGTCAGCGTGTCGCTGGACAGCGGTATCCGCTGACCCCGGATGTCCTGCGCGACGACCTGCCGGGTGAGCTTGTCCTGCGCTTTGACCGCTGACCGGGCGATCTCCAGCAGCTCCTCGGTGTCCAGGTCAGGCCGCCGGTCACCGGCTCTGCGGGGTCCGCGGTCGCTGACCGGCGCAGGAGCGACCGGCAGGTCAGCGACCGGCGGGTGGCCGACCGGGCGGGCGGTGACCGGCGCGGTGACGTCCGGCCGGCCACTGACCGCCGGGCCGCTGTCCGGCTGACCGCCCAGGTCAGCGCCCTGCTTAACGTCGGTGTCCTGACCGGTGACCGGGCGGCCGTCGTTCGCTCGGTCACCCGCCCGGGTCAGTGACCGGGCGGGCGCGGTGGGCGTGTTGGCGGTCACCCGGGATGGGTCGGTCGGCGCGCTGACCGGCTGACCGGCTCCGGCCTGACCGGGGTGCGGTGACCGCTGACCAGCCCGGTCGGTCGCAGTGACCACGCTGTCCTCCGAGCGGTGAGCGGTCACCCGGTGTGTGTCGGTCGGCGCACCGATCGGCTGACCGGCACTGACCTGAGCGGGGTGGGGTGACCGCTGACCGGCCTGATCGTGACCGGCTCGGTCAGCCCGGCCGCTGCGTTCGCTGCGGTTGTCCGGGCCTCGGGCGATGAGGATGTACAGGTGGACCGCTCCGGCCAGGGCCAGCGGTGCGACGGTGGACAGGTAGGCGACCACGGTGTCGCCGAGCTGCAACCCGCCGGCAGTAGGCGCCTGATCGTTGAGGCGGACGGCGTGCAGGGCGTTCGCCCACACGCTGACCCCGGTCGCGGTGCCGACCAGCGTCCAGACG